>DATFRN010000455.1:0-13256 GCA_035263165.1 Acidimicrobiales bacterium | reverse complement strand
AGGATGTCGGGCCGGTTGGTGGCCGCCATCATCACGATGCCCTCGGTGGCCTCGAAGCCGTCCATCTCGGACAGCATCTGGTTGAGGGTCTGCTCGCGCTCGTCGTGGCCGCCGCCGAGGCCGGCGCCCCGCTTGCGGCCGATCGAGTCGATCTCGTCGACGAAGATGATCGCCCGGCCCATCTTGCGGGCGCTCTGGAACAGGTCGCGGACCCGGCTGGCGCCGACGCCCACGAACATCTCCATGAAGTCGGAGCCGGTCACCGACAGGAACGGCACGCCGGCCTCGCCGGCCACCGCCCGGGCGATGAGCGTCTTGCCGGTGCCCGGGGGGCCGACCAGCAGCACGCCCTTGGGGATGCGGGCGCCGATCTCGGCGAACCGCTCGGGGTGCTTGAGGAAGTCGACCACCTCGGTGATCTCCTGCTTCACCCCGTCATACCCGGCCACGTCGGCGAACGTCGTGCCCGGCCGCTCGGTCGAGTAGGTCTTGGCCCGGCTGCGCCCGATGGACATGATCCCGCCCATCTGGCTCTGGGCGCGCCGTTGCATCAGCCAGAAGATGCCGATGAACAGCGCCACCGGGATGAGCAGCGGCAGCAGCGCGGTGATGAGCGACGGCTGGGGGTTGGTGAAGCTGACCTGGACGTCGTGCTCCCGGAACAGCGCCATGTCGTCGTCGGTCGGGACCTCGGGCCCGGTCGTCGAGAACTCGGTGCCGTCCTTGAGCTTGCCGGTGACCGACCCGCCCTTGTTCGACCAGGTGAGGCTGGACACCTTGTCCTCGGCCACCCGCGACCGCATGTCGGTGTAACTGATCTTGGTGCGGTCGGTGCGGGTCATCAGCGTGGGCAGCACGAAGATGGCGATGAGCACCGCGGCCACGACCCAGATCACCCAGCGCGGCATCTGCTGACCGGACCCGCCGCTGCCGTTACCCGAGCCGCCGCCCCCGAAGCCCTGCCCGCGCGGCGAGCGGCCCTGACCGGGCGGCGGCGGGGGAGGGGTGGGAGGCGGGCTCATGGTCACAGGATACGGGTGCCACCGCTACCTTGTGCCCCCATGACACGAGCCTGCGCCCGCCCTGCGTGCGCCGAGGCCGCCACCGCGACCTTCGTCTACGACTACCAGACGCGCACCACGTGGCTCGACGCGCTCGCGGGGGAGCGGCATCCCATGGCCTACGACCTGTGCTCGGTCCATGCCGATGGCCTCCGTGTCCCGCGCGGCTGGAGGCTGGTCGATCGGCGGGGCGGCACGCCGCGTGCGGACGCGTTGGTCTCCTGACCCGCGCGGCCACGTAGCCTGGTGCGGTGGCTGAGCCCAACCCCGTCGTCGCCGCGCCCGTGGACAGCGCGCCCGTGCGGTGGGGCCTCGGCGACGCCCTGATCGGGTTCGTCGTCTCGGTCATCGGCAGCTTCATCACGGCGAGCTTCGCCGTGAGCGCCAGCGGGGTCGACAGCTTCGACAAGCTCCCGCTCGGGTGGCTGGCCGTCGCCCAGCTCGGGCTGTGGGTCGGCCTGCTCGGCGTGCCCTGGCTGGCGGCCCGCTACAAGGGCAACAACATGCGCGAGGACTTCGGCCTGCGCGCCACCTGGGGCGACCTGCCGGTCGGGTTCCTGGCCGGGGCGCTCGGCCAGTACCTCATGGTCCCGCTCGTCTACATCCCGCTGCGGTTACTCCTGGACTTCGACGCCGAGGACATCTCCGGCCCGGCCCGGGAGATCACCGACCGGGCGGCGGGGCCGGTGGGCGTGATCCTGCTCATCCTGATCGTCGGCATCGGGGCGCCCATCGTCGAGGAGATCTTCTACCGGGGCCTGGTCCAGCGGTCGATGATCCGCCGCTTCGGCCCGGTCGCCGGCATCGGCTTCACGTCGGTCCTCTTCGGCGCCGCCCACTTCGAGCCGCTCCAGTTCGTGGCGCTGTCGCTGGCCGGGGCCCTGTTCGGCTGGCTGGCCTACCGCTACGGCCGGCTGGGGCCGTCGATCTTCGCCCACATGGTGTTCAACCTGACCGCCGTCGTCGCCCTGCTGGTGGCGCGCTGACATGGTGCGCAGCGTCGACGACCGCGCGCTCGGGCTGACGGAGCCGCCCGGCGACGGCGAGGCCCCGCCCGACGGCGACGGCGACGGCCACCACGACGGCTGGCCCGACCCGGCGCCGGCCGACGAGGCCGACCTGGCGGCCCAGCGCCGCAGCATCCGCCGCTGGGTCGACCTGGTGGTGGTGGGGGCGTGCGTGGCCTTCGTGCTGTGGCACCTCCAGCCCGACCTGCTGCTGCGCAACACGACCCCGGCCGGCGGCGACATGGGCGCGCACGTGTGGGGCCCGGCCTACCTGCGAGACCACCTGCTGCCCCACGGCCAGGTGGCCGGCTGGTCGCCCGACTGGTACGCCGGGTTCCCCGCGTACCAGTTCTACATGGTGCTGCCGTCGCTGCTGATCGTCTGGCTCAACGTCGGCATCCACGGGGCGCTGGCCGTCGTCCCCGCCGCGCTCGGGGTGGGCCTGGCGGTGCTGGCCGTGGCCCGCCGCCGCGAGCGGCGGGTGTGCGTGGCGCTGGCGGCGGGGGCGCTGCTCGCCTTCTCGTTCGTGGGCCTGCCCTACGGGGTCGCCTTCAAGCTCGTGACGGTCAGCGGGGTGGCCACCCTGCCGATCGCGGCCTACCTGTTCGGCCGGCTGGGGGGCCTGCGCTACCCGACGCCCGCGGTGCTGGCGGTGTTCACCCTGCCGTTCCTCTTCTACCGGGGCTTCACGATCTACGGCGGCAACATCCCGTCGACGCTCGCCGGCGAGTTCGCCTTCTCGATGTCCCTCAGCTTCGCCCTCGTCTACCTGGGCGTGGTCATGCGGGGCCTGGAGACCGGCCGCCACCGGGCCCTGGCCGCCGGGCTGCTGGCCCTGACCGGGCTGTGCCACCTGATCCCGGCCTTCTGGGCCCTGGCGGTGACCGGCATCATCGTCCTGGTCCGCTTCCGCCGCTCGACCGCCCCGCCCCTGCCGGCGGTGGGGCTGGTGGCGGGCGGCGGCCTGGCGGTGGTGGCCGGCAAGGCGCTCGGTGCCCCCGCCGGACCCGGCCTGGTGCTGGCCGTCCTCGGGCTGGTGGCCGGGGTCGCCGGGCTGTGGCTGCTGTCGGAGAGCGTCCGGTGGCTGACCCCCACCCTGGTGGTCGGGGGACTGCTGGCGGCCTGGTGGGTGGGGCCCTTCTACCTGCGCAGCGCCTACCTCAACGACATGGGGTGGGAGAAGCTGCCCTACCGGAACGCCGACCCGCCCGAGACGATCTGGAAGTACCTGGTCCCGTCCAAGACCCCCGACGTCGACATCCGCTGGGTGCTGGCCCTGGCCCTGGTGGGGGCGGGGCTGGCCGTCGCCCTGCGGCTGCGGGCCGGCATCGTGCTGGCCGCCGCCACCCTGATGTTCGGGGTCGTGTTCGTGATCATGCCCGAGGGCCGCCTGTGGAACGGCCGGCTGCTGCCCTTCTACTACCTGACGGCCTTCCTGCTGGCGGGGCTGGCCATCTCGGAGACGGCCAAGACCGTGATGGTGCTGGCCCGCGACGGCCGGCGCGCGCCACCCGGGGTGGGCACGCCGGTGGCGCTGGGCGCGCTGGCGGCCATCGTCGTGCTGGTCGGCGTGCCGCTCGGCCAGCTGCCGTTCACCGAGAAGGGCGCCAACGCCAACGCCTGGCCCCGCTTCTCCCCGGTCCAGATCCACGCCGGG
Organism: Acidimicrobiales bacterium; assembly: GCA_035263165.1. Taxonomy (GTDB): domain Bacteria; phylum Actinomycetota; class Acidimicrobiia; order Acidimicrobiales; family VFJN01; genus ZC4RG19. The sequence goes on along the minus strand of DATFRN010000455.1, from coordinate 9,531 downwards.
CCGGTGAGCTTCGTGCCGTCCTGGGCCCGCTGGAACTACACCGGCTACGAGGGCAAGGACGCCTACCGCGAGTACTTCGACGTGGTCCAGACCATGAAGCAGGTGGGCCAGGACCGGGGCTGCGGCCGCACCTTCTGGGAGTACCAGAAGGAGCTCGACCGCTACGGCACCCCGATGGCGCTCATGCTGCTGCCGTTCTGGACCGACGGCTGCATCGGCTCGATGGAGGGCCTGTACTTCGAGGCCTCGGCCACGACCCCGTTCCACTTCCTGACCCAGACCGAGCTGTCGACCGCCCCCAGCGCCGCCCAGCGCGACCTGCCCTACGGCAGCTTCGACATCACCAAGGGCGTCGAGCACCTCCAGATGCTGGGCGTGAAGTACTACATGGCCACCTCGGCCAACGCCATCGCCCAGGCCCGCACCAACCCCGACCTGAAGGAGATCGCGGTGTCGGGGCCGTGGGTCGTGTTCGAGGTGGCCGACAGCGAGATGGTCACGCCGCTGAAGAACGAGCCGGCCGTGGTGACCGGCGTGAACGACACCCAGCGCCAGTGGGTCGAGCAGCCGCTCGACGAGTCGGGCCACTTCGGCGGGCCGGCCATCCGCTGGTTCGACGACGCCACCCAATGGGACGTGCCGCTGGCCCGGTCGGGCCCCGACGACTGGCAGCGGGTGGCGGTGGGCGACCGGCCCGAGGCCCGGCCCCTGCCCGAGGTCCAGGTGTCGAACATCAGGCCGGGCAACGAGAGCCTGTCGTTCGACGTCGACAAGGTCGGCACGCCGGTGCTGGTCAAGATGTCCTACTTCCCCAACTGGCGGGCGTCGGGGGCCGACGGCCCCTACCGGGTGGCGCCCAACCTCATGGTCGTCGTGCCCACGTCCAAGCACGTGTCGCTGACCTACGGGCGCACCTGGGTCGAGTACCTGTCCTACACGCTCACCTTCCTCGGCCTGGTCGGGCTCGTGCTGCTGGCCTGGCGGGGCCGCTACCGCTTCACCCCGCCGCCGGCGCCGCCCGCGTTCGACGCCGAGGCCGACCTGGCGGCGCAGGCCCGGCTCTGGGGCGACCCCGACGAGGGCCCGTTCCCCGTCGGCGCGGTGCCCGAGCCGACGGGCGGGGCGCCGCCGGCCGACGGCGGTCCATGAGCGGGCGGCTGCGGCGGCTGGCCGCCGTGGCCCTGGTGCCGACGCTGGTGGACATCGGCCTGCTCGTCCTGTTCCGCCAGCAGCTCGGGTGGATCCTGGTGGCGGCCGACCTGGCCGCCATCGCCCTGGCCAGCGCGCTGTCGTACGCCCTGCACCGGTGGGTGACGTTCCGCAGCGACCCCTACGTCCGCTGGGTGGAGATCCCGCCCGCCTTCGTGGGTGTGGCCGCGCTGGCCGCGCTGGTCGACGTCACCGTCCTGCGGGCGCTCTACGCCGGCACCGGGTTCACGTCGACCCGGGCCCTGGTCGAGGCCAAGCTGGTGGCCCTGCTGGCGGCGGGTGCCGTCCGGCTCGTCGGCTACCGGTCGGTGCTGCTCGGCGAGCTGACCCGGGCCCGTCGGGTGCGATGGCCGCGGGGCGAGGCGCCGGGCGACGTCCGGCTGAGCGTGGTCGTCCCGGCCTACGACGAGGCCGACCGCATCGGCGACACCGTGCGCCGCCTGGCCGACGGGCTGGCCGAGGTGGCGGCCGACGGCGGGGTCGAGATCGTGGTCGTCGACGACGGCTCGCACGACGCCACCGCCGACGCCGCCCTGGCCGCCGGCGCCCGCCAGGTGGTCGTCCAGCCCGCCAACCGGGGCAAGGGAGCGGCCGTGCGGGCCGGGGTGGCGGCGGCCCGGGGGCGCACGATCGCGTTCACCGACGCCGACCTGGCCTACGACCCCGAACAGGTGGTGCGGGTGGCGGCCGCGGTCGAGGACGGCTGGGACGTGGCCATCGGCGACCGCCGCCACCCCGACAGCCGGCCGCTGACCGCCCCGTCCCGGCTGCGGGCCGCGGGCAGCCGGGCCATCAACTGGCTCGGCTACGCGGTGCTGCTGGGCAGCTACCGCGACACCCAGAGCGGGCTCAAGGCCTTCCGGTCCGACGTGGCCCGGTTCGTGTTCGCCCGCAGCCGGGTGGACGGGTTCGCCTTCGACATCGAGGTGCTCCACCTGGTCGAGCGGCACGAGCTGTCGCTGGTCGAGGTGCCGGTGGCGGTGACGAACTCGGCCCGGTCGACCGTGCGGGTGGCCCGGGACGCGGCCCGGCTGGTGGTCGACCTGTTCCGCATCCGCCACTGGTCGGCCGCCGGGCTCTACGAGGCGGGCGGCGACCGCCCGCCGACCACCGCGCCGACCGCCGCTCCGACCGCCCCGCCCCCGGCCCCGGCGGCGGGTGCCGTCGGCCCGCGCGACTAGCGTGGACCACCCATGGCGGATCTCGATGCGCTCGACGCGATCTTCAAGGCCTACGACGTCCGGGGCACGGTCCCCGAGCAGCTCGACGCCGCCCTGTGCGAGCGCATCGGCGCGGCCGTGGCCCGGTTCATGGCCGAGACCGACGGGGCCGAGCGCCTGCTGATCGGCCGGGACATGCGGCCGAGCGGCGTCGAGCTGGCCTCGGCGTTCGCCGCCGGCGTGCAGCGCCAGGGGCTCGACGTGATCGACCTGGGCCTGGCGTCGACCGACCTCGTCTACTTCGCCGCCGGCACCCTCGATGCCCCGGCCGCGATGTTCACCGCCTCCCACAACCCGGCCCGGTACAACGGCATCAAGCTGTGCCGGTCGGGGGCCCGCCCGGTGGGCGAGGAGACCGGCCTGGCCGACATCAAGCGCATGGCCGCCGACGGGGTCGAGACGCCGCCCCGGGCGCCGGGCCACATGGAGAGCCGGGACCTACTGGGCGCGTTCGCCGACCACGTCCGCTCGTTCGTCGACGTCACCGCGCTCGCCCCCCTGCGGGTGGTGGCCGACACCGCCAACGGCATGGGCGGCCTGGTCGTCCCCGAGGTGTTCGCCACCCTCCCGTTCGAGCTCGAGGTCATGTACGGCGAGCTCGACGGCACCTTCCCCAACCACCCGGCCGACCCCATCCAACCCGAGAACCTGCGCGACCTCCAGGCCCGGGTGCGGGAGACGGGCGCCGACGTCGGGCTGGCCTTCGACGGTGACGCCGACCGGGTGTTCCTGGTCGACGACCAGGGCGACCCGCTGTCCGGCTCCACCACCACCGCCATCGTGGCCAAGGGGGTGCTCGAGCGCGAGCCGGGCGCCACCATCCTCTACAACCTCATCTGCTCCAAGGCCGTGCCCGAGGTCATCCGCGAGAACGGCGGCACGCCGGTGCGCACCCGGGTGGGGCACTCGTTCATCAAGTCGGTCATGGCCGAGACCGGCGCCGCCTTCGGAGGCGAGCACTCGGCCCACTACTACTTCCGCGACAACTTCCGGGCCGACTCGGGCAGCATCGCCGCCCTGGTCGTGCTGGAGCAGATCAGCAAGGCCGGCGTGCCGCTGTCGTCATTGCGCAAGCCGTTCGACCGCTATGCCGCCTCCGGCGAGATCAACACGACGGTCGACGACGCCGCCGCCGTCATCGACCGGGTGGCCGCCGCCTACCCCGCCGCCGAGCAGGACCGGGTCGACGGGCTGACCGTCGACAGCGGTGACTGGTGGTTCAACCTGCGGCCCTCCAACACCGAGCCGCTCCTGCGCCTGAACCTGGAAGCCCCCGATCCCGACAGCTGCGCCGCCCACGTCGCCGAGGTGCGGGCGCTCATCACCCAGCAAGGTTGACGACCATGGCACTCGATCCCCAGCTCCTCGAGATCCTCGCCTGCCCGGAGGACAAGGGCCCGCTGCTCTACTTCGCCGACGAGGACGCGCTGTACAACCCCCGGCTCAAGCGGCGCTACCCGATCCGGGAGGACATCCCGATCATGCTGGTCGACGAGGCCGACACGGTCGACGACCCCGAGCACGACCGCCTGATGGCCAAGGCCGCGGCCGAGGGCATCTCCCCGACCTTCGAGGACTAGGACTCTGGGTGGTGGGCGACCTCGACAGCGCCCTCGACACCCTCGGCCTGCGCGCCCTGGCCGTCGGGCTCCCCGAGCAGGTGGCCCGGGCGGCCCGGGACGCCGCCGGGGTCCGGGGCCTGCCGCCGCTGGACGAGGTCGACAACGTGGCCGTGCTGGGGATGGGGGCCAGCGCCCTGGCCGGCGACGTGATGGCCGCGGTGGCCGGGCCGTTCGTGCCGGTGCCGATGGTCGTGGCCCGGGGTTACGGGCCGCCGTCGTTCGTCGGGCCGGGCACCCTGTGCTTCGCCGTGTCGTTCTCCGGCGACACGGAGGAGACGGTCGAGGCCGCCCAGGCCGCGGCCGCGGCGGGCGCCCGCATGGTGGTGGTGACCCGGGGCGGGCAGCTGGCCGAGATGGCCCCCAGCTGGCAGGCGCCGCTGATCGAGGTGCCCGACGACCTGCCGGCGGCCCGCGCCGCCCTCGGCGCCCTGGCCGTGCCGCTGGTCGTCATGCTCGAGCAGGTCGGCCTCTTCCCCGGGGCGGGCGAGTGGGTCGACGCCGCCGTCGCCCAGCTGGAGCTGCGGCGGGAGGCGCTGGCCGCCGGCGACAGCGCGGCCACCATCGCCCGGGCCATCGGGCCGACCATCCCCCTGGTGGTCGGCGCCGGACCCCTCGGGGCCGTGGCCGCCCGGCGCTGGAAGACCCAGGTCAACGAGAACGCCAAGTCGCCCGCCTTCAGCGCCACCATGCCCGAGCTGTGCCACAACGAGGTCGCGGGCTGGGGCCAGCACGGCGACGTGACGCGCCAGCTGTTCACGCTGGTCGAGCTGCGCCACGACGAGGAGCACCCGCTGGAGGAGGTGCGCTTCGACCAGGTGCGCGAGCTGCTGGCCGAGGTCACCCACGACGTGATCGAGGTGCGGGCCGTGGGCGAGGGCTCGCTGGCCCAGCTGCTCGACCTGGTGCTGGTGGGCGACATGGTGTCCCTCCACCTGGCGGCCCGGGTGGGGATCGACCCCGGGCCCGTCCCGGCCACCGCCGGTTTCCGTATCTGAGCCGCGACCGAAGAAGATGAGTGCGATGCCTGACCGCGAGGTGCTGTCCCAGCCGCCCGACGAGTACGGCGAGGAGCGGCCCTGGGGCCGGTTCCGCCGGCTGGTCCACAACGAGCCGTGCACGGTCAAGGTCATCACCGTGCTGCCCGGCCAGCGGCTGTCCCTCCAGAGCCACGAGCGCCGGTCGGAGCTGTGGGTGTTCCTCGACCCGGGCGGGGTGTGGGAGATCGACGGCGTCGAGGGCAAGCCCGAGCCCGACGACAAGGTGTTCATCCCCTGCGGCGCCCGCCACCGTCTCGCCGCGGCGGCCGACGCCCCGGCGCCGGTCCGGGTGCTCGAGATGGGCTTCGGCGACTTCCACGAGGACGACATCGTCCGCTACGAGGACGAATACGGCCGCGCCTAGCGGCCGCGCCTAGCGGGTGCGCCGGGGCGCGTAGATGGCGGTGTGGGCCACCCGGGCCGCCAGGGCGCCGTCGGCGAACAGGCCCACGTCGAGGGCCACGAAGCGGTGGCCCTTGTGCTCCCACTCCCGGGTGACGGTGGCCCGGGCGTCGACGACCTCGCCGTCCCGCACCGCGGCGTGGTGCTGGACCACCGACTCGACATGGATCCACGGCCCCAGCACGACGTTGGACGACAGCACGTAGTTGGCGTCGCGGAGCAGCCACCCCGGGTGGGCCACGCCGGCCTCGGCGTAGAGCGGCAGGCCCTCGCGCACCTCGGTCAGGTACTCGCCGGCCCGGTCGGCCACGAACCGGTGGCCGGGCATCGTCAGCGCCGTCCCCGTGGCCAGGCTGGCGGGGGAGGCGGCGGGACGGTCGGCCGGCGGCTCCTCGGCCGGCGCCGCCGCCTCGGGCCAGGCGACCTCCGGCCGGGCCGGCGGCCCGTCGGGCAGCGCCGCCTCGCCGACCGCGCACAGGGCACCGTCCGGGTTGCGCAGCTCGAGGCCCATGACGGCCCGGCCTCCGGGGTCGGCCACCGGCGTGCCCACCACCACCTCGACGGCCTCGCCGTCGTAGACCGGGGTGAGGAAGCGGGCCCGCATCGTCCCCCGGGCCAGCCAGTCGACGCCCCAGGCGGCGGCCGGCGGGTGGGTCAGGTAGGCGTAGACGTCGACGCCGGGCACCAGGCCGCCGCCGAACCCGTACTCCCGGGCCACCGCGTCGTCGTGGATCTTGTTCAGCGACGCGGTGGCGGTGTTGAAGGCCGTGACCCGGTACGGCAGCTGGCGGCGGGCGTCGCCCAGGTGGTGGACGGCCTCGTGCTCGGTGTGGGTGGCCACCCACCGCAGCGAGCGCACGCTGCGGGTCGGGTAGTTGTAGACGAGGCCGCGCTCCCAGTCGGCGGGGCCGAGGCGGGCCAGCACGTTGGCGAACAGGCCGGCGGCGTCCCGCAGCTGGCGGGCCACCGCCACCGGGTCCTGCTCGGCGTAGCCGTCGTGGTCGACCCGCTCGTCCCGCCCCATCGGCGCCGAGGTGGGCTCGTCGGTCCGCCGGGCGGCCAGCACCCGCTCGCGCTGGACCAGCAGCACGTCCCGCAGGTGGCAGCCGTACTCCAGCGCCGACCAGGTCCCGGGGTCGGGCCGCACGCCGACGCTGGGCAGCGGCGGGTCGAGCAGGGCGGCCAGCTCGCCGGCCCGGGCCACGATCGCCGGCCCGGCCCGCTCGGCGTGGTCGGGGTCGTAGGTGAAGCCGCAGGCGTCGCAGTGATCGGTCATGGCGGTCCGGACCCTAGAGCGTGCGCGGATCGGCACGTCGTCGCAGCCACCGTGGTCAGTGTTTCCCGCTCTTGCTGCTTCGCAGCGGGCCGCTCGGGCCACGGCCACGCCTATCGGCGCAGCCTCTGGGCGACCTACCTCACGGGTAGGGCCGGGCCCGGCGTTGTCGTGGCACCATGATTGCCATGACCGACCGGGTGGCGTTCCGCACCTGCCCGCTGTGCGAGGCGGGGTGCGGGTTGGAGATCGGGTTGCGGCAGGGCGACGACGGCCGGGAGGCCGTCGGGCGCATCCGGGGGGACCGCGAGGACGTGTTCAGCCACGGGTTCATCTGCCCGAAGGGCTCGACCCTGCGCCAGCTGCACGAGGACCCCGACTGGCTGCGCCGCCCGCTGGTGCGCCGGGACGGCAAGCTGGTCGAGGCCACCTGGGACGAGGCGTTCGCCGAGGTGGCCCGGGGGCTGGGCGCGGCGGTCGACGAGCACGGGCGGGACGCCGTCGCCGTCTACGTCGGCAACCCCAACGCCCACTCGCTGGCCGGCCTGCTCTACCTGCGCCCGCTGATCAAGGCGCTCGGCACCACCAACGTCTACTCGGCCTCGACGGTCGACCAACGGCCCAAGGAGATCGCCTCGGCCCTGATGTTCGGCGGGGCTCTGACCGTGCCGGTCCCCGACGTCGACCGCAGCGACTTCCTGCTCATGCTGGGCGCCAACCCCTACGCCTCCAACGGCAGCCTGGCCACCGCCCCCGACTGGCCGGGCCGCATCGAGGCCCTGCTCGAGCGGGGCGGCACGCTGGTGGTCGTCGACCCCCGGCGCTCGCGCACGGCGGAGGTCGCCTCCCGCCACCTGGCCATCCGGCCCGGGGCCGACGCCTTCCTGCTCATGGCGCTGGTCAACGTGCTCGACGCCGAGGGCCTGGTCGCCACCGGCGCGGCGGGCGAGTACCTCGACGGCGTCGACGAGGTGCGGGCGCTGGCCCGGCCGTTCACGCCCGAGGCCGTGGCCGGCGTGACCGGGCTCGATCCCGAGGCCGTCCGCACGCTGGCCCGCGACCTGGCCGCGGCCCCCTCGGCCTGCGTCTACGGCCGCATCGGCACCACCACTGCCCTCTACGGCACGCTCACCTCCTGGCTGGTCGACGTGCTCAACGCCCTCACCGGCAACCTCGACCGGCCGGGCGGCGCCATGTTCACCCGGGCGGCGGCCGGCGCCGCCAACACGCGGGGCAAGGCCCGGGTGGGGCGGGGCCTGCGCCTGCACCGCCGGACCAGCAGGGTGCGGGGCATCGGTGAGACGCTGGGCGAGCTGCCGGTGGCCTGCCTGGCCGAGGAGATCGACACGCCGGGCGAGGGGCAGGTGCGGGCGCTGGTCACGGTGGCCGGCAACCCCGTGCTGTCGACCCCCAACGCCGGCCGGCTCGACGCCGCCCTGGCCACGCTCGACTTCTACGTGGCGGTCGACCCCTACGTGAACGAGACGACCCGCCACGCCGACGTGATCCTGCCGGTGCCGACCGCGCTCCAGAAGGGCCACTACGACCTGGCGCTGCTCCAGCTGGGCCTGCGCAACGTGGCCAACTACAGCCCGCCGGTGCTGCCCCTGGACGAGGGCCAGCTCGACGAGTGGGAGATCCTGGCCCGGCTGGCCCTGGTGGCCCAGGGCATGGGGGCCGACGCCGATCCCCGCGTGGTCGACGACCTCGTGCTCGGCTCGCTGGTGGCGTCGGCGGTGGCCGACGAGACCGGGCCGATCTTCGGGCGCGAGCCCGAGGAGATCGTCGCCCTGCTGGGCGAGCGCACCGGGCCCGAGCGGCTGATCGACCTCATGCTGCGCACCGGCCCCTACGGCGACGGCTTCGGCGCCACCCCGGGCGGGCTCAGCCTCGACGTGCTGCTGGACAACCCCCACGGCGTCGACCTCGGCGCGCTCGAGCCCCGCCTGCCCGACGTGCTGCGCACGCCGTCGGGGATGGTCGAGCTGGCACCCGAGCCGATCGTGGCCGACGTCGAGCGGCTGCGGGCCGCCCTCGACGCCCCGCCGGCGGAGATGACGCTGGTCGGGCGGCGCGACCTGCGATCCAACAACTCGTGGATGCACAACGTGGAGGTGCTGGTGAAGGGCAGGCCCCGCTGCACGCTCCACGTCCACCCCGACGACGCCGCCCGGCTGGGCCTGGCCGACGGCGCCGACGCGGCGGTGGCGTCCCGCACCGGGCGGGTGACGATCCCGGTCGAGGTCACCGACGCCATCCGACCCGGGGTGGTCAGCATCCCCCACGGCTGGGGACACGACCTGGACGGCGTCGAGCTGTCCGTCGCCCGCCGCCACGCCGGCGTGAACTCCAACCTGCTGGCCGACGACGAGCTCATGGACCCGCTGTCGGGCACGTCGGTGCTCAACGGCATCCCGGTCGACGTCGCCCCCGCGCCGGTCTGACGTATCACAACCCGTCGCCGGCGCTCTCTCTACGTGAAAGGGAGGGCGGTCATGGCGGCGGAAACCCAGAAGGACGAGAAAGACACGGGCGGCAACGCGAACATCGCGCGCTGCGCCGCCGTACTGGTGATGCTGGCGCTGATCGCCGCACCGCTCCTGGTGGTCATGCTGACGGTGTGGGGTGGGTTCCACGCCCACACCGAGCCGGAGGACGTCGCGGTGGGCACCCTCAAGGTGGCGGCCGTCGTCGTGCTGGCGTTCCTGCCCGGGTGGCTGTACGTGCGCTTCCTCGGCCAGCGGGCCGGGGCGCTGTGGAACGAGTAC
>DATFRN010000454.1:0-17247 GCA_035263165.1 Acidimicrobiales bacterium | reverse complement strand
GGCGCATGGGCGGCCTGCGCGGCATGGCCGAGCCCGACGAGGTCGCCGCCCTGTTCGCCTTCCTGGCCTCGGACGAGGCCCGGTCCATCACCGGCGCCATCTACACGCTCGACAACGGGTTGACCGCCAGCTGAGCGGCCGGCCCTGCGCCAGCGGGGTGCCGTGGCCCGGCCGACCGCGTTCACGGACATCGTTCGAGATGACGCACCCGGTGGCGCTGGCACCGATCGGCGGGGCACGCTGCCGTTCGTGCCGGCCGTGGTCGACCTCGCCGGCCGACGCCGACGGCCTGCCCGGCGTGTTGCGCTCGGTCGTGCCCAAGGGCCGGCCACCCAGGCGCACTAGGCCGGCTCGGCCCCGGTTGCCGGGAGGTCGGCGACGAACCGGGCGCCGCCCCGCGGGCTCTGGCCGGCAGCGACCGTGCCGCCGTGGCCGGTGACGATCGCCCGGACCACGGCCAGGCCCAGGCCGGTGCCGCCGGCGTTGCGGTCCCGGCCCTCGTCGAGACGGGTGAAGCGCTCGAACACCCGCGTGCGGTCGGCCGGGGGGATGCCCGGCCCGTCGTCGTCGACCACGACCCGGACCCGGCCGTCCCCGGACGACAGGGTGATCTCGATCCCCGACGCCGCGTGCCGGGCGGCGTTGTCCACCAGGTTGCTCAGCACGCGGGCCAGCTGGGACCGGGCGCCGGTGACGACCCCGTCCGGGGCGGACACGAGCGTGACCGGCACCCGGCGGGGCCGGCCGGCCTCGGCCGCCGCCAGGGACGCCAGGTCGACCCGCTGCGCCGGGACGGGCCCCCCGCCCCCCTCCTCGTGGGCGGCGAGCAGCAGCAGGTCGTCGAGCAGCGCCTCGAGCCGTGCCTCCTCCGCCAGCAGGCTGTCCAGCGTCTCCCGTACGTCCGGCTGGTCGCACCGGCCCCGGGCCAGCTCCAGGCCCGCCCGCAGCACGGCCACGGGGCTGCGCAGCTCGTGGGAGGCGTCGGACACGAACCGGCGCTGGCGCGCCACCGCGCCCTCCAGCCGGCCGAGCATGGTGTTCATCGTCCGGGCCAGGCGGCCGACCTCGTCGCCACTCGCCGGCTCGGGGACCCGCCGGTGCATCGTCGAGCCGGTGATCTGCTCGACCTCGGCCCGGATCGCCTCGACCGGCCGCAGGGCCCGGCCCACCAGCACCCAGGCGGCGGCGCCGACCAGGACCACCAGCGCCGGCAGGCCGAGCGCCAGGCGCCGGGTGAGGAAGGCCGTGCTGCGCTCCACCTGGTCGACCGGCACCTCCGCCGTCACGGTCAGGGTGCCGGCGGGCGTGTCCACCGTGCGGGTGAGCGTGTCGACCGGGGCGTGCACCGCCGGGCCGGCCCCCGAGGCGACGACCCGCCCCCGCTCGTCGCTCACGCGCACGTCCCCGAGCGCCCCGGCGCCGCCCGCCGCCACGGCCGCCGCGGGATCCTGGCCCGCCCCCAGCCGGGCGACCAGGGCGTCGACGCCGTGGTCGGCCTCGACCCGCACGTCCCGCATCTGGGCGTCCTCGAACGACGTCAGGATCAGCCACCCCACCAGGCCGACGGCCACGGCGGTCACGGCCACGGCGGCGAGCGTGATCCGCACCCGTACGGACGCCAGCGGGTGCCGCCTAGCCATCCCCGACCAACTGGTAGCCGCTGAGCTCGCGCACGGTCTGGAGCGACCGCCGCCCGAAGGGCCGGTCGATCTTCCGGCGCAGGTACCCCACGTACACCTCGACCACGTTGTCGCCGCCGTCGAAGTCGTCGCCCCACACCTCCCGCAGCAGCCGCGCCTTGGTCACGGGCGCGCCGCCGTGGCGGGCCAGCGCCTCCAGCAGGGCGTACTCCCGCCGGGTGAGCTCGACCGCCACGTCGCCCCGCCGGCAGGTCCGCCGCACCGGGTCGAGGACCAGGTCGCCGGCCACCAGGTCGGGCGGGCGGGGCGTCGCCCCCCGGCGGGCGAGGGCCCGCAGCCGGGCCGCCAGGACGACGAGCGAGAACGGCTTGGACAGGAAGTCGTCGGCGCCCGTGTCGAGCGCCTCGGCCTCGTCGTGCACCCCGGACTTGGCCGTGAGCATGAGGATCGGGGTCCAGATCTCCTCCCGGCGCAGCGTCCGGCACACCCGGTAGCCGTTCATCCCCGGCAGCAGGATGTCGAGCACGATGGCGCCGTAGGGCCGCTCCCGCGCCCGCCACAGGCCGTCCGTGCCGTCGTGGGACACCTCGACGTCGAACCCCTCGTCGCCCAGGGCCTGGGCGATGAACGCGGCCAGGCGGACCTCGTCCTCGACCACCAGCACGCGCACGGGTCGGAGTGTGGCGCCCAGGCGACCGGCCCGCCCCGCGCCCGCTGAGAGGGCTCTCAGCGTCTCAGCGGCGTCTCAGCGCGCCCCGGCCAGGGTCCGGGCCATGACACGACGAACGATCACGACCGCCCTGGCGGCCCTGGCCCTGCTGGTGCCGGTGGCCGCCTGCGGCGGGGGAGGGGCGGGCGGCGCCGCCGAGCCCGCCACGACCCGGGCCGTCCCCGCCGCCCGCGACCGGTGGCACCGGGTGAAGCCCGGCGGCGACTGCCGGTGCGCCGACGGCTCCGACTTCAGCCTGTTCGAGCGGAGGGCCGACCGCCACCGGGTGCTGCTCCACTTCGGCGGCGGGGGCGCCTGCTGGTCGGCCGCCACCTGCGTCCAGGACGGCCGGGACGGGGGCGAGGGCCTCTACGCCCCCGCGGTGGCGGGCGGCCCGGCCCGGCGGGGCGGCATCTTCGACCTGGGCGACGAGCGCAACCCGTTCGCCGGCTGGTCGATGGTGTTCGCGCCCTACTGCACGGCCGACGTCTTCTCCGGCAACGCCACCACCACCTACGCCCCCGGCCTCACCGTCCACCACAAGGGGTATGTCGACGCCACCGCGGCGGTGGACGAGGTGGCCACCGCCTTCCCGGACGCCACCGAGGTGGTCGTCACCGGCCTGAGCGGGGGCGGGGTGGCGGCGCCGGTCTACGGCGCCATGGTGGCCGACCGGCTGCCCGGCGCCCGGGTCGTCGTGCTGGCGGACTCGTCGGGCGCCTACCCCTCGGCCGCCGGTGCGATCACCGGGCCCTGGGGCGTCGGCCACGCCATCCCCGACTGGCCCGAGAACGCCGGCCTGACCGCGGCCCAGTGGGCCGACCCCGTCGGCCTGTACGCCCGCGCGGCCCGGCACGCGCCGCGGGTCACCTTCGCCCGCTTCGACTACGCCTACGACCACGTGCAGGCGTTCTACAGCGGGCTCGTCGGCGGCCGCTCGACGGACCTGGTGGCGACCATCGACGCCAACGAGGCCACCATCCGGGCCGCCGGCGTCGACGTGGCCAGCTACACCGCGGCCGGGCCGGCCCACGGTGTGCTCCAGTACCGCGCCTTCTACAGCGAGGAGGTCGGCGGCGTGCGCCTCGTCGACTGGGTGGCGCGCCTCGTCGCCGGCCGGCCGGTCGGCAACGTCCACTGCAGCGACTGCCGGGGTGCGTCGTGAGCCGGCGCCGTCGGATCCCGGCCGCGCTGCTCGCGGTCGTGGGCCTGCTCGGCGCCTGCGGCGGCGGGACGGGCGGGGGCGGCGGGACCGGCGCCCGGGCCGGCCAGGTCCTGTACGACTGGGTCGAGTGCATGCGGGGCGAGGAGGTCGACGTGCCCACCCCGACCCGCGACGCCGACGGCAACCTGGTCGTGACCGGCCAGGGGTTCGACATCCGACCGCCGCAGGGCGGCCGGCCCGCCACGGCCCGCTTCGGCCGCTACTCGGCGGAGGCGACGCAGGACGCCGCCGACGTGTGCGGGCTGCCGCCGATGCTGGCGCCCGGCGTGGCCAGCGCCGGGCTCAGGAGGCGGGAGCGGGCTCGGCTCGCCGCCTTCACCGAGTGCATGCGGTCGCACGGCGTCGCCGGCTACCCGGACCCCGACCTGTCGGACCCGTCGCCGACGCTGCCGGAGATCGACCAGTCCGACCCGCAGGCCTCGGCCGCCATGGACGCGTGCCAGCGGTAGCGCGGGGCGCCCGGATCACCCGCGAACGCGACGGTCAGCTGACCGGGGCCGCCGCGTCCCACCAGGCGAGGACCCGGAGGGAGCGGAGGGTGTTCCAGCGGCTGGGGCTCCGTCGTCGCCCGGCGTGCCCCCAGCGCCCGTTCTCGGCCGCCAGCCCGACGGCCCGGCGGGCCGCCGGCGAGGCCGGGTCGAGCCGGAGCAGTTGGAGGGTCTGGAGCGTGATGGCGGGATCGGCGTCGAGCAGCCAGCCGGTCACGCCCACCCGCCGCACGCTACCGCCGGCCCCTACGGCGCAGCCGCTCAGTCGACCAGGCCCACCAGGGCCCCGGCCCCGGTCCGCAGTGCGTTGCCGCTGGTCAGGTCGACCACCGCCCCGGTGATCGCCCCGGCGCCGTCGGAGGCCAGGAAGGTGGCCGTCTCGGCCACCTGGGCCAGCGTCGGCAGCCGGCCCAGCAGCGTCACGTCCGGCTGCGCCAGGGCCAGCCACCCGGCGGCGTCGAGGCCCGCCGCCGCGGCCCGGCGCTCGAAGATCGCGCCGGTGTAGGAGCCCTGGGCGGGCGCGTCGGCGACCAGGTGCGGCCGCAGGCAGACGACCCGCACGCCGCTCGGCCCCAGCTCGACCGCCAGGCGCCGGCTCAGCGCCTCGACCGCCGCGCAGCTGGTGCCGAAGCCGAGGCTGCCCGGCGGCGCGACCCGGGACGCCCCGGCCGACAGGGTGAGGATCGTCCCCGACCCGCGGGCCGCCATGTGGGGGGCGACGGCCTTGGTGGTGACCAGGTTGGTGCGCAGGTGGGACACGACGGGGTGCATGACCTCGTCCACCGTGAGGTCGGCGAGGGCCGTGTCGTGCACGAACGGGAACGACACGGCGTTGAGCACGATGTCGATCCCGCCGGCCTCGGTTGCCACCGCGGCCGCGTGGGCGGCGACGGCCCGCTCGTCGAGCGCGTCGACCACCGCCACGCCGGCGGCGTCGCCGATGTCGACGGCCACCTTCTCCAGCCGGTCCGGCGACCGCCCGGCCAGGTAGACCCGAGCCCCGGCCGCCGCCATGGCCCGGGCCACGGCCCCGCCGATCGCCCCGCCGGCGCCATAGATCGCTGCGGTCTTGTCCCCGAGCATCATCGTGGTCTCCTCGTCGCTCGTCGCTGTCGGGGATGTCGACACCGGCCCGGCCCGGAAGTGGGCGGCGGGGGTGCGCCCAGTCCGGCGCCCCGTCGGTGTCGATACTGGGGTGGAGATGACGACGGACCTGATGACGAGGGCACGGGCCGGGGACGGCGACGCGTTCCGGGCGCTGACCGAGCCGCACCGGCGCGAGCTGCAGGTGCACTGCTACCGGATGCTCGGGTCGCTGCAGGATGCCGAGGACGCCCTGCAGGACACGCTGCTCGCCGCCTGGCAGGGCCTCGGCGGGTTCGAGGGGCGGGCCTCGCTGCGGACGTGGCTGTACCGGATCGCCACCAACCGCTGCCTCAACGCCCTGCGCTCGGCCGGCCGGCGCCCGGCCCGGGCATGGGGGTGGCCCGACGTCGAGCCGCCCGAGCCGACCCGGCTGGGCGAGGTCGTGTGGCTCGAGCCCTACCCCGATGCCCTGCTGGCGGGAGCGATCGACGCGCCGCCGCCGGGGCCGGAGGCCCGCTACGAGCAGACCGAGGCGATCTCGCTGGCGTTCGTGACCGCCCTCCAGGTGCTGCCGGCCCGGCAGCGGGCGGCGCTCATCCTGCGGGAGGTGCTGGGGTACCACGCCGACGAGGTGGCCGGGATGCTCGACACGACGGTCGCATCGGTCAACAGCGCCCTCAAGCGGGCCCGCACGACGCTGGCCCGCCGGCTCCCGGCGCCGGCGGTCGCGGCGCCCGCCCCCGGCTCGGCCGCGGAGCAGGCGCTGGTGGCCCGGTTCGTGGCCGCCTACGACTCGGGCCACGTCGACGACCTGATCGCCCTGCTCACCGACGACGTCGCCATCGCCATGCCGCCGGTGCCCCTGGAGTACCAGGGCATCGAGGCGGTCGCGGACTTCTTCGCCAAGGTCGAGCGGGAGGGCCGCCGCCACGACGTGGTGCCGACCCGGGCCAACGGCCAGCCGGCGTTCGGCGTCTACCTCCGCACCCCCGGCGGCGGCATCCGCCACGGCACCGGCATGGACGTCCTGACCCTGGCCGGCGACCGCATCAGCGCCATGGTCCACTTCGACGCCGGCGTGCTCGCCGCCTTCGGCCTCCCCCGCTCCCTGCCGGCGCGCTAGTCGGGCCGGGATCTGCCTAATGTGACCGCATGACCGCCGGGGCGATCCCACCCGGATCGCGGGAGGAGCGCAATCGCTGGATGCTGCGGGCCCGGGACGTCATCGACCGCGACTACGCCCGGCCACTCGACATCCCCGCGCTGGCCCGGGTGGCGCTGGTGTCGCAGGCGCACTTCATCCGCACGTTCCGGGCCACGTTCGGCGAGACGCCGCACCGGTACCTCCAGCGGCGGCGGGTCGAGCGGGCCATGGCACTGCTGCGCAACACCGACCGCAGCGTGACCGACATCTGCTTCGCCGTCGGGTTCGCCAGCCTGGGCACGTTCAGCCGCACGTTCCGGGACATCGTCGGCCGCTCGCCGTCGGCCTTCCGGCGCCAGGCGCCCGGGCCCTACCCCGTGCCCACCTGCTTCCAGATGAGCTGGTCGCGACCGAGCAGTTTCGGAGAAGGCGGCGTCCGCGTGCCTGCGTAGGGTGCGCGGCATGTTCAGCAGCATCAGCCACTCCGGCATCTTCGTGCTCGACCAGGACGAGGCCCTGGACTTCTACGTCGGCAAGCTCGGCCTCGAGGTCAGCGCCGACGTGGACCTCGGCTTCATGCGCTGGCTCACGGTCAGCGTCCCGGGGAACCCGGACCACAACATCCTCCTGGAGAAGCCCGGACCGCCCACGACGAGCGAGGAGGTCGCCGGCCAGATCCGGGACCTGGTGACCAAGGGCGCCATGGGCCTGTCGCTCATCCTCACCACCGACGACTGCCGGCGCACCTACGAGGAGCTCAAGGCCAAGGGTGTCGAGTTCCTGGAGGAGCCGACCGAGCGGCCCTACGGCATCGACTGCGGCTTCCGGGACCCGTTCGGCAACCAGGGGCGCATCACCCAGCCGGCGGCGGCGCCGGGCGGCGCGGGGTAGCCGCCACCGCGAACTCGACGATGGCGTCGAGCCCCGGCTCGTAGCCGTCGTCGGTGGCGACCCGCAGGGTCGGGAGGCCGAGGTCGACCCGCATCGCCCCGGCCACCGACCCCATGCGGGCGGCGGCTGCGGCGGTGTGGTCGTCGACGGTGGCGTAGCCGAGGGCGTCGAGGACCGGGCGGCGGTTGAGCAGCCGGTCGGCCCGGCCGCGGCGGGCGGCGCGGTCGAGGGCGTCCCGGCACTCGGTGACGACCGCGACGCAGTCGGCGGCCACGGTCAGGCGGCGGAGGTCGGCCGGTCGGTGGCGGCGGACGACGTACTCCGCCACGCAGCTCACGCCGAGCGACGCCGCCGTCTCCACCAGCCGCAGGAAGGCCTCGACCGCCTCGTCGGGCGGCGGGACCCGGGCCGGGCGGTGGCCCCAGGCGCCGGCGGTGAGGAACAAGCCGCCCCGCACGTCGTCCCGCGCGAGGAACGGGACCCGCAGCGCCCCGGCCAGGGCGGTGCCGAGGGTCGACTTGCCGCTGCCGGGGGTGCCGGTGATCAGGACGACACGCGGGCGATGGTCGGTCATAACTGCAACTTCCGGTTGCGCTTTCCTCCGTCATGTGCAATCCTTGGTTGCACACCGAGGAACGCACCCGAGGAGAGGATCATGGCCGACCTCACCATCACCCGCGAGATCGTCATCGAGGCGCCCGTCGAGGTCGTGTGGCGCACCATCACCGAGCCCGACCAGATCGCCCTGTGGTTCGCCGACCGGGTCGACGTCGACATTCGCCCCGGCGCCGCCGGCACGCTGGTGTTCGAGGACAAGGCCACCGCGGAGGCGGTCAGCGCCGCCGTGGTGGTCGACGCCGTCGAGCCGCCCCACCGGTTCTCGTTCCGCTGGGGCGCACCCGAGGGCGAGACGCCGGTGCCGGGCAACTCGGCGCTGGCCGAGTTCACCCTCATCGCCGAGGCCGGCGACCGCACCCGGCTGCGGGTCAGCGAGACCGGGCTCGACGGCCTCCCCTGGCCCGACGAGGAGAAGGCCCGCTACGCCGAGGACCACCGCGACGGGTGGCGCATCCACTTCGGCCGGCTCGGCGCGCTGCTCGGCTCGCCCGCCGGATGACCGACGCCGCCGGCATCGCCGACGACGTGCTGTGGGCGGCGATCGCCGACCCGTCCCGCCGCCGCCTCCTCGACCTGCTGGTGCAAGGCGGGGAGGCGACGGCCAGCGGCCTCGCGCCCGAGGTCCCGTTCACCCGCCAGGCCGTCACCAAGCACCTGGCGGTGCTGGAGCAGGCGGGGCTGGTGTCCCGGCACAAGGTCGGGCGCGAGGTGCTGTTCCGGGTCGACCCCGGCCGCCTCGACGAGGCCACCCGCGCCCTCGCGCAGGTGGCCCAGCGCTGGGACCGCCGCCTGGCGGCCATCAAGCGCCTCGCCGAGGCGACCCACCGGGCGGCGCCGCGGCCCTCCGCGACGTCCTAGGCGACCACCCGGGTGGCGTTGCGGAGCAGGATCTGGGTCGCCGGCTCGGGGTCGGCGCCCAGGTCGTCGAGCGCGGCGCACAGGCGGTCGGCGGCCGCGGTGGTGGCGCTGCGGTCGCGGGCGTGGAGCGCGGCGGCGACCGCGAGGCGGTGGGCCCGCTCGTCGTAGGGGTCGGCGGCGAGGACCCGCTCGGCCAGCGTGGCCGCGGCGTCGGCTGCGCCGCCCACCAGCTCGAGCTCGCCCAGGGTGACCGCCGCCTCGACCAGCCGGGTCTCCAGGTGGCGAGCCGCCCGGTCGAGGTCGGCCAGCCGGTCGAGGTCGGGCAGCGGCCGGCCCCGCCACCGGGCCACCGCCGCCCGCAGCTCGTCCAGCCGGGCACCGGCGTCGCCCCGGCGGCGGGCGGCCTCGGCCCCGTCGAGGTGGCCCTCCGCCTCCCAGCAGTCGACCTCCAGCCCGGGCACCGGTGCCAGCCGTAGCTGCCGGGCGTCGCCCCGCACGAAGTACGGCGCCGCGCCCGACGCCCGGTCGGGCTCCAGCACCCGCTGGAGGTGGCGCAGCGTCACCCGCAGGTTGGGCCGCCCCCGCTCGGGGTCGAGCTCGGGCCACAGCAGGTCGATCGCCCGGTCGCGGCTGACCGTGCGGTCGACGACGAGCAGGCTGAGCAGCTCCCGCACCCGGATGCGGTGGAGCTCGGGGGTGTCGACCGGGACGCCGTCGCGCCGCACCTCCAGCGGGCCCAGCACGCCGATCCGCACCGCGCCGGCCGGGCGGGCCGGCAGCGCCCGGACCACGGCGTCGGCGCCCCGGCGGACGGCGGGGTCGGGATCGGCCAGCCGCCGGTCGAGCTCGGCCGCCACCGCGTCGCCGAACAGGTCGGTGAGCTGGACGACCAGGTCCGCCCCCCAGGGCGCCTTGGCCGCCACCCGGCAGGCCAGCTCGACCGTCCACGGGAACGGCAGCGCCGTGCACGCCGACGCCACCACGTCGGGCGGCGAGGCCGGCACCGAGCCGGCCCGGGCGGCGAGCAGCAGGCGGGCCGCCTCCCGGGCCCGGACCTGGGACGGGCCGAGGTCGGCGGCGTCCCAGCGGCGCCGCAGCTCGGCCGAGCAGGCGTAGGGCACCGCCGGCGTGCGTCGCAGGTGGGCCTCGGTGAACGGGTCGGGCGGGCCCTGGTCGACGAACCGGGCCACCGCGGCCTCGGCTGCGGCGTCGTCGTGGTCGACCACCGCGGCGCACGCCCGCGCCACGGCCAGCAGGGCCCCGTCGGGCCCGGCCTCGGCGGCGAAGGGTGAGGCGTCGAGCAGCCGCAGCGCATGACGGACCGGCTCGGGGTCGGGTCCGGAGGCGGCGATGGCGGCGGTGAACGCCGCCTGGTCGAAGGTGTCGCGCTCGCTCAGCCCCCGGTAGCGGGCGGCCCCCCGCTCGACGTCGCCCGAGGCCAGCGGGCCGGGGTCGCCGTCGAGCCAGAGGGCCAGCCGGTGCAGCTCGCGCTGGGCGGCCAGACCCGGCACCGGCTCGAGCGCGGCGGTGAGCTCGGCCGCCTCGGCCGCCCGGCCCGCCAGCAGCAGGAAGTGCCAGTGCAGGCGGACCAGGCCCTCGGGCCGGGCGCCGGGCGGGATGCCGCCGACCGGCTCGGCCAGGATGGCCAGGGCCCGGTCGAGGTCGCCGCCCATCGCCGCCACGCCGGCGTCGAGGCTCGTCACCAGCAGGGGCAGCTGGCGGGGGCCGCCCTGCTCGGTCGCCAGGGCCCGGGCCCGCATGCCCAGCGACAGCAGGTGGGCGATGTCGTTGCGGGCGTCGGCGGCCAGCGACCCCAGCGCCAGCGCCACCGCCTCGCCGTGGCCGTCGCCCGCGGCGTGGAAGCGGGCCGCCAGGGCGTCGAGCCGCTCGGCCGGCGGCTCGGCGGCCGAGCGGGCCTGGGTCAGGGCGCAGGCCAGGAGCTCGGCCTCGGGAGGCCCGCCGTCCTCGTCCCCCTTGCCGGCGTCGCGCAGCGCGAGCATCCACGCCTCGGCCAGCTCGGCCGGCAGGCTGCCGAGCGTGTCCCGCACCAGGTCGACCGCCGCCCGGGCCAGCGCCGCCGAGGCGCCGAGGCGCAGGGCCAGGCTGCCGGCGGCGATCGGGTCGCCGCGGGAGGCGACCACCGCCAGCACCCGCCGGGACGCCGTCGCCACATCCCCGGCCGTGCCCAGGCCGTCGACGTAGGGCGCCCACAGGTCGTGCGCCACCACCTGGTCGCCCACCTGGTGGACGAGCGGCACCCGGGCGCAGAACGCGTCGGCGTCGAACGGCCGGCCGACCACCGCCTCGACGTCCTCGACCCCCGAGGCGCCGAGCAGCGACAGGGCCAGCAGCGCCGCCCGGTCGCCGGGGTCGAGCGCGGCGATGACCTCCTCCCACACGTAGTCGTCGACCGACCGCCGGGGCGCCACCAGCGCCAGCCGCACCAGCGCCGGCCAGCCCGCCAGGTCGGCCTCCAGCGGGTCGACGCCCAGGCTGGCGGCCAGCGCCGCCACCTCTGCCGGCCCGAAGCGCAGCAGGTCGGCGCCGACCTCGACCACGCCGTCGGCCGCCCGGAACCGGGCCAGCGACACCGCCGGCAGCCGGCGCCCGCACAGCACCAGGTGGAGGTTGGCCGGCGCCCGCCGCAGCAGCTCGTCCACCAGCCCGGCCGAGGCGTCGGGCAGCAGCTCGACGTCGTCGAGGAGGAGCGACACGTGCAGGGGGGCCAGGTCGGCGACGACGGCGTAGACCCGGTCCAGCGGCGGGGTGGCCACGCCGGGCGGCGCCCCGAACGCCGCCTCGACCGCAGCCGCCAGCCGCTCGGGGCTCTCGCAGCCGGTCCGGCAGGTCACCCAGCCCTCGACGCCCCGGGGCCGGGCCCGGTTGGCCCGCAGCGCCTGGCCCAGGGCGACCGACTTGCCGAACCCGGCGCCGGCCACGACGGTCGTGACCGGGTGGTCCCACCGGGCCTCCAGGCGGTCGAGCACGTCCGAGCGCACGACGGCGTGGGCGACGTTGGGCGGGGCCGGGGGCGGCGCCGGGGTGGGCGTGGTCGCCATCGCCCTCCAGGTTTTCAGCCCGTTTACGCCCGCGCTCGACGGTCGGGCCATGGGGCGCCTGACCGTCACCTGGAGCGAGCCCGGGGGGCCGGCGCGCCTGTGGGTGTTCGGCCTGGTGGTCGACGCCCGCGCCCTGGGGGCGGGCCGGTTCGTGGTCGGCCACCCCTGCGGCGGGGCGCCCGACATCGACGTCCCGGTCGTGCCGCTGGCCGGCCTGGCGGTGGCCGGGGTCGTGGCCGTGGCCGCGGACTGCCGGCCCGGCGGCCGATCCGACCGCGGCGCCTGCGCCCGCGCCGCCCGCGCCCTCGACGACCTGGTGACCGGGCGGGTGACGGCCGCCGCCCTCCCCCGGTCGGCCGACGTGCGCGACCTCGGCCTGCGCATCGAGCAGGACGTCCGGGACGGGGCCCGCCCCGGCGCCGCCTGCGTGGTCACCCTGGACGGCCCCACCGAGCGGGCCGTCGACCTGGCCGTGGCCGGTCGCCGGGCCTGGGCCACCCTGCGCTACCGCACGTAAACGTTTCGGTAACGGGCCCATACCCACCCTCGTCCCATGGAACAGCCACTCCTGGATCCCGGCGAGGTCGTGGGCCTCGACGAGCCGGCGCCGCTGCTCGACGGGCGCTGGGTCCGCTACGTCAACCTCGACAACGCCGCCACCACCCCGGCCCTGCGGTCGGTGGTCGACGCCGTGCACGACCTGCTGCCGATCTACTCCAGCGTCCACCGGGGCACCGGCTACAAGTCGCGGGCCACCACCGCCGCCTACGAGGCGGCCCGGCGGCAGGTGGGCGCCTTCGTCGGCGCCGACCCCGACCGGGACGCCGTGATGTTCGTGAAGCACACCACCGACGCCGTCAACACGCTGGCCCGGTCGCTCGTGCTGGCGCCCGACTCGGTGGTGCTGACCACGATGCTGGAGCACCACTCGAACGACCTGCCCTGGCGGGCCCGCACCCGGGTGGTGCACGTGGCCGCCCGGCCCGACGGCACCCTCGACGAGGACGACCTCGAGCGGCAGTTGGCCCGCTGGGCCGGGCGGATCGGGCTGGTCGCCGTGACCGGGGCGTCCAACGTCACCGGCGTCGTGCCGCCCGTGCACGACCTGGCCGCGCGGGTCCACGCCGCCGGCGGGCGCATCCTGGTGGACGCCGCCCAGCTGGCCGCCCACCGCCCGATCGACATGCGGCCCCACGACGACCCCGGGCACCTCGACTTCGTCGTGCTGTCCGCCCACAAGACGTACGCCCCGTTCGGAACCGGGGCGCTCATCGGCCGCCGCGACGGGTTCGGTCCCACCCCCCACCATCCGGGGGGCGGCACGGTGCGGGCGGTCACCGTCGACGACGTGCTGTGGGCGCCGCTGCCCGACCGCGAGGAGGGCGGCAGCCCCAACGTGGTCGGCGCCGTCGCCCTGGCGGCGGCCACCGAGCGGCTGGCCGAGATCGGCCTCGACCGCATCGCCGCCCACGAGCGGGCGCTGGCCGGCGACGTGGCGGCCCGGCTGGCGGCGGTCGCCGGCGTGCGGCTGCACGGGCCCGCCTTCGGGACGGCCGACCGGGTGGGCGTCGTGCCGTTCACCGTGCCCGGGCTCGACCCCGGGTATGTCGCAGCCGTGCTCGGCTACGAGCACGGCATCGGGGTGCGCAGCGGCTGCTTCTGCGCCCAGCCCTACATCGCCCACCTGCTGGACCTGACGCCCGCCGACGTGCTGGGCGCCGCCCGCACCGGCGGCGTGCCGGGGGCCGTGCGGGTCAGCCTCGGGGCCTACAACGGGCGCGCCGACCTCGACCGCCTGGTGGCCGCGGTCGAGCAGGTGGTGGCGGGCGCCGTCCGGGGCCGCTATGTGCAGGGCCCGGACGGCCAGTGGGCCCCGGTCGCCTACCGCGAGCCGCAGCGGCGCCAGCGGGTGGTCAGGAAGAACGGCAGCGGCGGGCCGCCAGGGCCCGGCGTCCACGGCGGCTCGTCGGTGGCCTCCAGCGTGAAGCCGGCCGCCGTCACCGTGTTGAGGTAGGTCGAGAGGGTGCGGTGGTTCGACCCGACCCGGCCCCGGACGCCGGGGCCGCCGGTGTTCCACCAGCCCTCCTCGAAGTAGCCGGCGGGCGGCCAGCTGGGCCGGACGTCCTCGCCGTCGCCGGGGAAGCACGGGTGGACGACGTTCCACGCGAACCAGCCCCCCGGCCGCACCGTGGTGGCCACGGTGGCGACGGCGCCGGCGAGGTCGTCGACGTCCATGAGCGACATGCTGGCCACCGCGCCGTCGAACGGCCGGCCGTCCCACCAGCCGGTGGTGCAGACGTCGGCCTCGACGTAGGTCACCCGGGGGTCGGGGTGCCGGCGGGCGAAGGCGAGCAGGGCGGCGGACAGGTCGACCCCGACGACGTCGTTGCCCGCGGCCGCCAGGTGGCGGGCGATGCGGCCCTGTCCGCAGGCGAGGTCGAGGATGCGCTGGCCCTGCACCGGCCCGACCAGGTCGAGCAGCGACAGGGCCACGAAATCGTCGCCGGGGGCGAACGCCCAGTCGTCGTACCAGTCGGCGTGATCGTCGTAGCGGGCCTCGGCCACTCCCCCATCGTGCTACGAGCGTGCGCGGACAGGCACGCCGTCACGGCCGCCTATCGGCGCAGCCTCTACATGCAGTCGGCAGCCAGGCGCCGGGCGACCGGGGCCAGGGTCGGCCAGTCGGGCGCCTCCTCCACGCACCGGGCGAACAGCCACCGGGCCAGACGGCCGGCGTCGAGGTCGAGCAGGCCGGCCAGGCGGTCGACCAGGGCCCCGGGGTCGGCCTGGAGCCGGCCGGGGCAGTTGAGCATGTGCTGGAGGGCGTCGTAGGTGGGGTCGCCGACGTGGGGCTTGGGGTCGATGACCAGCCACGGCTCGCGCCGGGCGGCCAGGACGTTGCCGGCGTGGAGGTCGGTGCACAGCAGGACCTGCCGTTCGGCGCTCGCCGGCAGCTCGCGGAACAGGGCCAGGCCGTCGCGGCGGAGGCCCGGATCGAGGCCGCCGGCCGCCGGCTTGGCCTCGGACTCGTCCGCCCAGGCGGCGCACAGGGACGCCAGCGTGGGGAACGTGTCGTCGGGCGGGGCCGGACGCCACAGGCGGCGGAGCAGTCCGGCGACGATCGTGTCCTGTTCGGGCTCGGGCCGGTCGTCGAGCGCGGTGCCGGGCCGGCACCGCTCGAGCAGCAGGGCCAGCGTGTCGCCGTGGTCGGCGTCGGCGTGCAGCCGCACGGCACCATCGCCGGCCCACACCCGCAGGCCGGCGGCCTCGTGCTCGCCCTCGACGTGGCGCCGCATCAGCTTGAGCACCCGGTCGGCCCCGTCCCGGTCCCGCACCGGGGCCACCCAGGCGGTCTGCCCGCCGGGCTCGAACGGCGGCCCGACCGCCAGGCCCCAATCCTCGGTGACCCGGGCGGCGACCGCCGGGAGCGTGCCGAGCCAGGCCTCCGACCCGTCCTGGCGGGCCGCCTGCACCAGTAGGGGCGGCAGGCGCAGCGGCGGCGGTGGCTCGACCATCGCCGCCCAGCCCACCACAGAACGGGCCGGGGCTAGGGTCGGCGGTCGGTGGAGGATCTGGTGCAGGCGATCCGGGCCGGGGACGTGGCCGCCGTGCGGGAGATCGTCGCCCGCGAGCCGGGGCTCGCCAACGCCCGCCTGGTCGGCGACCGGACGGCGCTGCACGTCGTGACCGACTGGCCCGGCTACTTCCCCGAGGGCCCGGCCACGGTGCGGGCGCTGATCGACGCCGGGGCCGATCCCGACGGCGGTGTCGACCCCGAGCGCCCCCGCGAGACGCCCCTGCACTGGGCGGCCAGCAGCGACGACGTCGAGGTGGCCGAGGCGCTGCTCGACGGGGGTGCGGCCAGCGACCCCGGCGGCGGGTCGATCGACGGGGCCACGCCCCTGCACAACGCCGTCGGCTACGGCTGCTGGCACGTCGCCCGCCTGCTGGTGGCCCGGGGCGCCCGCGTCGACGCCCTGTGGGTCGCCGCCGGGCTCGGGCTCCGGGACCGGGTCGACGAGCTGCTGGCGGCCGACCCGCCCACCGGCCGGGACGACCTCGACACCGCCTTCTGGGCCGCCTGCCACGGCGGGCAGCGCCGGACCGCCGAGCACCTGCTGGCCCGGGGCGCCGACCTCAACCGGGTCCCCGACTTCACCGACCAGTCGCCGCTCGACGCCGCCGGCGGCCTCGACACCCGGCGGGGCACCCTCGTCGACTGGCTGCGGGAGCGGGGCGCCCGCCCGGCCCGGCCCGCCGGCTGACGTCAGTCGGCCAGCACCTCGGGCAGCCCGAGCCCGGGGAAGCGCGACCAGCCGAAGGTGGTGATCTCGGCGATCCCCCCGTCGACCACCCGGATCACGTCGAGCTTGAAGGCCCGGAACGTGTCGTCGCCCCAGGCCCGGTGGTAGCTGGCCGCCGCCGGGAGCCGGTTGGCCCGGGTGGGGACCAGCCGCCAGTCGCCGGTCCGCTCGGGCCCCAAGGCCGTCTTCAGCGCCCCCGCGATCAGCTCGCGGCCCTCGAACACCATCGGCTCGGGCGGCATGGTGATGCGGGTGTCGTCGCGCAGCAGCGCCGCGCTGGCCTCGGCGTCGCAGCGCTCGTGGGCGTCGATGAACGCGGCCAGCACGTCGCGCTCGTCCTCGCTCAGCTCGGTCGTGGCCCAGTCGAGCCGGTGGCCCGGCAGGCGCTCGGCCAGCGTCCCCCGGGCCCGCTGGAGCGCGCTGTTGACCGACGGCAGCGACAGCTCCAGCGCCGCCGCCACCTCGGCCGCCGGCCAGCCCAGCACGTCCCGGGCGATGAGCACCGCCCGCTGGCGGGGCGGCAGCAACTGGAGGGCGGCGATGAACGCCAGCTCGATCGTCTCCCGGGCCACCACGACGTGGTCGGGCTCGTGCTCGGGCGGCGCCACCTCGTCGAGCAGCCGGTCGGGGTAGGGCTGGATCCACGGCAGGTCGGCGAACGTGTCGACCGTGGTGACCCGCCGGGACCGGCGCCGGTGGGCGTCCATGCAGGTGTTGGTGGCGATGCGGTACAACCAGGCCCGGAAGTGGGGCCCGCCGGCGAAGGAGTCCCGGAAGCGCCACGCCCGCAGGAACGCCTCCTGCACCATGTCCTCGGCCTCGTCGAACGACCCGAGCATGCGGTAGCAGTGGACGTGCAGCTCGCGGCGGTAGCGCTCGACCAGCGCCCCGAACGCCGCCTCGTCGCCGGCCCGCACCGCGGCGGCGGCCGCCTCGGCCTCGGGCAGGGAACGGGTGGTCCGGTCGATGCGGGCCACCGTAGCGGTCGTCACCGGAGCACCAGGCCGGCGGTC
This sequence comes from Acidimicrobiales bacterium, assembly GCA_035263165.1. Lineage (GTDB taxonomy): Bacteria > Actinomycetota > Acidimicrobiia > Acidimicrobiales > VFJN01 > ZC4RG19. The sequence goes on along the minus strand of DATFRN010000454.1, from coordinate 212 downwards.
ACGTTGACGATCGTGCCGGTGATGGCGGCGGCGCCGTCGCCGGCCAGGAACGTCGCCACGTCGGCCACCTGGGGCGTCATCGGCACCCGCCGCAGCGCGGCCTCGTCGAGGGCGTCGACCACATCGACCTCGGCCGCGCCGCCGGCCCAATGGACGATGGCGGTGCGGCTCTCCAGCGTGTGTGTCATACCCCGTACAACGCCGGCCGGCGG
>DATFRN010000453.1:0-5698 GCA_035263165.1 Acidimicrobiales bacterium | reverse complement strand
TTCATCGCCGCCGTGGCGCTGCTGCCGTCCCTGCTGCTGGCCACCGCCAACGTGCGGGCCTTCGCGTTCGGCGGCACGTCGATCCTCATCGCCGTGGGCGTCGCCCTCGAGACGATGAAACAGATCGACAGCCAGCTGATGATGCGGAACTACGAAGGGTTCCTGCAGTGACGCGTGGGGTCCGCATGGTGATGCTGGGTCGCCAGGGGGCCGGCAAGGGAACCCAATGCCTCCGGCTGTCACGTCACTATGTGGTCCCCCACATCTCCACCGGCGACATGCTGCGGGCCGCCGTCCGGGAGGACACCGACCTCGGCCGAAAAGCAGCCGAGCTCATGGCCAACGGCGAGCTGGTGCCCGACGACATCATGATCGGCATCGTCGAGGACCGGCTCGAGCGGGGCGACACCACCCAGCGGGGCTACGTCCTCGACGGCTTCCCCCGCACGGTCGACCAGGCCGACGCCCTGGCCAAGATCACCGCCGGCCGGCCGCTCGACGTCGTCATCGACCTCGACGTGCCGCGTGAGGTGGTGCTGGAGCGGCTGGGCAGCCGGCGGGTGTGCGACGACTGCGGGGCCAACTACTCGGTCGCCGCGCCGCCCCGGTACGGCTGGGTGTGCGACAACTGCGGCGGCGACGTCGTCCAGCGCGACGACGACAAGCCGGCAGCCATCGAGCGCCGGCTGGCCCAGTACGAGGCCAAGACCGCCCCGCTGATCGCCTGGTACGAGGGCCGCGGCCTGCTCGAGGTGGTCGACGGCCTGGGCACCACCGAGCAGGTGCTCGACCGCATGGTCGCCACCATCGACCAGCGCCGCGGCTCCTAGCGTCACGGGCCACCCCCAGTAGGCTGGTGCGGGTGAGAGCGCCCCGCACCCCCGCCCCGCCCCGCGGTCGCCGCCTGCCGGCAGAGATCCGCACGATGCGGCGGGCCGGCCGGGTGGTGGCCGAGATGCACGACGCCATCCGGGCCGCGCTGCGGCCGGGCGTGACGCTGCTCGACCTCGACGCCATCGGGCGCGAGGTGCTGGCCCGGCGGGGGGCGCGGTCGAACTTCCTCGGCTACCACGGCTATCCGGCGGTCATCTGCGCCAGCCGCAACGACGTGGTGGTGCACGGCATCCCCGACCACCAGGCGCTCGAGGAGGGCGACATCATCTCGATCGACTGCGGTGCCGTCGTCGACGGCTACCACGGCGACGCCGCCTTCACCGCCGGGGTGGGCGAGATCTCCGCCGCCGACCAGCGGCTGATCGACGTGACCCGCGCCGCACTGGAGGCCGGCATCGCCGAGCTGGTGCCGGGCAAACGCCTGGGCGACCTGGGCGCCGCCGTCCAGGGCGTGGTCGAGGCCGCCGGCCTGCGGGTGGTGCGCGACTACGTGGGCCACGGCATCGGCACCGCCATGCACGAGCCGCCCGACGTCCCCAACGTCGGCAAGCGGGGCCGGGGCGTGCGCATCGCCGCGGGCGACGTGTTCGCGGTCGAGCCCATGGTGGCCATCGGCACCGACCGCACCGCGGTGATGCCCGACGGCTGGACCGTCGTCACCGCCGACGGCAGCCGGGCCGCCCACTGGGAGCACTCGATCGCGGTGACCGACGACGGGCCTGAGATCCTGACCCTGCCCTGAGCGCGGCCGCAGTGGCGACGCCGGTGGAGGTGGTGGCCGGGGCACCCCGCTGCGAAGCAGCGAGAGCGGGGAGCACAGACCACGGTGGCCGCGATGAGGTGACCACTCCGAGCCCGCACCAAGGGTGATGACGGGCATGCTGGCGCTGGTCGCCTTCGGGGAGGCCCTCCTCGACGGCGAGGAGCGGCTGCTGCCGGCCCGCGGGGGTGGGCGCTACGCCGGCTGCACCCCCGGCGTGCCGGCCAGGGTCGTCCACTCGCCGATCGTGTAGACGGGCTCGTTGGCGGTCGCGATCGAGTCCACCACCCGCAGGCGGGTCACGACCTCCGTGTCGCTGGCCTCGCTGATCATGTAGCCCCGGTGCTTCGTGTCGGCGAAGCGGATGTGCGGGAGCTGGGCGATCAGGGCCTGAGCCACGTCGGCCAGGGCGCTGTCGAAGTTCGAGCTGATCGACGACGCTACCAGCTCCGTGCCGTAGACCCTCGTGGCCGACGTGCCGTCGGGGTTCTCGCCCACCAGGTTGCCGACCCCTGCGGCGTGGATGTCGCCGGTCAGCACCACCACGTTCTCGGCCTGGGCCGCCGCCATCTGGTCGAGCAGGCGCTGGCGGGCGGCGGCGTAGCCGTCCCACTGGTCCTGGTTGTAGAAGACCCCCGCCAGCGGCATCGAGGTCATCACCGTCTGGTTGGCGATCACGTCCCACGTGGCCTGCGACTCGGCCAGGCGGGCGCCGATCCACGACTCCTGCGCTGCGCCCAGCATCGTCTGGTCGGCTGCCGTCCGCTGCGGGCACGTCAGGCCCGAGTCGCCGCCCGGGCAGGGCTGGTCGCTGCGGTACTGGCGCCCGTCCAGCACGTGGAACCGGGCCAGGCGTCCCCAGTCGAACGTCCGGTAGATGCGCAGGTTGGGGCCCGTCGGCGGCGGGAGCCGCACCGGCTGGTGCTCCCACCACGCCTGGTACGCCGCCGCCCGGCGGGCGGGGAAGTCGGGCGCCTCGGCCGGGATCTCGGGCATCAGCCCGGCGTAGTTGTTCTCGACCTCGTGGTCGTCCCAGGTCACGATCCACGGGCACGCGGCGTGGGCCGCCTGCAGCGCCGGGTCGCCCTTGTACAGCCCGTACCGGTTCCGGTAGGCGTCCAGCGTCCGGACCTCGGGGCTGTTGTTCTGCCGGGGGGCGCTCGACGACGGCCCGCCCTCGTAGATGTAGTCGCCGAGGTGGAGGATCACGTCGGGGTCGTCGGCCGGGGCGTTGGCCCACAGCGGCCAGAAGCCGCCCTGCCAGTTCTGGCAGCTGCCGTACAGGAACCGGACCGGGTCGCGGTGGTGCGCGGGCGCCGGGGCCGTGCGGGTGCGGCCGACGGGGCTGACCTGGTCGCCCACGATGAACCGGTACCAGTACCACGAGGCCGGCCGCAGCCCGCGCACGTCGACGTGCACCGAGTGGCCGAACGCCGGCGTGGCCTTGACGTGCCCCCGCAGGACGCGGCCGCGGAACCCGTCGTTGTCCGACACCTCCCACCGGACCGGGACGTCGACGTCGGGCATGCCCCCGCCCGCCAGCGGCACCGGCGCCAGCCGGGTCCAGATCACGACGGCGTGGGGGAGCGGGTCGCCCGACGCCACGCCCAGGGCGAACAGCCCGTCGGGCAGGCCGGCCGGCGGCCGGGGGCCGCCGTGGCACGACGGCGGGCCGAACCCCACCAGCGGGATGGCCGCGCCCGCGGCCAGGGCCGTGGTCAGGAACCGCCGCCGGCTCGTGCGTGCGGCCTTGTCGCCCGTCGTCATATCCCGAACGTAGTTCGGTTCCGTGGACGTTTCTGGTTGACTCCCAACCAGAAACGTCCACGGAACGGCCGCGTGGGCTACCGTGACGCGCAGCTGGGACCCCCGCCCCTGAGCTCGGGGATTCTGTGCTCCGCCGACCGCGCGCGGAGTTTGCCTCCGCCTCTCCCCGCGCTAGCATGTTCAGTCGGCTCTCGGCGCAATTGGCTGTTCCACCGCGTCTTTGGCCACCACCAGTACGCATGTAGGAGCACGTCCTGCCGAAACCCAAGGAAGATGCGATCGTCCTGGAGGGGACGGTGATCGAACCCCTCCCCAACGCAATGTTCCGTGTCGAGTTGGAGAACGGGCACAAGGTGCTCGCCCACATCTCCGGCAAGATGCGCATGCATTACATCCGCATCCTCCCTGGTGATCGAGTACAGGTCGAGCTCACGCCCTATGACCTCAGCCGGGGTCGCATCACCTACCGCTACAAGTGACGGGATCGCTATGAAGGTTCGTCCCAGCGTCAAGAGAATCTGTGAGAAGTGCAAGGTGATCCGCCGCCACGGGCGCGTCCAGGTCATCTGCACCAACCCGCGCCACAAGCAGCGGCAGGGCTAAGGAGCCACATGGCACGCATCGCCGGCGTCGACATCCCCCGCGAGAAGCGGGTGGAGATCTCGCTGACCTACATCTTCGGCATCGGGCGCACGCGCAGCCAGGAGATCTGCGCCGCCCTCGACATCAGCCCCGACACCCGGGTGCGCGACCTCACCGACGACGAGGTCGCCCGCATCCGCAACCACATCGAGGCCACCTACAAGGTCGAGGGCGACCTGCGGCGGGAGGTCGCCCAGGACATCAAGCGCAAGATGGAGATCGGCTGCTGGCAGGGGCTCCGCCACCGCCGCGGCCTGCCCGTGCGCGGCCAGCGCACCCAGACCAACGCCCGCACCCGCAAGGGCCCGAAGAAGACCGTCGCCGGCAAGAAGAAGGCAAGGAAGTAGCACCCAGATGGCCAAGCCCAAGTCCGCCGGTGGTCGCAGGCCCCGCAAGCGCGAGCGCAAGAACGTCGGTCACGGCGTCGCTCACATCAAGAGCAGCTTCAACAACACGATCATCAGCTTCACCGACCAGGACGGCAACGTCCTGTCGTGGGCCTCGGCCGGGAACGTCGGGTTCAAGGGCTCCCGCAAGTCGACGCCCTTCGCCGCCCAGATGGCCGCCGAGGCCGCCGCCCGCCGGGCCATGGAGCACGGTGTGCGCAAGGTCGACGTCCAGGTCAAGGGCCCGGGCTCCGGCCGCGAGACGGCCATCCGCTCGATCCAGAACACCGGCATCGAGGTCACGGGCATCAAGGACGTCACCCCTGTCCCCCACAACGGCTGCCGCCCGCCCAAGCGGCGGCGTGTCTGAGGTAAGCACCGCATGTCCCGCTACACCGGACCCAAGGCCCGTGTCTCCCGCCGCCTCGGCGTCAACATCTGGGGCACCTCGGGCGAGAACCGCGCCCTCGACCGCCGCCCCTACCCGCCGGGCGAGCACGGCCGCAGCCGCCGCCGCAACGCCTCGGAGTACCTGCTCCAGCTGCAGGAGAAGCAGAAGGCCCGCTACACGTACGGCCTGAACGAGCGCCAGTTCCGCAACCTCTACGAGGAGGCCAGCCGGCGCAAGGGCGTGACCGGCGAGCTGATGCTCCAGCTGCTCGAGCGCCGTCTCGACAACATCGTCTACCGGGCCGGCTGGGCATCGACCCGCCCGCAGGCGCGCCAGTTCGTCCGCCACGGCCACGTCGACGTCAACGGCCGGCGGGTCGACATCCCCAGCTACCGCGTCCGCAAGGGCGACGTGGTCAGCCTGCGGGGCAAGGCGGCCCAGATGATCCAGATCCAGTGGAACCGGGACGTCCTCTCCCGGACGCCACCGCCCTGGCTCGACTCCGAGAACGAAGGGCTCTCGGTGAAGGTGCGCGAGTACCCGCTGCGCGAGCACATCGACGTGCCCGTGCGCGAGCAGCTCATCGTCGAGCTCTACAGCAAGTAACCCCCCTTCGCCCGCCACCCCCAGTTCAGCTATCAGGGAGCAATCCATGCTCGTCATGCAGCGGCCCACGGTCGAGCCCGTCACCGAGGAAGAAGGCAACCGCCAGCGGTTCGCCATCGGCCCGCTCGATCCCGGCTTCGGCCACACCCTCGGCAACTCGCTGCGGCGCACGCTGCTGTCGTCCATCCCCGGCGCCGCCATCACCCAGGTGCGCTTCGACGACGCCCTGCACGAGTTCGACACGATCCCCGG
>DATFRN010000452.1:0-6829 GCA_035263165.1 Acidimicrobiales bacterium | reverse complement strand
GGCGCGGGGGCCTCGATCGCTACCACCGCGCCGAGCTGCTGCGGCGCGCCGGCGGTGATGCACGCGAGGCGTTGGTGGCGGCCTGGCACCAGGCCGAGCAGGGCATCGGCTGGCCTCGAGGGCGGACGTGAGCTCGGACTTCCGAACCGCTGAGTATCGGCGCAACCGCACCACGCTGCTGGCCGACCACCCGGTCTGCTACTGGCGCCTCGAGGGCTGCACCGGCAAGGCCACCACCGCGGACCACCGCGTGGCCCGGGTGGCGGGCGGCGACGACAGCCTGGCCAACCTCGTGCCCGCCTGCGCCCACTGCAACTACGCCCGTGGCGCCGGCGTCACCAACGCCAAGCGCGCGTCGGTGGCCGCGGTGCGCGCCGAGGTTTTTGGACAGCGCTTGGGCCAGCAGCCCGCCAACCGTGATGCGATATCGCCCGGGATGTCGCCCGACCGAGGCCGACGACCACTGACGGTGGCGGACGTGCCCAAGCGCGGGCGGACCGAGCCCAGGCTGGCCACGCCGGTCGCGGGGGCTGGGACCTACGGGCCCCTCGTCGCCCGCTGGGCCCGCCGGCACATGCCCCACCGCCCGATGCCGTGGAACCGCCTCGCCTGGGACCGGGTCCTGACCCATGACGACGGCCGCTTCGTCCACCGCCAGGCCCTGATCTCGGTCTCGCGCCAGAACAGCAAGACAACCTGGGCCGAGGCGCTGGTGGGCTGGTACCTCACCGACTGGGTCGACCGCCTGGGGCATGACCCGGTGACCGTGGGGTGGCTGTCCCACGACCTCAAGCTCACCGAGCAGGCGTTCATCTTCTTGGACCGCCTGCTCGAGCACCGGGTGCTGTACCGCACGTACAGCTTCGGGCGCCAGCGCCTCGAGCTGGACAACGGGTCCACCCTCGTGACCCAGTCCAACAGCCTCGGCGCCGGGCACGGCTGGTCCCTCGACATGGTCGTCGTCGACGAGTCCTGGAAGGTCAAGCCGGAGGCCGTCAACCAGGGGATCCTCCCCGCCATGCGGGCCCGGCCCATGCCCCTGCTCGTGATGACCTCGACCGCCGGCGACGAGAGCTCGGTGCTGCTGCGGTCCTGGCGCGAGCGGGGGCTGTCCCTCATCGAGGCGGGCACGCCCAGCTACCTGTGCTTCCTGGAGTGGAGCCCGCCGCCCAACGTCGACCTCAGCCAGCCCACGTACTGGTCCTGGCCCAACCCGTGCCTGGGCAAGACGCTGGACCGCGAGACCCTGCTGGCCGAGTTCCAGGGGCCCGACCGCTCGGCGTTCTGGCGGGGCTCGCTGAACACCTGGGTCCAGAACGCCGCCGGCTGGCTCGAGCCGGGGTGGTGGGACCGCTGCCGGGCGTGCCAGCTGCCCGACCCCCAGGGCGGGGTCGTGGCCGCCGAGGTGTCCCAGGGCGGCGACCGCTTCGTGGCCGTGCGGGCCTGGACCCATGACGGGCTGAGCTACGTGGCGCCGGTGATCGTCACCGAGTACGAGGACGCGTTCTGGACCGCCGTCGACGACGCCTACGGCGGGCTCGACGTGCTCGCGATCACGCCGACGCTCGAGGCCCACTGTCCTCGCGAGCTCACCCGCAAGCGCGTGACCGTCGGCATCCGTGAGCTGGCGCGGGCCACGCCGCTCGTGCGGGGGATGATCGCCCGGGGCGAGGTGGCCCACCCCGGCTCGCCGACCTTGGATGAGCACATCGGTCGGGCCGTGCAGGCCCGTAACGCCGGGCTGTCGACGGCGCACAGCTCGGGCCCCATCGAGCTCGCCCGCTGCGCGGTGTGGGCCCTCAGCCTCGCCAGCCGGCCCGGCTACCGCACCAAGCCGGCGCTGGGCTTCTCGACGGCCTGACGAGAGAGAACTACAGACTCTTCCCTTGGCGCGGCGGCGCGTGTTCGCATCCGGCCATGACGCCTGCGCGCAAGAGCACCAAGGACACCGAGACCGACGAGACCGACGAGACCGAGCCGGCCAAGGACGCGCCGGGCGAGCAGAGCTGGGCCGACTTCGTGAACCGCGAGCCCGAGGGCGAGTGAGACAGCTTCGCTACCGCGACCGCCGGGTCGACGCGGCCCGGGCCGTGCCCCGGCTCACACCCACGTCGGGGTTTCCCGTCGGCGCGGGCATGGGCTGGGGCACCGGCTACCGCCAGCTGGTCACCGCCGACTTCCCCGCCCCGCCCGTGGCCGGGGTGTGGGACCGGCTCACGCTGCTGACGATCCCGGCGGTGTCCCGGGCCCGGGACATCCTGTGCGCCGCGGTCGGGTCGCTGCCCCTGACGCTGTGGCGCCTGTCGTGGTCCGACGGCGCGTCGGTCGAGCAGCAGGTGCCCCCGGCGCTGTGGATGGGCCGTCCCGACCCCAACACCACCCGGCACTGGCTGCTGGCCTGGACGACCGATGATCTGATCTTCCACGCCCGGGCCTACTGGTACATCACCGGCCGCTACGCCACCGGCTACCCCTCGGCCTTCGAGCGGCTGTGCCCGACCGACGTCCAGGTCGACGCGGACGGGGCGGTGAGCTACCGGGGCCGGCGCCTGGACCCCGCCGACGTCGTCGAGTTCTGCAGCTTCACCGAGTCGGTGCTCGTGACGGGGTGGCGCACGTTCAACACGTCACTCAAGCTCGAAGACGCGGCGGACCGCTTCAGCGCCACCGAGGTGCCGGCGGGCTGGCTGAAGCAGACCGGCGGTGAGCCCCTGTCGGCCACCGAGCTGGGCGAGTGGGCCGACGCCTTCGCCGAGCGGCGCCGGGCCAACGTCACCGCCGCCCTGGGCCTGGACTTCGACTACCACGAGGCATCGGCGGACCCCGAGCGCTTCCAGCTGGTCGAGGCGCGTGACCACCAGGCCCTCGAGGCCTCCCGCCTGATGAACGTGCCGCCGTGGGCGGTGGGCGCGCCGTCCAACAACTCCATGACCTACCAGAACGCCGAGACCGCCCGGCGCGACATCATCGACTTCGGCGCGCTGCCGTTCATCAACTGCATCGAGCAGACCCTGGGCGGCCCCAACGTGGTGCCCAACGGCCAGTTCGTGCGCCTCGACCTCAACGCCTGGCTCCGGTCGCCGTTCACTGAGGGCGATCCGTCGCCCAACGACATCCAGGACGCCTTCCAGCCGCCCCAGCCCCAACCCAGCCCGCCGGCGCCGGCGGCGCCGCCGGCCGAGGGGAGCCCCGCATGATCCACGCCTTCTTCGACGCCACCATCGCCGCCGAGCCCGCCGGCGACGAGGCCTCCACCGACCGCACCATCCGCGGCATCGCGGTGCCGTGGAACCGTGACGGCCGCGTGAGCTCGGGCCAGCTGGTGCGCTTCCTGCCGGGCGCCCTGGACGCCGCCGCCCGGCCCGTGGTCGCCCTCGGCCATGACAGCGGTCGCCCCGTGGGACGGGTCATCGACAACACCTCGACCGACGCCGGCATGGCCACGGTCGTGCGCGTCAGCCGCGTGCGCGAGGGCGACGAGGCACTGGTGCTGGCGGCCGACGGCGTGCTCGGCATGTTCTCGGTCGGCGTCGATCCCACCGAGTTCACCTACGAGCAGAACGACGACGGCGAGCAGGTGCTGGTCGTGGCGGCCGGCGACTGGCAGCACCTGGCCCTGCTCCCCTACGGCGCCTTCGAGGATGCAGTCGTCACCGACGTGGCCGCATCGGCCCCGACCCAGGAGGAAACAAACATGCCCGAGCCCACCGGGACCGTGATCACCGAAGCACCGGCTCCGGTGGAAGCGGCGCCCTCACCCCCGCCCCAGCCCGTCGCCGTACCCCTCAGCGGCGGGGTACCGGCGGGGCCACCCCTCACCCTGTCGGCGGTGGCGCAGATCATCGCGGCGGGGAACCAGGAAGGCCTCCGCGCCGCGGACGTGGCGGCCCGCATCCAGGCCGCCCTGACCAACGTGATCTCGTCCAACGTGCCCTCGGTGCCCAACTACCGCACCGAGCTGGTGGGCCTCATCGATCACGGCACGCCCTTGGTGAACCGACTCGACAACCGGCCCCTGCCCCCCACCGGCTCGGACATCCTGTACCCCAAGTGGACCGCCCTGCCCGCGGCGACGGCCAAGGTCGCCACCGAGAAGACGGCGATCCCCTCGGGTGCGGTGTCCTGGGCCTGGCAGACGACCAGCATCGAGACCTGGGCCCAGGGCAACGACCTGAGCCTGCAGGCCGTGCAACGGTCCAACCCCTCGGCCATGGACGCCTACCTGCGCGCCGCCGCGGTCGACGCCGCCCGCAAGTGGGACGTGGCCGTGTCCACCAAGCTGCTGGCCGCCGCCGCGGTGGCCACGCCGGGCGCCGACTTCCTGGCCAACGTGGCGGCCCTGTTCGCCATGCTCGACCCGACCGCGTGCCCGCCGGGGCGGGTGTTCCTGGCCCTGTCCTGGGACGTGGCGCAGACGCTGATCCCCATCAAGAGCGTGAACGGCCCCGCGTTCTGGTCGGGGTCCTTGGACCTGGGCAACTACCTGCCCAGCGCGAGCGCGGCGGGGATGGACATCTTCGTGGACCCGAACCTGCCGGTGAAGACGATGCTGATGGGCATCGGCTCGGGGGCCGCCACCTACGGGGGCTCGAGCCTCACCGACATCCGGGTGGTCGACGTCAGCCTGCTCGGCGTGGACGTCGGCGTGTACTTCTTCGCGGCGTCGGCCGTCGAGTACCCCGGCGCCTTCGCCAAGCTGACACTTCCGTAGGCCCATGGCGTGGATCACGACCGACGACGTGCAGGCCGCGCTGGGGGTCACCCCGTCCACCATGGACGGCGCCTACCTGACCGCCTGCACCGACGCGGCCAACGCCTGGGCGTTCCGGCGGCGCGCCGCCGCCGGCTACATCGACGACGTCGACATCGTGCCCGGGCCCGACGTGGGCCTGGGCACGACGCTGTACGCGGTGGCGCTGTTCCGGGAGCGGGGCAGCACCGACAGCTACGCCAGCTTCGAAGAGCTGGCGTCGGGCTTCGCGGTCACCGGCACCTCGAGCCAGATCAACCGCCTGCTCGGCATCGGCCGGCCCGTCGCCGACCTCGCCGGCGTCGTGCAGCCCCTCGAGGCCTCGCCCTGATGGACGCGTTCACCCAGGCCCGGGCCGACCTCAAGGCGACCCTCGAGGCGGCGGGGATCGACAACGTCACCCTCGACCCCCGCCTCGAGCCGCCGGGCGTGCTCGTCGACGCCCCGAGCTCGGTCGAGCCCGCCAACGGCGGGGCGACGTGGACGCTCGTCATCCCGGTGCGGCTCATCGCCCCGCCGCCGGGCAACGCCGACGCCCTGGACTGGCTGCTGTCGACCCTCGAGCCGGTGATGGTCGCCATCGGCATCGACGAGGCTCGGGCCCGGGCCGGCACCTACAGCCTCAACGACAAGGACTGCCCCGCGTACTCGGTCGAGGTGAGCCGCGTGCAGATCGTGCCCTGCTGACAAGGAGAGACAGATGGCCGAATCCCCGAGGACGATCATGGTCGTCAAGAACGCGCTGGTGAAGTTCGCCGACGACCAGGCGGGGCTCGCCCTCGCCACCGAGTACCAGTGCGTGGTCACCAGCGCGGCGATCACCACGTCGCCCAACATCCAGACCGTGCCCGCCACCGGCTGCCAGGGCGAGGCCCAATCGCCCGGCCAGTCGAGCTTCGCCCTGGTGCTGTCCTGGCTGCAGGACTGGACCGCCTCCGGGGGCGGGCTGTCGGGCTACGCGTGGGACAACGACACCGAGCTGAAGTTCTTCAGCATCCAGCCCGACGAGGCCGCCACCGAGCCGCTGGCCGAGGGCCAGGTCTACGTGGTGGCGGGCCCGTACCTCGGCGACTTCGGCACGGTCCTGGTGGCGACGGGCGTCACCTGGCCGTGCTTCGCGAAGCCCACCATCACCCTGCCGGCCTGATGCCGACGGCCAGCATCGCCCTACGCACGACCGCGGGCGAGCTGCGCGAGCTGCCGCGGCGGTCGATGATCACCGCGGCCAAGGCGGTGAAGCGCATCGCGGAGGAAGAGGGCCAGCCCCCCTTTCGCAAGAAGCGGGCCGTCAAGCTGCGCGCCGTCGACGACATCCGCACCGATGCCGGCCTGACGCGCTGCCGCGTCAAGGGCGTGCCCGTGGGCCTGTGGGTGATCCGCAACACCGGCGCCGGCCCGCATGACATCCCCCGGGCGCGCCGGGGCAAGGCCAAGCCCCGCTACCTCGCCGGCCGGGGCTACGGCCACCCGGTCCGCACGCCGCCCCCGATCCGCCATCCCGGGGCCCGGGGCCGGGGCGCGTGGCGCGCCGTCGTGGCCCGGGCCACCGATGTCGTGCCGGCCATCTTCGTCGACGACGTCAGCGCGCTGCTGAGGCGGTGAGGCGTGGCCGAAGAGAAGATCCGCATTGACATCGAGGCCCAGGACTCGGCGTCCAAGACCCTCGACAAGGTCGCCGACAAGGCCACCGACCTCGAGAAGCTGTCGCCCGAGGTACAGGTCGGCGCCGACACCACCGACGCCACCAAGGGCCTGGACGACGTCGAGGGCCAGGCCGACGAGCTCGACGGGCGCGACGTCACCATCGCCCTCGAGGCCAAGGTCTCAGACCTGAAGGGCCAGCTGGCCGAGGCCGAGGCCGCGCTGGACCAGGTACGCAATAAGGCCGAGGACGCGGGCAAGGCCACCGAGGACATCGGTGGCCATGCCCAGCGGGGCTCGGTCAACGTCGTGAACGCCACCCGGGACATGACCGGGCCCCTGGGCGAGGCCTCCACCTTCGTGGGTGACTTCGGGGACGCCTTCGGCGCTGCGGCCGAGACCGCGGTGGCCAAGCTGGGCCTGGTCGGCACCAAGGCG
>DATFRN010000451.1:0-25535 GCA_035263165.1 Acidimicrobiales bacterium | reverse complement strand
AAGATCCGCGACGACATGCCGCTCGACCGCGCCGCGCTGCTCGGGTGCGGGGTCACGACCGGGCTCGGCGCCGTGCTGAACACGGCCGGGGTGCGAGCCGGCGAGACGGTCGCAGTCATCGGCTGCGGCGGCGTGGGGCTGGCGGCCGTCCAAGGGGCGGCGATCGCCGGAGCCGGCCGCATCATCGCGATCGACATGGTCTCCTCGAAGCTCGATCTAGCCCGCTCGTTCGGAGCCACCGACGCGGTGAACGCCAAGGATGCCGACCCCATCGGCACCGTGATGGAGCTGACCCGCGGCGGCGTGGACCACGCCTTCGAGGCGATCGGTCTCAAGATCGCGGCCGAGCAGGCCTTCGCCATGCTGAAGCCGGGAGGCTGCGCCACCGTCATCGGCATGATCCCGGTCGGCGACAGCGTCGAGCTGCCGGGCTTCGCGTTCCTCGCCGAGAAGAAGATCCAGGGATCCAACATGGGATCCAACCGGTTCCGGGTCGACATGCCCCGCTACGTCGACATGTACCTGCAGGGCCGGCTCAACCTCGACGACATGATCTCGACCCGCATCCCGCTCGACGAGGTCAACGCTGCGTTCGCCCGGATGCGGACCGGCGAGATCGCCCGCGACGTCATCCTGTTCGACTGACGCGCCGCGGCGACGACGTGACGGACGTAGTCGACCGTGGGCTCGGGCAGCGCCGTGGCCGGGAAGAAGTCCAGCGCGCTGTGCTTGTGCGACTCCCGGTTGACCGGCTGGGCGCTCGTGCCGTCGACCTCGAAGAACACGCCGACCCAGTGGTCGCCCGACGTCGGCACGCGCTCGATCGCATGGACGAAGCGGACCTCGTCGGGCCGCACGTGGATGCCGGTCTCCTCGGCCAGCTCGCGCACGGCGGCCTCCGTGTAGGTCTCGCCGGGCTCCACCTTGCCGCTCGGCGGACCCCACTCGCCGTCCTTGTATCCCGTCCCCGACCGGAGCAGCAGCAGGATGTCGTCCCCCCGCCGGACGACCACGTCCACGTCTCGAATGGCCGACGGCTCGGGGTGGGGATCCATCCGATCAGCCCTTGCGGGCGACGAACACGTTCTCCTTGCCCGGCCGGTCGGGGGCATCCCGCACGTCCTCGACGCTGAAGCCTGCGGCCGCGAGGGACTCGCCGATCTCGTCCCGGCTGCGGAACCGGAGCGTCGACTCCGAGGTCAGCTCGGCGCCGTCGGCGTGGAAGATCATCGTCGAGCGGAAGGTCACGTACGGGAGGGCGACCTCGGTGACCTCGTCCCAGGTCTCGACGAGGCCGACGCCGTCGATCTCCTCGCGCTGGTGGCGGTCGTCCCTGGTCCACTCCCGCCAGGCCTGCCGCTCGGGGCGGCGGCTCTCGAAGACCAGCCACCCGCCGGGCCGCAGCGAGCGATGAGCCGCGGTCAACGTGTCGGCCCAGTCCCGGTCGTCGAGGAAGACCTGGGCGACGTTGCCGGTCATGGTGGCGAGGTCGACCTGCAGCGGCGGTAGGTCGGGCGCCACGCCGTGGAGCCACCGCACCCGCTCGGCGTCGGGCTTGGCGCGGGCGACCACCAGCATGGCCGCGGCCGGGTCGACGCCGGTCACGTCGAGTCCCCGGCGGGCGAGCAGGCAGGCGAAGGTGCCCGTGCCGCACCCGATGTCGAGCACCGACCGTGCGCCGAGCTCGGCGGCGAGGGCGGAGTAGACGTCCAGGTCACTGCGGTCGGGATCGAAGATGTCGTACAGGGCCGCGAGCCGGGGGTCGTCGAACGGCAGATCGGGCACGGCGGCGAGTCTGCCCGACCGGTCGATACGGTGGGCGGGGTGACCATCCAGGAGCAGGGAACCTATCGGCGGATCTCGGTCGCCCCGGTGTCGGGCGTGTTGGGTGCCGAGGTCGGGAGCGTCGACCTGGCGTCCGACCTCGACGAGGCCACGGTCGCGGAGATCAGGCAGGCCTTCCTCGCCCACCACGTCCTGTTCTTCCACGGCCAGGAGCTGTCGCCCGAGCAGCTGATGCGGTTCGGGCGTCGCTTCGGCGAGCTGGACACCCATCCGTTCGTGGAGGGCATGGACGGCCTCTCCGAGGTGATCGAGATCATCACCGAGCCCGACGACGTCGTGAACTTCGGCGGTGGGTGGCACACCGACGTCACCTTCCTCGACGAGCCCGACCTCGGCTCGATCCTCTACGCGGTCGAGGTGCCCGAGTTCGGGGGCGACACCCTCTTCGCCAACCAGCACGCCGCGTACGACGCGCTCTCCGACACGATGAAGGGGCTGATCGGCGGGCTCGTCGGCCGGCACTCGGCCGGCCCGCAGTACGCGGAGGGCGGCTACTCGACCCGGTCGCGATCGATGCGCACCAAGCACGCCGAGCGCGCCGACCGGGTGGTCCACCACCCCGTCGTGCGCACCCACCCCGAGACCGGGCGCAAGGGCCTCTACGTGAACCGGTCGTTCACGATCGGCATCGAGGGGCTGCGCTCCAGCGAGTCGGCGGCGCTGCTGGGCTATCTCATCGGGCACGCGACCCGCGAGCAGTTCACCTGCCGCTTCCGCTGGCGGCCGGGATCGGTGGCGATGTGGGACAACCGCAGCGTGCAGCACACGGCGCTGCACGACTACCGGGGCCACCGGCGCCGCATGTACCGGGTCACGGTGCGCGGCGATCGTCCTCGCTGAGCGCGCGCGACACGCGGGTCCCCAGAACCGCGCATCGCTTCCGGGATACCGTCACTGGTGCCCGACGAGAGTTCAGGGGGGCGCGAGATGGACGTAGTCGCCGTGTCCAGCGGAGTGCGACCTCTGCCCGACCTGGACGACGTGGTGGAGGTCGCCGCCGGCCGGTACCGCCTCGGCGAGCCGGGCGAGGAGCGCGGGGTGGAGGTCGCGGCGGTGCTGCTGGGGCGCTACCCGGTCACCAACGAGCAGCTGTGCGCGTTCCTCGCCGCCACGGGTGAGCCCCTCCCCGCCGATGTCGCCCGCCGCGCCCGCGATCCGCAGCTCGCCGACCACCCGGCGACCGGCCTGACCTTCGCCCAGGCACAGGCCTTCTGCGGGTGGGCGGCGGGGGCGCTGGCCCGCCCGGTGCGGCTGCCCACCGGCAGCGAGTGGGAGGCGGCGGCCCGGGGCCTCGACGCGCGGCCGTGGCCATGGGGCCACACCTTCGACCCCGAGCGCTGCGCCTGCGTGGAGAGTGGCGCGGGCCGGACCGTGCCGGTGACGTCGCACCCCTCGGGTGCGGGCCCGTGCGGCGCCGAGCAGCTCGCCGGGAACGTGTGGGAGTGGGTCGCCGACCCGGCCGTCGAGGGCTGGCGGGCGGTGCGCGGCGGCTCCTACCTCGATCACGAGTGGGGCCTGCGGGCGAGCCGGTCGCTGGCCGCCGACCCGGCGCGGGCCACCCCCACCACCGGCTTCCGCATCGCCATCGACCCCGACCACCGATCCCCACGGAGGTGACGCCGTGCCGGCCGATACCCCACCCGACGAGGCCACGATCATCGACGCCCTCGGCGGCGTGTACGACCCGTGCTGTGCCGAGCGCGGCCTCAGCGTCGTCGACATGGGCCTCGTCGAGGACGTCCACGTCGAGGGCGCCCGCGTCCGCGTGGACCTCGTGCTGACGACCGGCTGGTGCCCCTTCGTCGCCTCGCTGTCCACCACGATCCCCGACCGGCTGCGCGAGCTGCGCGGCATCGAGGACGTCGAGGTGAACGTCCTCTGGGACCCGGTCTGGACCAGCGATCGCCTGTCGCCGAAGGCCCAGGCCGAGCTGTCGATGCCCCTCGAGCAGTTGATCCCCTACCGCGAGCGACGCCTCGCCCGCAGCGCCGAAGGAGCGTGATCCACCATGACGACCAGCGCCACTGAGACCGCGGCGCCGCGCCAGCGCGCCGTGCCCGCCTTCGTCTTCGACTCGGTGTGCCACATCTTCAACTTCGACAAGAGCAACGCCATCGGGCCGCCGGGCGAGCTGTTCGACGAGCACCTCTACGCCTTCCACACCCTGCTCACCCGGCAGGGGGAGCCGGTGCTGTCCCGCGACGAGTTCTTCCGCGAGTGGTCGGTGGACGAGATCTACGACATGGTCATCGCCGACTCGGACACCGACATGATCGTCGCCCAGCCGCTGCCGCTCACGGACCTGTTCCGCGACGGCCTGTCGCCCTGGGAGAAGTGCGCCGACATGGCCCGCCGACACCCCGACCGGGCCGTGTTCTGGGGCTCGGTGAACCCGCTCGAGGGCAAGCGGGCGCTCGACCTGATGGAGGTGCAGGTCAAGGAGTACGGGGCGAAGGCGTTCAAGTTCTACAACGTCCGCTACGACTACGGGCAGCCGTTCCCGTGGCGGATGGACGACCCCCGGGTGGCTTTCCCGGTGTTCGAGAAGGCGCAGGAGCTCGGGGTCAACCTGATCGGCGTGCACAAGGGCGTGCCGCTCGGCCCCCAGCCCGTCGAGCACACGCGGACCTTCGACATGGACGGGGCGGCCGCCAACTTCCCCGACATCAACTTCGTCATCTTCCACGTCGGGCTCCCCTGGCTCGACGAGGTCCTCTGGCAGATCGTCCGCTTCCCCAACCTCTACGGCTCCATCGCCGCGACCGTGAACTTCATCGCCCGCCAGCCGCGGGTGTTCGCCGAGACCCTCGGCAAGATGCTGTGGTGGTGCGGGGAGGACAAGATCATCTACGGCGGTGAGTCGCCGATCTGGCACCCCCAGTGGGCGCTCGAGGAGTTCTGGCACTTCGAGCTCCCCCAGGACATCGTCGAGGAGCGGGGCTATCCGCCGCTCACGGATCAGGCCAAGCGCAAGATCCTCGGCGGCAACCTCGCCCGCCTCCACGGCATCGACCCGGACGCCAAGGCCAGGGAGCTCGGCGTCGACGCCTGACCGGCGTCAGGGCTTGCGGCCGACGCCGGCGTAGAAGATGTCGGGCCCGCCGGACTCGGGGGGCTGGTCGCGCCAGGACGCCACCAGCGTGACGCCCGGGTCGACCAGCTCGAGGCCGTCGAAGAAGCGGGTGAACTCCTCGCGGCTCCGCAGGACGAACGTCTCCTGCGTCTTCTCGCTGATGCCGTCGTAGAGCTCGACCAGGCCGGGCACGACGTCGCTGGCCAGGTGCGACAGCGCGAGGTGGCTGCCCGCGGGCAGGGCGTCGACCAGGCGGGCCACCAGGCCGTGGGCGTCCTCGGCGTCCGAGATGAAGTGCATGATCGCGACCATCACGAGCCCGATGGGCTGGTCGAAGTCGAGGGTCCGGGCCGCCTGCGCGAGGATCGCGTCGGTGTCGCGGATGTCGGCGTACAGATAGGACGTCGTCGTCTCCGGGGTGCCGCTCAGCAGCTCGTGGGCATGCGCCAGCACGATGGGGTCGTTGTCGACGTAGACGATCTTGGAGTCCTCGGCCACGGCCAGGGCGATGGCGTGGGTGTTGTCGTCGCTCGGGATGCCGGTGCCCAGGTCGAGGAACTGGCGGATCCCCGCCTCGCCGGCCATGAAGCGCACGGCCCGCCCCAGGAAGTCCCGGTTGGCCCGCAGGCCGGCCTTGGCCGCGTCGAGCCCGCCCGGGAACTCGAGGCCGGCCGCGTGGGACGCGGCGCGGTCGCTCTCGAAGTGGGTCGTGCCCCCGAGCATGTAGTCGTACATCCGCCCGGCGTGGGGGACGTCGGCCCGGATGTCGATCTCGCCCCAGTTCTTGCTTGGCACCTTCTCCGCCGATCCGTAGGGCCCGCACTACGGTCCGCACGATAGACGGTCCGCGACCTCCCGAGGTCCGCAGCCTAGGACGCCGACGCGGCCTCCTCGGCAAAGCGCCCGACGACGTCGGCGTACTCGGTCATCATGTCGAGCACCACCTGCCGCGCCGGGCGCACCTCGCTCATGCGGCCGACGACCTGGCCGACGAAGTAGCTCGCCAGCCGGTGGGCGCCGGTGCCCTCGTGGTGCGACGAGCGGGCGATGCGCACCTGCGCCTCGCCCACCAGCGCGCTCTGCAACGGCATCGGCAACGGCGCCGGCGCATCCTCCCGGTCCCACTCGTCGGTCCACGCCGACCGCAGCATGCGGGCCGGCTTGCCGGTGAGCGAACGCGACCGGATCGTGTCCGACGACGTCGCGGCGAGGAACTTCTTCTTCACGACCGGGTGCGTCTCGGCCTCGTCGGTCGTCAGCCACACCGACCCGCACCACACGGCCTCGGCCCCGAGCGCCATGGCGGCGGCGATCTGCCGGCCGGAGGCGATGCCACCCGCCGCGACCACAGGGGTCGGCGCCACCGCGTCGACGACCTCGGGGACGAGCACCATCGTCGAGACCTCGCCGGTGTGCCCGCCCGCCTCGGTGCCCTGCGCCACGATCAGGTCGGCGCCGGCCGCCTGGTGCCGCACCGCGTGCGAGGCGCGACCGGCCAGCGCGGCGACGACCACGTCTCGTGCGTGCGCCCGCTCGATGAGCGCCGGTGGCGGCGGGCCGAGCGCGGACGCGACCAGCCGCACCGAGTGGGCGAAGGTGATGTCGAGCAGCGGCTCGTAGCCGTGCGGCGAGATCGTCATGCCCCCGCCCCGGCCGACGGGCGTGCCGGCCGGCAGCGGCGGGACCTCGTAGCGGGCGAGGATGTCGTCGACGAACTGCTGCTGCTCGGGCGGCAGCAGCCGGCGGACCGCCTCCCGGTCGAGCCCGCCCTGGTCGGAGCCGGCGTACTTCTGCGGCAGGAGCAGGTCGAGCCCGTACGGCCTGCCCTTCACCTCCGCCTCGATCCAGCCGAGATCGATCTCGAGCTGCTCGGGCGTGTGGGCGACCGCGCCGAGCACGCCGAACCCGCCGGCGTTGGTGACCGCCGCGACGACGTCCCGGCAGTGGCTGAAGGCGAGGATCGGGAACTCGATCCCGAGCAGCTCGCACACACGGTTCTCCATCCGGCCATGATCCCGCGATCGGGGCCGTCTGGCAGGATGCCTCCGATGCCGGGGGAGCGGATCGCTCCGAGCCGTCGTTGGCTCTACGACGCGGCCTGGCGTCGGGGCAACTTCCAATCCGGCCTCACGAAGTGGCACGTGTAGCCGTTCGGGTAGTGCTGCAGGTAGTCCTGGTGCTCCGGCTCGGCCTCCCAGAACGCACCTGCCGGCGCCACCTCGGTGACGACCTTGCCGGGCCACAGGCCGGACGCGTCGACGTCGGCGATCGTCTCCTCGGCGACCCGGCGCTGCTCGTCGGACGTGTAGAAGATGGCCGACCGGTAGCTCAGACCGACGTCGTTGCCCTGACGGTTCCTGGTGGTCGGATCGTGGATCTGGAAGAAGAACTCCAGCAGGTCCCGGTAGCTCGTCACCGCCGGATCGAAGATGATCTCGATGCCCTCGGCATGGGTGCCATGCCTGCGATAGGTGGCGTTGGGGACGTCACCGCCGGTGTATCCGACTCGGGTCGAGATGACACCAGGGAGGTTGCGGACCAACTCCTGCACACCCCAGAAGCAGCCTCCGGCCAGGACAGCGCGCTCGCTCGCCTCGGTCATGCGTCCACCTTTCGTGATCGTGCCAGTTCGCGGGGTTCAACAGCCACCGAGGCGACGGTGTTCCTGGGCCAGCAGGCCGATCGGTTGTGGGCAGACGTCCAGTCAGGTGTCGGCGAGCGCGATCCGCGCCGCGCAGATGTCCAGGTGGCTCACGGTGAGAGCATGTCCGGCGCCGGGAACGTGCTCGATGCTGACCTGTGGGAGGAGCGCCTCGGCGCGCGCCGCGAGCAGGTTCGGGTCGAAGGCTTTGCTTTCGGTGGCGATGAGCAGTGTGACCGGCATCGAAACCGCTCGGAGCTCGTCGTCGTTCAGGGGCCCCAAGAGGGGGAAGCCCGGTGCGTGGCGGACCATGCCGTGAAGCAGCAGGCGTGAGGCGTGGTGGTTCTCGAGCAGGGGGTTTCGCAGTCGTCGGGCGAGCGAGCGTCGTACCGGTGCCGGGGCGAGCGAGCCGAGCATGTTCGGAATGCCCCACATCATGAACCGCAGCATCTGCAGCGGGGCGATGCCCACCGGGTCGAGCAGCACGAGCGATGAGACCCGGTCGGGCCGGTACGCCGCGGTGCTGAGCGCCACGAAGCCGCCCCCCGAATGTCCGACGAGGTGGGCGCGTGCGATGCGAAGCCCGGCCAGCGTCTCGTCGAGCCAGGCCGCCATGTCACTGGCGGAGCCGATCCAGGCGGTGGGTTCGCTGCGGCCGGCGTCGCCCATGACGTCGACGGCGTACACGTCGCGACTCGACAGCGTCTGGGCGTACGGCGCCCAGCTGACCGACGTCATCAGTCCGCCATGGAGAAACACGATCGGTGTGCCGGCCCCAGGCCACCGGTACGCACGCGTGACGCCGAAATGGGTGGGGACGTCGATCGCCGTGGGGGCGGGGCCGGCCGCCTCGCGCCAGAGCGCGTCCTCCATCTTCCGGAACCGCGCTGCCGCCCGCTCGGAGCGCCACCGACCAACCTGAGGCCGGTCACCGTCGGATGTGCCGCCTTGGGTCATGCCGTAGTCAATAAGACCACGGTCACCGCCGCCACGGGCGCGGGTCGCTAGGGATGCACCGGGTAGCGCTTGGCGAGGTCCTGCAGGATGGCGAGGCAGTCGGCGGCGGTGCGGTGGATGATGTCGGCCACGGGCTCGATGGCGTCGATGCGGCCGGCGACCTGGCCGGACAAGGCGATCGCAGCTTCCATGTCGCCACCGAAGTAGAGGTCCATGGCCCGACCGAACAGCGCCATGGCGTTGGACTCGGTGTCGAACTCGAGAGCGGTGGTCCGCTCGGTCCGCAGGGCCCGCAGCGCCGGCTTGGTGTGGCGGTTGAGGAACACCGTGTCGGTCTCGCGGGCGGCGAGGACGGCCTGCTTCCAATTGTCGTGGATCGGGCTCTCGGCAGCGGACACCATCCGGGTCCCCATCTGGATTCCTTCCGCGCCGAGCGCGAAGGCCGCCGCCATCGTCGGGCCGTCGACGAAGCCGCCCGCGGCGATGATCGGCACGTCGACCTTCGAGGCGATCAAGGGGAGCAGCACCATCGTCGACACGGGAGTCGGGCTCTTGAAGCCGCCACCCTCCCCGCCCTCGACCACCAGGCCGTCGACCCCGGCGTCGACCGCCTTCAGGGCACCGGCCAGATCGGGCACGACGTGGAAGACCGTGAGCCCCCTCTCCTTGAGGGCCGCCGTGTAGCGCATCGGGCTGCCGGCCGAGGTCGTCACGAACTTCACGCCCTGGTCGGCCACGAACTCCACGATGTTCGGGTCCCGCACGAAGGCCTGGGCGATGTTCACGCCGAACGGCCTGTCGGTGAGATCCCGCATCCTGCGGATCTCCTCCCGCACGACGTCCAGCTCCCCCGACGACGTCTCGATGATCCCGAACGCCCCCGCGTTGCTCACCGCGCTCGCCAGCTGCGCCCGGGCGATCCATCCCATCGGCGCCTGCACGATCGGGATGTCCGCCCCCAACGCCCTCGTCACCCGATTCTCGAACTCCATCCCCGCAACCTACGAAGACCCGAAGGCCCCCTCAACCCGAAGGAGTGGAGGCAGTGATGCGCTACGTCGCAGCGGCTTCAGCCGCCACCTTGAGATGGCCGAGCCATGACGTCAGCGAGCCATCGAGCATCGCCTGCATCGTGCTCGCATCGGCCTTCACCGGTTCGCCAGCGAACGACTCGTTGGTCTCGACACGCACACCGGGACGGCGTCTCCTGGAAGATCCGCATGGGCGGCGCTGATATCGGTTTGCCACTCCGGCCACCCGTTGACGTCGGTGTGGAGTTGCCAGACCACGTCGACCGGGGCCGCGATGTCAATACCGTGGCGCGGCGACGACGGGAGCCGACGTATCGATGCCGGTCGGATCGCTCATGAATCTCCTCAAGCCGTTCAGTCTCTGGGGCAATGATCCACCCGAGCCTGCCGGATCACGCCTCCAGCTCGGGGGGCGGGGATCGAACCCGCAACACACAGCTCCAAAGGCTGCTGTTCTGCCGATTGAACTACCCCCGACGGACGGTCCACGGTAACGCCCGGCGAGGTTGGAGGGGCGGGGTGGCCGCCACTAGGGTGGCTCGCCTCATGGGTTCTCTGATCAAGAAGCGCCGCAAGCGCATGCGCAAGAAGAAGCACAAGAAGATGCTCAAGCGCACCCGCTGGCAGCGGCGGGCCGCCGGCAAGTAGCCGGCCCGGCCCCACCTCGACACCACCGCCACCCGAGCGCCCCGGCCACCCGGGGCGCTCGTTGCGCGTCAATACCGCGGGATCGTCCGGGCCACGATGCGGCCCTCGCCCTCGTACTCGCCGGGGACGAACCACGTCGACCCCGACCCCGCCAGCACCGGCGTCTCGCCGGTGGCGTCGCCGAGGCCGTCCCGCCACGCCGCCAGCCGGGGCTCGACCGCCAGCGCCGCCGGCTCCAGGTCGTTCGGCCCCGGCGCCCGGGGCCCGCCCAGGGCGTCCCAGGCGGCGTACACCGCCGGGGTAGAGCAGCCGAACGGGGGCATGGCCAGCGTCACGGCCCGGGGCACGAACGGCAGCGGCGACAGCACCTCGCCGATCCCCGTCACCCGGGCCCGCCCGCCGTGCAGGCAGAAGGGCACGTCGGCGCCGAGCGACGCGGCCAGCGCGAGGTCGTCGTCGCATCCCGCCCACCGCAGCACGGCCGCCGCGTTCGACGACCCGCCGCCCAGCCCGCCGCCGGCCGGGATGCGCTTGGCCAGCGTCACCCGCGCCTCCCGCCCGACCGCCTTCAACGCCCGCCCCACCAGGTTGTCGTGGGGATCGACATGACCGAGGTCGTGCCCCGACACCACCTCGAGCCCCCACCCGGGCCCGAAGGTGAGCGTGTCGGCCAGGTCGAGGCTGACCATCTCGGCGTCGATGAGGTGGTACCCGTCGGGCCGGCGCCCCGTCACCCGCAGGGAGACGGTGAGCTTGGCGGGCGCCAGCAGGACCGTCAGCCGGCGTCCTTGTGGACCCGCAGCCACGTGCCGACGGCCAGCAGCACCAGGCAGTAGAAGATGCCGGTGCCCAGCGAGGGCAGGGCGCCGAACAGCCGGTCGGAGAACTCGCCGAAGCGGTCCTTCGACAGCGTGTACAGGAAGTTCAGGACGAACAGCCCGAGCACCACCCAGGCGGAGATGAACACCACCCGGTCGAGCTCGGGCGGCTTGCGGGCCGACCCCGCCTCGTAGCCCCCCGAGTACTGCTGCTGGTAGCCCTGCTGGCCGTAGCCCTGCTGGCCGTAGTCGTAGCCCTGCTGGGGGTACTGCTGCCCGTAACCGGGCTGTTGCCCCTGCTGGGCGTAGGGGTCTCGCTGACCGTAAGGGTCCTGGGGATCGCTCATCGGCGCACCCTTCGGGCTGCGCGCGACGAGTGCCGGCCCTGCGGGCCGGAGCAACGCACCGTGCTCATGATTCGCTCGCTTCGCTCGCTCATAGGCCGTCCACCTTTACACAACCTGCGCCGCCAACCGCGACCACGCCGCCAGATCGAGCTCCTCGGCCCGGGCCTCCGGCCGCACCCCCGCCCGGGCGAACGCCTCGGCGTCGACCAGCCCGGCCAGCGACCGGCGCAGCATCTTGCGCCGCTGGCCGAACCCGGCCTCGACCAGCCGGAAGATCCGCTCCGGCGACCCGGGCACCGGCGGGTCCGGCCACCGCACCAGCCGCACGAGCGCCGACTCGACCTTGGGCACCGGGATGAACACGCTCGCCGGGACCCGGCCCACCACCTCGGCGGTCGCCCAGTAGGCCACCTTCACCGACGGGATGCCGTAGGCCCGCTGGCCCGGCCCCGCCGCCAGCCGCTCCCCGACCTCCCGCTGGACCATCACCAGCATGCGGTCGATCGCCGGCACCCCGGCCAGCAGGTCCAGCACGAGCGGGGTGGCCACGTTGTAGGGCAGGTTGGCGACCAGGGCCCAGGGGCCGGACCCCTCCCCCAGCACCGTCGCCCAGTCGAGCCGCAGGGCGTCGCCCTGCACCACCCGCACCCCCGCCGGCTCGACCGTGGCCCGCAGCGCCGGCAGCAGGTGCCGGTCCAGCTCGACGGCGGTGACCGACGCCCCGGTCTCGGCCAGCGCCAGCGTCAGCGACCCGAGCCCCGGCCCGATCTCGACCACCCGGTCGCCGGGGCCCACCTCGGCCAGCCGGGCGATGCGGCGGACCGTGTTGGGGTCGGCGACGAAGTTCTGCCCCAGCGCCCGGCTGGGCGACAGCCCGTGCTCGGCGAGCAGCTCGCGCACCTGCCGCGGGGTCAGCGTCACCCGGGAAGGCTGGGCCCGCCCAGCCGGTACAGCCGCTCGGCGTTGTCCCACGTCGCCGCGGCCACCTCGGCCACGTCCCGCCCCATCGCCGCAGCCAGCGCCTCACCGACCACCGGCACCAGCGCCGGCCGGTTGGGCCGGCCCCGGTAGGGCTCGGGCGCCAGGTAGGGGCTGTCCGTCTCGACCAGCGCCCGGTCGAGCGGGCACAGCGCCGCCGCCTCCCGCACGTCGCCGGCCGACCGGAACGACACGATCCCCGAGAACGACAGCAACGCCCCCCGGTCGAGGCAGGCCCGGGCCACGTCGGGCCCGCCGGTGAAGCAGTGGAACACCGTCCGCTCGGGCACGCCCTCGGCGTCGAGCACGGCGAACGTGTCGTCCCACGCCTCCCGGGAGTGGATCATCAGCACCTGGTCGTGGGCGTGGGCCCACCCGATCTGGGCGGCGAACGCCTCCCGCTGGGCGTCCCGGGGCGAGTGCTCGTAGTAGAGGTCGAACCCGCACTCGCCCACGGCCACCACGCCCGGCTCGGCCAGCAGCGGCTCCAGCCCGTCGAGGCCGCCGGTGGCGTCGTGGGGGTGGAGGCCGACCGTGGCCCACACCTCGCCCGGGTGCCGGGCCGCGGCGGCCACCGCGGCCTGCGAGGTGGCCAGGTCGGTGCCGACGAGGATCAGCCGCTCGACGCCGGCCGCCCGGGCCTGCGCCACCATCGCCTCGCCGCCGTCGTCCTCGGCCTCGGGGATGTGGCAGTGGTTGTCGATCCAGCGCACCGTCACGTCGCAGCAGGCTAACGGCGCCGGGCGCGCGACGGGTCGGCCTGCGGCCGTGCGGCGTGGTACAACGGCGGCCAATGGCGGATACGGCTGCCGTCCGCTTGCTGGGACCTGTTCGGCTCGTCACCGGCAACGGCGCGGAGCTGAGCTTCCGCGGCCACGCCGCCCGGCTGCTGGCCTGGTTCGCCCTCCGGCCCGGCCGGGCCTTCAGCGCCGACGAGCTGGCCGCGCTGCTGTGGCCCGGCGGCGCGCCCGCCACCGCCCGCACCGCCATCCAGGGCCACATCTCCCGCCTGCGCCGGTCCCTGCGCGACGCCGAGGGCGCCACCATCGAGACCGCGGCCGGCGGCTACACGTTCCGGGCCGCGCCGGGCACGGTCGACGTCGAGCGGTTCGCGGCGCTCGACGCCGAGGCGACCGAGGCGCTGGCGGCCCGGCGGCCGGCCGGGGCCGCCGAGCGGCTGGCCGCCGCGCTCGACCTGTGGTCGGGCCCGGCGCTGGCCGACGTGCGCGCCTACCCGCCGTTCGCCGCCGAGGCCCAGGCTCTCGACGACCAGCGGCGGGGCGTCGAGGAGCGCTACGCCCTGGCGCTCACCGAGGCCGGCGAGCTCCACCGGGCGCTCTCCCTGCTCGGCCGGCTGGTCAACGAGGAGCCGCTGCGCGAGCGGCGCTGGGCGCTGCTGATGACGGCCCTCATCGGCGCCGGCCGCCAGACCGATGCCCTGCGGGCCTACCGCCAGGCCGCGTCCACCCTCGTCGAGCACACCGGCCTCGACCCCGGGCCCGAGCTCCAGCGGCTGGAGACCGCCATCCTCGTCCAGGACCCGTCCCTCGACGCCGTGCGCTGGCAGCCCGCGCCCGGCACCGCCCCGGCCCCGCTGACCACGCTGATCGGCCGGGACGCGGAGCACGCGGCGCTGGCCGCCCGCCTCGGCACCTCCCGGCTGGTGACCCTGGTGGGACCGGGCGGCGTGGGCAAGACCACGCTGGCCACCACCGTGGCGGCGGCGCTGGAGTCGTCCTACCGCGACGGCGCGGTCGTGATCGATCTCGGCACCGGCGGCCCCGGCGACGTCGACGCCGCGGTGGCCGCGGCCGTCGGGGTGACCCGCGCCTCGGGCCCGCTGGCCCCGGCGGACCCGCCCGAGGTCCCCGACCCGGCGGCGCGGGGCAACGAGCCGCTGGAGCGGGCGGCGGCCGCCCTCGCCCGCCGCCAGGTGCTGGTGGTGCTGGACAACTGCGAGCACGTCGCCGCCGACGCCGCCCGGGTGGTCGTCGCCCTGCTGCGGGCCGCGCCTGGCGTGCGGGTGCTGGCCACCAGCCAGGTCCCGCTGGGCGTGGCCGGCGAGGCGGTCGTCCCGCTCGGCCCGCTGGCCGTGCCGGGACCGGGCGCCGGTGCCGCCGAGGTCCAGGCCTCGCCGGCCGGGGCGCTGTTCTCCCGCCGCCTCGACGACGTCGGCTGCCGGCTGGTCGACGAGTCCGACTGGCGCCACGCCGGCACGGTCGTGCGGGCGCTCGACGGGCTGCCGCTGGCCATCGAGGTCGGCGCGGCCGCCGCCCGGGTCGAGCCGCTCGACGCCCTGGCCGAGCGGCTCAGCCGCGACACGACGGTCGTGCTCGACGCCGAGCCGCCGGTGGGCGCCGGGCGCCGGCGGCTGCGGGTGGCGCTCGACGACGCGGTCGCCCGCCTCGACCCGGCCACCGCCGAGGTCTACGGCCTGGCCTCGGTGTTCCCCGCCGGCTTCGACGCCGGGTCGCTCGGCGCGGTGGCCGGC
This sequence comes from Acidimicrobiales bacterium, assembly GCA_035263165.1. GTDB lineage: Bacteria > Actinomycetota > Acidimicrobiia > Acidimicrobiales > VFJN01 > ZC4RG19. The sequence goes on along the minus strand of DATFRN010000451.1, from coordinate 10,706 downwards.
GTGGGCGAGGCCGCCGCCCGCCGGGCGCTCGGCCGGCTGGCCGACGCCTCGCTCGTCGTGCTCGACCCCGCCCAGCGGGGCCGGGCCCGCCTGCTCCAGCCGGTGCGGGCCCACGCCGGCGCCCGCATCGACGACGACGCCCGCCGCGCCGCCCAGGACCGGCTGGCCGCCTGGGCGCAGACGCTGGCCGACGACCTCGACCACCGGCTCCACAGCCCCGAGCAGCCCGAGGTGGTCCGGCGGTTCGTCGCCGAGCTGCCGGTCATCCGCCAGTCGCTGCGCCACCTGGCCGACACCGGCGACGTCGAGGGCGCCGCCGTCCTCTACTCCCGCCTGGTGGCCTGCTGGGGCGACTCGCCGTCCAGCCCCGAGGCGCCGGTGTGGGGCGACGAGCTGCTGGCCCAGGCCGGCGGGCTGCCGGCGGGGCCGCTGGCCCGGCTGGAGGTGGCGGTCATCCACGCCCAGTACGCCTTCGAGGAGATCGCGGCCCGCCTGTCCCTGGCCGAGCAGGCGATGGCCCACGCCGAGGAGGCCGGCGACACCTTCGCGGCCGCCATCGCCCGCATCCAGACCGCCATGGGCCTCGGGTGGCTGGGCCTCGACTACGACCGCTGCGCGGTGCTGCTGGCCGAGGCCCGGGCGTCGTTCGAGGCCCAGAGCGAGGCCCACTGGGCGGCCATCGGGCTCAAGTACGAGGGCCTGCTCGCGTTGCGCCGCCTCGACCTGCCCCGGGGCATCGCGATGCTGGAGGAGGCGGCGGCCGAGCACCGGGCCCACGGCGGGCCGAGCGACGTGGCCCACGCGCTGATGTTCATCGGCTACGGCCGGCGGGCCACCGGCGACCTCACCGGCGCCCTGCGGGCGTTCGAGGAGTCCCGGCGGCTGCTGGGCGGCACCCGGGTCGTCACGTGGCTTCGCTCGACGATCGGCGCCGCCCACGCCGCCCACGCCCTCGGCGAGCCCGACGCCGCCGCGGAGTTCTTCCGGGAGGCGCACGACCGGGCGGCCGAGGTCGGCGACCGCCGGGTGACCGGCACCGCCCTCGTCGGCCTGGCGGTCATCGCCCGGCGGGCCGGCGACGACGACCGCTGCGTGGCGCTGCTCCGGCTGGCCGCCGCCGAGGCACTCAGCCCCGGCGGCGACCCCAGCGACGCGGCCACGGCGGCGGGGATGCTGGCCGAGATGCTGTTCGAGCGGGACGCGGCCGAGGAGGCCGCCGTGCTGCTGGGCGCGGCCGAGACGATCGACGACCAGGTCACGGTGCGGGTCGACTTCGGCCTGGCCTACGACGACGCCGCACTGCGGACCGCGGTCGCGGACCGGCTGGGGGCCGAGCGGGCCGCGGACATGGCCGGCGAGGGCCGGGCCATCGGCGTGGCCGCTGCCGCCCGGCGGGCCACCGAGATGCTGCTCGACGCCGACGAGCCCGCGGGCGACGACCAGCCGCCCGGGCGCGATCCGCCGGCCAAGCCCGCGCTCCGGGTCGTCGGCGGCCGCGACGCTCCGCCGCGCGGCGTGCCGGTGGGTCGCCGGCGGCAGGCGCCGTCCCGGTGAGTCGTCGACGCTGACGGCCCGCCGGCACGCGGTCCGCAGACGGCCGGGGAGACAGCGCCTGCGGACTGCCGGCCCGGGGGGCGCCCCTTCCCGGCCCGCCCCTCGGCCGGCGCGGCATGGCCACGGGCGGAGAAGGTTCCCGCCCGACCGGTCCGCCCATGGCCCTGCCGCACGTCCCGCTGGGAGGGACGTGCCTGGAACGCTAGAGCCCGCCGTGGCACCTGTCACCGCCACGTGACGCCCGCGTTAGGCAGCCGTTAGGCGCCGCCACGCATCGTCACCCTCGGCGCACCGAGCGAGGAGGTGTTCGCGCTCTCACGGCGTGGGGCGGAGGCGGGGGAACAGCGGCGCCCCCTTGGCGACCTCCCGCCCGCCGGGGTAGCCGCCCCAGGCGGCGGCCTCGGGCAGCCGGGCGTCGGCCGGCGAGCCGGGCAGGCCGATGCGGGTCCAGGCCTCGGCGCTGGCCGCGGGCACCGCCGGGCTGGCCAGCACCGCCACGATCCGCAGGGCCTCCAGGGCGTCGCCCAGCACGGCGTCGACCTCGGGGCCGGGGTCGAGCTTCCAGGGCTCGGCCTCCTCCAGCAGGCTGTTGGTCTCGCGGATGAGCCGCCAGGTGGCCTCGAGCGCGGCGGACGGCTGGTTCTCGGCCCAGGCCGCGGCGGCGCCGGCGTAGGCGGCCTCGGCCACCGGCGCCAGCGGGCTGTCGACCCGGGGCGCGGGCCCGATGCCCTCGCACTTGCGGCCGACCACGGTGGCCACCCGGGACAGCAGGTTGCCGAAGTTGTTGGCCAGGTCGCCGTTGTAGCGCTCGATCATGCGCTCGTAGCTGAAGTCGCCGTCGGGGCCCACCGGGGTGTCTCGCAGGAAGTGGTAGCGGAAGCCGTCGACCCCGAACTCGTCGACCAGGTCGGCGGGCGCGATCTGGTTGAGGCGGGTCTTGCTCATCTTCTCGCCGCCCACCAGCAGGAACCCGTGCACGGTCACGTCGACGGGGGGGTCGACGCCGGCCGCCATCAGCATCGCCGGCCAGTACACGCAGTGGAACCGCAGGATGTCCTTGCCGATGAGGTGGTGGACCGCCGGCCACCAGGCGGCGAACCGGGCCTCGTCGGTGCCGTAGCCGACCGCGGTGGCGTAGTTGATCAGGGCGTCGAACCACACGTAGGAGACGTGGTCGGGGTCCCAGGGCAGCGGCACGCCCCAGGTGATCGAGCTACGGCTGATCGAGAAGTCCTCGAGCCCGCCCCGGATGAAGCCGAGCGCCTCGTTGCGCTTGGTCTCGGGGCGGACGAAGTCGGGGTGGGCGGCGTACCAGTCGAGCAGCGGCTGCTGGAAGCGCGACAGCGCGAAGAAGTAGTTGTCCTCCCGGACGTGCTCGACCGGGCGCTCGTGGATGGGGCACAGCTCGCCGCCGATGAGCTCGTCCACGGAGTAGTAGGCCTCGCAGGCCACGCAGTAGAGGCCCTCGTAGGTGCCGAGCTCGATGAAGCCGTTGTCGTAGACCCGCTGGAGGAACGCCCGCACCGAGGCGTGGTGGCGGGGCTCGCTCGTGCGGATGAAGTCGTCGTTGGTGATGTCGAGCAGCTTCCAGGCGTCGCGGAAGCGCTCGGAGGTGCGGTCGGCCCACTCCTGGGGCGTGACACCGTTGGCCTCGGCGGCCCGCTGGACCTTGAGGCCGTGCTCGTCGGTGCCGGTGAGGAAGAAGGTGTCGTCGCCGAGGAGGCGGTGCCAGCGGGCGATGGCGTCGGCCACGACCGTCGTGTAGGCGTGCCCGATGTGGGGCGCGTCGTTCACGTAGTAGATCGGGGTCGTGATGTAGTGGCGGGCCACGGTCGGTCAGGCTACTGCCGCCCCCCGGCGACACCGCCCCGTTGGCGAGTCGCCACGCTGCGTGGCTCCGTGGCCGACGGATGCCCCCCGTGCGTGTGGGGGACGGTAGGGTTCTCCGGCTGAGGGGCATCGACGCCGGGGAAGCCGAGGTCTGCAATCGTGGAGGTACGACGCTGAGCGCCTCGCAACCACCGCCACCGCGCCGCCCGGGCGACCGGGACCTCGACGACGATCGTTCCGGCCGTGACCTGTACGGCCGCACCCGCGACGACCGGGCCCGCCGGAGCGATCGACGTGACCGCCCCGAGCGCAGCGACCGCCCCGCGGGCGCCCCCGAGGGCGACCGAAGGCAGGGCCAGGGCGGCCGGCCGGACGACCCCGGCCGGGGCGGACCGCCGCCGGCGCCGCCCCGCCGACGGCGCCCGACCGGTCCCGATGACGAGTGGCGGCCCTCCCCGCCGGCCGGCCCGGCCGGCCCCCCGACCGACGGGGGCCGCCGCGGCCGCCCGACCGGTCCCGGCGACGAGTGGCGGCCCTCGCGGCCGGCGCCCGGCGGGCCCGCCGGGCCGATCCCCGGGCCACCCCCCTCCGCCGATCGCCGGCCCCCGAGCACCGCCGGCTGGCGGGCGGCCCGCGCCGACGGCCCCGACGCCGGCCGCCCGGGCGGGCCTCCGCCCCGGGCCCGGGACTGGCAGGAATCCGCGGGGCGCGCCCCCGGCGCCAGCGGCCGCCCGGGCGGCGGCGCACCCGCCGGTCCCCCGCCGGCACCGCCGCACCAGGGCGCCTGGTACGACGAGCCCGCCCCCGCCCCCCGAATCCCCCGGCACCCCGCCGAGCGCCGCCGCGGGGCCGACCGACCCACCGGCCGCGTGCCCCGGGTCCCCGACGCCGGGCCCGACCAGCCCACCGGCCGGGTCCCCCGGGTCCCCGACGCCGGGCCTCGCCCCGGCCCCCGACCCGATCCCGGCCGCCGGCCGGCCGGGCCGCCGGCGCCCGGCGCCCGCGGCCCGCGTGTCCCCGACCCCGAACCGGCCGCCTGGGACGGCGAGCTGTCCGACCCGAGCGAGCTGGCCGGCTGGCGCCCGCCGGCCCCCGCCGGCCGGCGCGGCGACCCCCGCCCGACCGGCACCCAGGTGCTCGACCGGGGCTGGCAGGACCGCGGCCCGGCCCCGGCCCGGCCCGACGACTACGACCCTGGTCACCCGGGCGGCCCCGGCTTCCCCGGCGGCCCGGGCATCGATCCCGAGCCCGGCGCCGAGCCGATGCCGGCCCCCGCCCGCCGGGTCCGCCCCGCCGAGGGGCGCCCCGGCCACACCCGCGGCCGGGCCCCCCGGGCACCCGTGGCGCCGCCCGAGCCCGACCGGCGGTCCGACCGGTCCGCCGGCCCCGAGCTGCCCTACGTGGCCGGGCTCGACGGGCTCCGGGCGGTCGCCCTGCTCGGCATCCTCGCCTTCCACCAGGGCTTCCAGGTGGCGCGGGGCGGCTTCCTCGGCATCTCCAGCTTCCTCACCCTGTCGGGCTTCCTGGTCACCTCGCTGGTGCTCGCCGAATGGGCGGACGGCGGGCGCATCGACCTCGCCCGCCTGTGGGAGCGCCGGGCCCGGCGCATCCTGCCCGGCGCCATCGTCACGGTGGCTGCGGTGGTCGTGCTCCAGGCCGCCCTGCGGGTCGGCACCGGGCCGGGCTACAAGGGCGACGTCCTGGCCTCGCTGGGCCAGGTGCTCAACTGGCGCTTCGCCCTCACCGGCGACGGCTTCGCCAGCGTGCTCACCGACCCGTCGCCCGTGCAGCACCTGTGGTCGGTGTCGCTGCTGGTGCAGCTCACGATCGTGGTGCCGATCGCGTTCATCGTGCTCATGCGGTTCGCCGGGCGGCGCTGGCGGGCCGTGGGCGTGCTGTTCGCGGCCGCGGCCGCCGTCTCCTTCCTCGCCGCCCGGTCCACCGCGGCCCGCGCCGGCAACGACGGCATCGCCTACTACGGCACCCACACCCGGGCCGGCGAGCTGCTGGTCGGCGTCGTGCTGGCCTACCTGGCGCTCAGCCCCGGCCTGCGCCGGGCGCTGGGCGGCGAGCGGGGCAGCCAGGCCCTGCGCATCGGGGGGCCGCTGGCCCTGGTCGGCCTGGCCTGGCTGTGGCACTCGACCAGCCTCTACAGCACCGACCTGTTCGCCGGCGTCACCGCCGTCAACGCCGCGCTCACCGCCGTCGTGATCCTGGCGGTGACCCAGCCGGGGGCGCTGGCCACCGGGCTGGGCAGCGTGCCGATGCGCTGGCTGGGGCGCGTCTCCTACGCCGCCTACCTGGTCCACTGGCCGCTGTTCCTGCTGCTCGACGGCGACCGCACCGGCATGGACGGCGTCACGCTGTTCGCCGTGCGCCTGGCGGCCACGCTGGCGGCCGCGGCGGTGCTGACCTTCGGGTTCGAGCGGCCGCTGCGGCGCAGCGGCATCGCCGGGCCCCAGCTCGCCGCCGGCCTCGGCGTCGGCCTGGTCGTGGTGGCGGCGGCCGCGGTCGTGCTGCCCCAGCAGCCGCCGCCGGGCGTGTCGCTCGACATCGCCCACGGCCCCGGCCCCGGCAAGCTCGACGTGGTCGCCCCCGCCGCCGACGAGAAGCTGTCGATCGTGGTGGTGGGCGGCTCGCTGGCCAAGTCGCTGACGCCGGGGTTCGCGGCCTGGAACGACGGCCATCCCGATGCCCAGGTGCGGGTGGCCACCCACGTCGCCGACGACTGCCCCCTGGCCGGGGCCGGCGCGGTGCGCCTCGCCGGGCGCACGGTGGGCGAGTCGACCGACTGCGTCGCCTTCGCCCCGCGGCTGCCAGGCCTGCTCGACGCCGCCCACGCCGACGTGGTCGTGGTGGCGCCGGGCGCGGCCGAGCTGGGCGACCGCCAGATCGACCGCCAGTGGCGGCACCTGGGCGACCCGGCCTACGACGACTGGCTGCGCCAGCGGCTGGCCGACCTGGCCGACGAGCTGTCGGCCCACGCCGAGAAGGTGGTGTGGACGACCAGCCTGCACGTGCGCATGGGCCCGGCCGGCGGGGGCGGCGACTGGACCACCGTGGCGGCCAACGACCCGGCCCGGGTCGACCGGCTCAACGAGCTGATCCGGTCGGTGGCGCGGGACCACAAGGACGTCACGCTGGTCGACCTCGACGCCTGGGCGCACCAGCTGCCCTCGGGCGGCGAGTTCGGGGCGGCCAACCGCAGCCACGGCCGGGACCTGTCGGCCGACGGCGCCACCGGGGCCGCGGCCTACCTGATGCCGCGGCTTCTGGACGCGGCGGGGAAGTCGGCGGCGGGCGGCTGAGCCGGACGCTTGCAGTGGGGACTGCAAGCGTGTAGACCGGCGGACAACATCGAGATCTGCGCATGCGGGCGACAACCATGCGCGGCGACCTGGGGAGGGGAGGGCTCCGCTTGGGGGGGAACGAGCGGCGACGTCACGCGGCACGGGGCTTCGGGTACCGCCCGGGGCTCGACGGCCTGCGGGCCCTCGCCCTGCTGGCCGTCCTCGCCTTCCACGAGGGATTCGCCGTGGCCCGGGGCGGCTACCTCGGGGTGTCGGCCTTCTTCACGCTGTCGGGCTTCCTCATCGCCACCATCGCCCTCGACGAGCACGACCGCACCGGGCACCTGTCGTGGGCCCGGTTCTGGGAGCGACGGGCCCGCCGCCTGCTCCCCGCCGCCCTGGTCACGCTGGCCGCCATCGTCGTGCTCCAGGCCCGCTGGGGCATCGGCGCCGGGCCGCGGTTCCGGGCCGACACGTTGGCCGCCGTCGGCTACGTCACCAACTGGCGGCTGGCCGGGTCGGGCTCGGGCTACGGCGCGCTGTTCGCCGCCCCCTCGCCGTTCGTCCACCTGTGGTCGCTGGCGATCGAGGAGCAGTTCTACCTCCTGTTCCCGTTGGCCTTCGCCGGCCTGGTGGTGCTGGTGCGGCGCCGGCGACTGGCCGGCGCCGCGCTGCTGTCGGCGGCGGCCGCCGGGTCGTTCGCCCTGGCCTGGCTGACGGCGGCGCAGGAGGGCAACGACGGCCTCGCCTACTACGGCACCCACACCCGGGCCGGCGAGCTGCTGGTCGGCGTGGCACTGGCGTTCGTGCTCGGCTCGGCCCCCGGCCGCCGGGCCCTCGACGCCCGGGGCGGGCGGGTGGCGTTCACGCTGGCCGGGGTCGCGGCGCTGGCCGGGCTGGCCTGGCTGTGGCACGTCGTCCCCATCGGCGACCCGCACCTGTTCCGGGGCGTGACCGCCCTCAACGCCGGGCTCACCGCCGTGCTCATCGTGGCGGTGCTGTCCGGGCCGGTCGACACCGTGCTGGGCGTGGCGCCGCTGCGGGCCATCGGGATGATCAGCTACGCGGCCTACCTGTTCCACTGGCCGCTGTACCTGCTGCTGGCGCCGCCCCGGGTCGCGCTGGGGTCGACCGGGCTGTTCTGCCTGCGGCTGGCGGCCACGATCGCCGCGGCCACGATCTCCTACATCGTCATCGAGTCCCCTTTCCGGTTCCGGCTGCCGATGCCCCGCCCCGGCCTGGCCGCGGTGATGGCCACCGGCGTGGCCGCCGTCGTCGCCCTGGCGGTCGTGGTCCCGGCGGGCAGCCCGACGCTGGCGGGCGGGGACGCCGGGTCGTTCAGCTCGGTCAGCGCCAGCAGCACCGGGGTCGGGCTCCTCGGGGACACGCCCCCGCCGGGGAAGGGCCGCAAGCCGGTCGACGTCCGCATGCTCAAGGAGGTGCGGGCGGTGGGCGCCATCGCCCCCGGGCCGGGCCAGCCGCCGGCCACCGACACCGTGCTGCTGGCGGGCGACTCGGTGGCGTGGTCGATGATGGTGGGCTTCCGCTACTGGAACGACGACCCCGTGCACGGCCGCCGCATCCGGCTCGACACCCACATCGCCTTCGGCTGCCCGGTCGGCGGGGCGGGGGTCGTGCGCGACGCCACCGAGCACCCGACCTTCGACGACTGCAACTCGTGGCGGCCCGACCTCCCGGGGGCGCTGGCCACCTCGAAGCCCGACGCCATCGTCATCGTCATGGGGCTGGAGGACCTGAACGGCCGGCACGTCGACGGCCGCTGGCGCCAGCTGGGCGACCCCCGCTACGACCGGTGGCTGGAGGGACAGATGTCCGCGGTGGCGGGTGACCTCGAGGCTCCGGGGGTGCCGGTCCTGTGGCTCACGTTCCCCCACGTCCGGGTGAAGGACCTGCGCGACCCCACCCGGCAGTGGCAGGACATCGAGATCAACCAGCCGGCCAAGGTCGACCGGTTCAACGCTGTGCTGCGCCGGGCGGTGGCCGGCCACCCGCTGGTCCGGGTCGTCGACATGGCGGCCTGGCTGCAGACGTGGCCGGACCAGTCGTTCAACCCCGAGGACCGCGACGGCGTGCACTTCACCTTCGACGCGTCGGGCCGGGTCGACGCCTGGCTGATCCCGCAGGTGCTGGCGGCGATCGGCCCGCCCCGGCACTGACGCCCGCGGGTGGCACGCTGGGGCGATGGCCCGCATCCGCGTCCGCACGACGATCGACGCCCCGCCCCGGGCGGTGTGGCGCCGGCTGTCCGACATCGCCGACCACGTGTCGTGGATGGCCGACGCCGCCGCCATCCGCTTCCGCGACGAGCGGCGCGAGGGCGTGGGCACGACGTTCGAGTGCGAGACCCGCGTCGGCCCGCTGCACACGCTGGACGTCATGGAGGTGACCGAGTGGCGGGAGGGCCGGGCCATCGGCGTCCGCCACCGGGGGCTGTTCACCGGCACCGGCCGCTTCCGGCTGCGCCGGGCCCGCCGGGGCCGCACCCGCCTGACGTGGGACGAGGACCTGCGCTTCCCCTGGTGGCTCGCCGGCCCGGTGGGCGCCGCCCTGGCCAGCCCCATCCTGCGGGCGGTGTGGCGGGGCAACCTCCGCCGGCTGGCCGCCCGGGTCACGGGCACCGGCGACTAGACGACCAGGAAGCAGCCCGCGTAGAGGGCCAGCGTCGCCCCCACCAGGACGAGGAGCGGGACCGGTGAGCGCTGGCCGAGACGGGGGCCCCAGACCCACAGGACCCAGCCGCCGGCCGCGCCGGCGATGAGCCCGCCGATGTGGCCGCCGATCGAGACGTTGGGGATGGCGAACGTGAACACCAGGTTGAGGACGATCAGGCCGCCGATGCCGGTGGAGAACGGGTCGATGCCCCGGGCCCGCATGGCCACGAACGCCGCGCCCATCAGGCCGAACACCGCGCCCGACGCGCCGACGGTCGGCTGGTTGGGGTCGATGACCAGGACGAGGAACGACCCGCCCAGCAGCGACAGGAAGTAGAGCGCGGCGAAGGCCTTGGCCTTGATGGCCGGCTCGAGCAGCGCCCCGAGCTGCCACAGCAGGAACATGTTGAAGCCGACGTGGATGAGCCCGACGTGCAGGAAGCCGGCGGTGACCGGCCGCCACCAGTCGCCCCCCGCCACCAGCGGCCCGTACAGCGCCCCCCGGCGGCCGAGCTCGGCCAGGTTGGGGTTGAGGTTGCCGGTCAGGATGACGTCGGTGACGTAGATCGCCAGGTTGGCCGCCACCAGCGTGTAGGTGACCCAGGGCCGGGTGACCAGGGACCGGGCGGTCAGCACCTTCTGCCGGCCGCGGCGGGCGCACTCGGGGCAGTGGAACCCGACCGACGCCTGGTGCATGCACGCGGGGCAGATGGGGCGGTCGCACCGCTGGCAGCGCACGCCGGCGCGCCGGTCGGCGTGCCGGTAACAGGTCTGCACATCGGTGGCCACGACGCCAGAGGCTACCGATCGAACCTGTGAGCGCGGCCATCGCCCCCCGGCGCCCGCCCACCGGGGCCGGGACGGTCAGCCCGGCACGTCGAGCGGGTCGGGGGACAGGCCGAGGCGGCGGGCCAGGGGGGTGAGGGCCTCGCGACCCGCCGGGGTGAGGTCGGGGGCGCGGAGGGCCTCGTAGAGACGCTCCTGGGCGGGGTCGAGGTCCACGGCCAGCGCCAGCTCGCGGGCCAGGCGGACCATCGCCATGGCCGCCTCCGCCGCCGCCGGCGACGGGTCGGCCGCCGCGGCCTCGACCGCCGCGGTGATGCCTCGCCCGAGCAGCGCTGCCGCCCGGGGCGAGGCCAGGCGCACCCCCTCCTCGCGGGCCTCGCGGGCCAGCGCCCGGGCGGCCCGGTAGTCCGCCGGGTCGGTCGATCCGGCCGACCCGGCCAGCGCCGCCTCCAGCCGCCGGGCCAGCGCGGCCTCGATCGGCCCGCGGAGCTCGGGAGCCAGCGCCGTCCCCGCCACGGCCAGCGCCGCGAGCGTGTCGTGGTGATCGGTGCGCAGCTGGTCGTAGGCGGCCACG
>DATFRN010000450.1:0-104044 GCA_035263165.1 Acidimicrobiales bacterium | reverse complement strand
GCCACCAGCGCGAGGAGATCGACGGCGTCGGCCTCGTGGAGACCTGGGACGAGGTCACCGAGGTCGCCCTCCCGTACGTGACCTTCCGCTCGACGATGATCTTCCACGCCGACGGCGCCGAGCTGACGTCGGAGTCGACGCTCCGGTTCCGCTGCCGGGAGGAGATCGGCGAGTCCCTCGCGGCCGCAGGCTTCAGCCTCGACGACGTGCGGGATGCCCCCGACCGGCCGGGCAAGGAGAACGTGTTCGTCGCCCGCAAGGGCGCGGGCGTCAGTCGAACAGGATGACGTCGCGGGCGATCTCGCCCGTGCGCATGCGGGCGAACGCCGCGTTGACCTCTTCCAGCGGGATGCGGGTCGAGATCATGTCGTCGAGGTTGAGCCGGCCCTGGAGGTACATGTCGATGTAGCGGGGCATGTCGACGCGGAACCGGTTCGATCCCATGTTGGATCCCTGGATCTTCTTCTCGGCCAGGAAGGCGTACCCCGGCAGCTCGACGCTGTCGGTGACCGGGATCATGCCGATGACCGTGGCGCAGCCGCCCGGCTTGAGCATGGCGAAGGCCTGCTCGGCGGCGACCTTGAGGCCGATCGCCTCGAAGGCGTGGTCCACGCCGCCGCTGGTCATCTCCATCACGGTGCCGACGGCGTCGACGTCCTTGGCGTTCACCGCGTCGGTCGCCCCCAGCGAGCGGGCGAGGTCGAGCTTGGACCCGACCATGTCCACGGCGATGATCCGGCCGGCGCCGGCGATCGCCGCGCCCTGGACGGCCGACAGCCCCACGCCGCCGCAGCCGATGACGGCGACCGTCTCGCCCGCCCGCACGCCGGCGGTGTTGAGCACGGCGCCGAGCCCGGTCGTGACCCCGCACCCGAGCAGCGCGGCCCGGTCGAGCGGCATGTCGTCGCGGATCTTCACGACCGCGCCCTCGTGCACGAGCATCTGCTCGGCGAACGACGACAGGTCGAGGAACTGGAACACCGGGTCGCCGCCCTGCGACAGCCGCGGGGCGGCGTCGGCCGGCCGGCGGACCTGCTCCTTGGTGCACAGGTTGGGCTTGCCCGCGACGCAGAAGTCGCACTGGCCGCAGAACACCGACAGGCAGGTGATGACGTGGTCGCCGGGCTTGACGTAGCCGACGTCGGACCCGACCGCCTCGACGATCCCGGCCGACTCGTGGCCCATGACCACGGGCGTCATGTAGGGGTACTTGCCCTCCATGAAGTGGAGGTCACTGTGGCAGCACCCCGCGGCGGCCGTGCGGACGAGCACCTCACGCGGGCCCGGCTTGTCGATCTGGACCTCGTCGATGACGAGCTCACCGGGAATGGTCTGCAGAACGGCAGCCTTCACATCCGTCTCCCCTCAACCAGGCCCGTGACCCTAGCCGCCCGCCGCTGATCTCCGGAGGGAGACGAGGTGGTCGTACACGGCGTCGAGGGCGTCGCGGAGGTACTGCGGGTCCTGGTAGGTCTTCGACAGCAGCAGGCCGCCCTGGAGGCTGGCGAACACGGAGGCGCCGAGCCGGCGGGGGTCGGCCCGCTCGTCGAGCTCGCCGCCGGCCTTCATCCGCTCGAGGCTGTCGACCACCAGCCCCATCCAGGTGTCGAAGCCGCAGGCCAGGTCGGCCCGGGCGGCCTCGTCGCAGCCGGCCAGCTCGCTGGCGAGCGTGCCGAGCGGGCACCCGGGGCAGCCCCGGTCCTCGTTCTCCGCGATCAGCCAGTCGAACCACCGCCGGATGTCGTCGAGGCTGTCGATGCCGCCGATCAGCGGGCCCTGGCAATCGACGGTCTCGCCGACACGCCGGGCGATCACGGCCCTGACCAGGTCGGCCTTGTCGGAGAAGTAGTGGTACAGCTGGCTCTTGCTGGCCCCCGCCGCCTCGAGGACCTGGTCGAGGCTGGTGCCAGCCGCTCCCCGCTCGGCCACGAGCTCCGCGGCGGCGTCGACGATGCGCTCGCGGCTCCGCCGGCCGCGCCCCGTGAGCGGTTCCTGGGCCACGGCTCCACGATAGCCGACTGGACTAGGTAGTCCACTTCTGTTACGACTGGACTATCTAGTCCAGTTTGACGATCGATGGAGTGACGATGACAGAGACACGATCCGCCACCACGGGCGTCGACCGGCGACGGTGGTGGGTGCTCGCGGTGATGTCGGTGGGGACGCTGCTGGTGTTCCTCGACGACTCCGTCGTGAACACTGCCCTTCCCCGGATCTCGGTCGACCTCGACGCGTCGACCTCGGCGCTGCAGTGGGTGATCGACGCCTACGTCCTGGTGCTGGCCGGGCTGCTGCTGCTGTGCGGATCGATCGGCGACCGCTACGGGCGCAAGCGGATGATGACCACCGGGCTCGTGGTGTTCGGGCTCGCCGCCGCCGGCGCGGCGCTGGCCGACAGCACGGGCCAGCTGATCGCGATGCGGGCGTTGCAGGGCCTCGGCGCCGCGCTCGTGCTGCCGGCCACGCTGTCGATCGTCGTCAGCGTGTTCCCCCGCGAGGAGCGGGCCAAGGCCATCGCCGTGTGGACCGCCGTCGGCGGCCTCGGCGTCGCGCTGGGCCCGGTCGCCGGCGGCCTGCTGATCGAGGCCTACGACTGGTCGGCCGCGTTCTGGCTGTTCGTTCCGCTGGTCGCCGCGGCGCTGGTGGGCATGACGATCGTCCCCGAGTCACGCGACCCCCGCCACATCGGTCTCGACCTGCCGGGGGCGATCCTCGGCACCGCGGGGCTCACCCTGCTGGTCTACGGGATCATCCGGGGCGGCGAGGTCGGGTGGGACAAGGGCACCGTGCTCGGCTCGTTCGCGGCGGCGGCCGTGCTGCTGGTGGCGTTCGCGGTGGTCGAGGCCCGGGCCAGCACGCCGATGCTGCCGCTGCGCTTCTTCCGCGAGCGGGATCTCTCCGGCGCCGTGCTGCTGATCGGCATCGTGCTGTTCGCCATGTTCGTGACGTTCTTCTTCCTCACCCAGTACTTCCAGATCGTCCAGGGGCGCAGCGCGCTCGAGGCCGGCCTGCTGCTGGTGGCCCCCGCGGTCGGCATCGTCGTCGGCTCCGGTGTGGCCGGGAAGCTGATCCAGGCGGTCGGGCCGCGGGCCCTGACCCTGGCGATGGTGGTCGTCGTCGGCGTGCCGCTCGTGCTGCTCACCGGCATCACCGAGACCACCAACGCGGGCCTGATCGCCGTCGCCCTCGGCTTCTTCGGCCTCGGGGCGGGGCTGGGCCTGCCGACGATGACCGACACCGTGATGGCCGCGGTGCCCGAGCGCGACGCCGGCGTCGGCTCGGCCCTCAACGACGTCAGCCGGCAGCTCGGCGGTGCGCTCGGGGTCGCCATCATCGGCAGCGTCGTCAACGACGCCTACCGCTCGAACCTCGCCGACCGGGCGGGCGAGCTCGACCCGGGGGTCGTGCACGCGGCCAGCGAGGGCGTCGGCGTGGCCAGCCGCGTGGCCGCCACCCTGCCGCCCGACGGGGCGGCCGAGCTCACCAGGGCCGCCCACGGGGCCTACGTCGACGCCATCACCCGCGGCTTCGCCCTGAGCACGGCCGTGCTCGTGGTGGCGCTCGTCGTGGCGGCGACGATGATCCCCCGCCGGATGCGCACGGCCCAGGCGCAGGCCGAGGGCGACGGCGACGGCGAGGCCGAGGCCGGACCCGGGACCACGGCCGAGGCCGCCGCCTGACCCGCCGCGGGGCGGCGGGACGAGGGCGTCGTCCGTCCTCGTCCCGCCGTACGCCGCGAGCCGGCCCGCGCGGTCAGCCGGTGAAGGTCGGGTCGCCCGCCACCGGGGTGGCGGCCGGCGCGACCGGCGCCATGGTCCCGCCGCCGGGTGTGTCACCACCCATGTGGTCGTGGTCGCCGCCGCTCGGCATGTGGTCGTGGTCGTCGTCGCCGGGCATGTGGTCGTGGTCGTCGCCGGGCATGTGCATGTCGACGTCGCAGTGGAGGCCCTCGACGCCGACGCCGCCGAACCGGTGGCCGCACTCGTTGTCGACGATCCAGACGTGCATCATCAGCGGCGTCGCCGCGGAGTGCGAGCCCTCCGGGCAGGTCGGCATGACGGGATCGGTGATGCCCGCGAACGTGCCGTCCTGGTCATCGGTGCACAGCTCGGGATGGCCGTGCCAGCCGGGCAGCCAGGCGATGTCCGCCGGGATGTGGTCCATGTCGATGGCCGGGTCGAGCATGAACATGGCCGAGACCAGGTGCCACTGGTTGTCGTCCTGGATCTGGTAGACGAGCGCCTCGGGGAACTCGGGGTCGACCAGGTGGTCGTCGAACAGCCACCCGTTGTTGATCCAGTGGTCGTAGCCGCCCGGCGCCGTGGCGCCGAAGTTGTGGTAGCCCACGCCGCCCAGCACGTCGGACAGCTCGTCGAACGTCGCCACGGTCGGGAACTTCGCCGGGAGGGCGTCCTCGGTCCGGTGGATCAGGTCGAGCAGGTCCGCGACCTGTGCGTCCGTCCAGTCGCCCGGCGGGATCAACCCGTCGCCGGAGGTCTGTGCCTCCGCCCGGCCGGCAAAGGTCGTCGCCGCCAGCAAGACCAGGGCGACGACCACCCCGACGATCGTGCCACGCCGCGTCACTCGTTCCGCCATTGCATCAACCCCCAGTGAGATTGGGCGGGGACCTTAGCCGCCCTGACTCGGTGTGCGACCGTGCAGCCGGCCGGTCCCTCGCTGGTATAGACGCCGGAGCGGCGCCGTCGGTTCCCGCCGGGACGGTGGTCCCCACGATCGCCGTCGCCGTCAGCCGGTCTTGGGCTCCAGCATCGGGACGAGGAACTGCCGGGCGACGTCGCCGAGCTGCTCCTCGTCGTCGAGGTCGACGATGTGGCTGGGGATGACGAGGAACGAGCTGCAGACCCGGACCATCAGCTCGGCCACGATGTCGACGTTCACGGAGGCGGCCACGTTGCCCGCCTCCTGCTCGCGGCGGAGCTGGCCGGCGACGAACGCGCGCACGGTGGCGAGCGTCCGGCCGCCGTCCCCGATGGTGGAGGGGACGAGCGCGTTCGGGTCGGCGGCCATCAGCCCGCCGATGAGCGGGTTGCGCCGGAAGGCGCGCAACGAGCTCACGAACCCCAGCACGACGCGATCGGCGGCCGTCTCGGCGTGCTCGATGTCCCGGCGGAACTGGTCGAAGTAGCGGCGGATCTCCCGCCGGATCAGCTGATCCACCAGTACGGCCTTGGTCGCGAAGCGCCGGTAGACGGTGATCCGGGAGACGCCGGCGCGCCGGGCCACGTCCTCCATCGTCGACCGCTGGACGCCCATGTGGCAGAACACCTCGAACGCGGCGTCGAGGATGCGTGAGCTGGTCGGGTCGTGGTCGTCGACGACCCCGTCGACGGCGGCGACGAGCGCGCCCGCCAGCACGCTCTCGGCGCTCGACGCAGGTTTCACCTTCACCTCTCCTGCCCGCGGCTGAAACAAACCCTTGTGACGTATACCACACCTGTGGTCTTATGCTTGATACAGAGATGCAGAGTGTGTAGCACCGTATCAAGTAGGGGGACGTGGGCAATGGGGATCACCAGGCGCAAGGTCCTGCTCGGGAGTGGCGCCCTCGGCGCCCTCGGCGCGCTGAGCGTGGCGTCGCCCGCCAGCGCGAAGTCGCTGTGGACGTGGAAGGCGTCGGGATCGGTCGCGGGCGAGGGCACGGGCGCCGACCCCCGCTGGATCTGGGACACGGAGACCGATCCGCTGGTGGCCTCGCTGCTCGACCGGGGCGACGTGCCGCGGGTCAACGAGCTCCTGCGGGGCTGGCGGACCAACGCGCAGCCGCTGCCGGCTGGGCTGCCGGCCGACGTGCGGGACTACATCGAGTCCGCCCGCCGGATCCCGGCCTGGACCGACCAGGCCAAGCTGGGCAAGGCGCTGTCGTTCTACACGAAGCGGGGCATCTACCTCGGCCTGCTGTACGGGTTCGGCAGCGGCATGCTGAGCACCGCCATCCCCAACGAGGCCCGCGCCGTCTACTACTCCAAGGGCGGCGAGAACATGCGGGACCGCATCACCAAGACGGCCAAGCTCGGGCACGACATCGGCGACCCGAACGCCTACCAGCCCGACGGGGACATGATCGTCACCTGCGTCAAGACCCGCATGACGCACGCCGCGGTGCGGCACCTGCTGCCCCAGTCGCCGCACTGGCCGGCGACCAACGGCCAGAAGCCGATCCCCATCAGCCAGGCCGACATCATGGTCACCTGGCACAGCCTCGCCACCTTCGCCTACCGGCAGATGGCCAAGTGGGGGCTGCGCAGCCCGCAGGCCGAGCTGGACGGCTTCCTGCACCTGTGGCAGGTGACCGCGCACATGCTGGGCGTCCGGGACGAGTACATCCCGCAGACGTGGGCCGAGTCCGACGCGCAGGCCAAGCAGGTGCTCGACCCGATCATCTCGGCCACCCCGGAGGGCATCAAGCTGGCCGACGTCCTGCTCGACATCGCGCAGCTCAGCGAGATCGACCTCAACGGCGACGGTGTCACCCCGCTCCGGCCGGTGATGCACGCCCTGACCCGCTACATGCTGGGCGACTCGATCACGGACTCGCTCCAGATCCCCCGGGAGCCGTCCTGGGACGGCCTCGTGGCGTGGGCCTGGCCGAGGTTCGTGGCCCTCCGCGAGGGCAGCCTGCTGGTGCCGCTGACGCCGTCGCTCTACTGGGCCCTCGAGGAGATCCTGCGCAACGGCGTGCTCTTCTTCCTGGGAGGCTCGCCGAACATCTACATAGAGATGCCGACGGCCAACCGCATGAGCTTCTGACCGGGACGGGGGACCAGGTGGTCATGGCCGGCCAGGGCATCACCCGCCGCCAGCTGCTCGGGTACGCGCTCGGCGCGCCCACCCTGGCGGTGGCGGTGCGCCTGGCCGGCGCCGTGGCCGAGCCCGAGGCGGCCGGCGCCCAGGTGGCCGAGATCCTCGACTTCAGCGACGCCCTGACCCTGGCCGCACTGCCCACGCAGCACCTGCTGGTCGTCGAGGTGACGGCGGCCAACCGGGTGGTCGTGCGGCTGCCGCGGGCCGAGGTCGGTCAGGGCATCACCACGGCCGTGGCGCAGATCGTCGCCGAGGAGGTCGACGCCCGGCTCGACGACGTCGACGTCGTGCTCGAGGACGCCCGCCCCGCGCTGGTGTTCAACCAGCTCACCGGCGGCTCCAACTCGGTGCACGCGCTCTACGGCCCGCTGCGCCTGGCGGCCTCCGGCATCCGGGCCCGCCTGGTGACCGCCGCCGCCCAGTGGTGGCGGGCGCCGGCCGGCACGCTGGTCACCCGGGCCACCGCCGTGGTCCACCCCGACGGCCGCACCGCCACGTTCGGCGAGCTGTCGGCCGCGGCCGCCGCGGTGGGCCTGCCGGCGGTGGCCCCCGTTCCCAAGGATCCCGACGACTTCGCCGTGGTGGGCCGGCCCACCACCCGCATCGACGCCCGGGACATCGTCACCGGCCGCGCCCGCTACACCCAGGACCTTGCGGTCCCCGGCGCCCTGCCCTGCGTGGTCGCCCGCCCGCCCACCCTCGGGGGCGGCGTGCGCTCGCTTGACGCCGCCGGGGCGCGGGCGTGGCCGGGCGTGGTGGCGGTCACCCGCATCCCGACCGGGGTCGCCGTGGTGGCGCAGACCTTCGATCAGGCCCTCGCCGCCCGCGACGCCCTGGTGGTCGACTGGGGGCCGGGCCCGTCGGCGTCCCTGTCCGACGCCGACGTCCGGTCGCGGCTGGCGGCAGCGACCCCGCCGTTCCTGCCGCCGCCGGGCTCGGTGTCGGTCGAGCGCAGCTTCGACTTCGCCTTCGTGCCCCACGCCCCGATGGAGGTGCTCAACTGCGTGGCCGACGTGCGGGCCGACCGGGCCGAGCTGTGGCTGGCGTCGAAGAGCCCCATCGTCGCCGCCCAGACCGTGGCGCTCACGCTCGGCCTGCCGGTCGATCGGGTGACCGTGCACGTGGTCCGGGGCGGCGGCTCGTTCGGTCGGCGCCTGTTCTTCGACCCCGCCGTCGAGGCGGCGCTCGTGTCGCAGGCCGTGGGGCGGCCGATCCGGCTGCTGTGGACCCGGGCCGACGACATGCGCCACGGCCGCCTCCGGCCGGCCAGCCGCCACCGGGCCCGGGCCACCCACCTGCTGGGCCAGGTGCTGAGCTACGAGCACCGCATGGCATCGGTGGCGCTCGACGGCAGCCACGGCCTGGGCGAGCTGCTCAGCGCGGTCGGCGTCGAGGCGCTGGGCGGCGTGGGCCCGGCCATGTTCCACCTCGGCCAGCTGGACCTCTACAACCTCGGCGCGCAGGCCCGGTCGCTGCGCGAGGTCGACCTGGCCTTCCCGACCGGCAGCTGGCGGTCGGTGTTCTCCGGGCAGGTCCGCACGGTCGACGAGGTCATGGTCGACGAGGTGGCCCGGTCGCTCCGCCGCGACCCGGTCGCCTTCCGGCGGGCCCGCCTCCGCTCGTCCCGCCTGCGCGCCGTGCTCGACCGGGTGGCCGCCGCCGGGTCGTGGGGCCGGTCGCTGCCGGCCGGCACGGCCCAGGGCGTCGGCCTGCACGAGGAGTACAAGAGCGTCGTGGCGTTCCTGGTCGAGCTGGACGCCCGCGACCGTGCCCGCCCGCGGGTGACCCGAGCGGTGGCCGCCGTCGACGTCGGCCGCGCCATCAACCCCCTGGGCCTCGAGGCCCAGATGCAGGGCGCCCTGACCGACGCCCTGTCGGTGATCCTGCGGGCGGGCGTGCACATCGACGGCGGCGCCGTCCGGGAGAGCAGCTACACCGACTTCCGCTACGCCCGCATGCGCGACACGCCGGTCGAGGTCGAGGTCCACGTCATGCCGCCGACCGGCGACCCGGGCGGCGCCGGCGAGCTGGGCGTGCCCGCCGCGGGCGCCGCGGTCGCCAACGCCTGGGCCCGCGCCACCGGCGCCCCGCCGCTCGCCTTCCCGATCGTGCCCTGACGGTGCCCGGAGAGGAGCGGCGTGCCCTACAGCTTCGAGCTCAACGGCGAGACGGTGACCGTCGACGTCCCGGGCGATGCCCCGCTGCTGTGGGTGCTGCGGGACACCCTCGGCGTGACCGGCCCCAAGTACGGCTGCGGCGTGGGCGTCTGCCGCGCCTGCACCAGCCACCTCGACGGCGGCGCCTTCCAGCCGTGCACCGTGCCCGTCGCCGACTGCGCCGGCCGCCGCGTCACCACCATCGAGGGCCTGGCCGACGGCGACACCCTCCACCCGGTCCAGCAGGCGTGGATCGACGAGGACGTCGCCCAGTGCGGCTACTGCCAGCCGGGGCAGATCATGGCGGCCGTGGCGCTGCTCGCCGACCACCCGCACCCCACCGACGCGGACATCGACGCAATCGAGAACGTGTGCCGCTGCGGCACCTATGTGCGCATCCGCCGCGCCATCCACCGCGCCGCGGGCGGCTGACGGCGGGGGGCGGGCCCATCAGGCCGTGCGGCCGGTCGGTCTGATGTTCTGGTTGTGGTGGAACACGTTGTCGGGGTCGTACTTGGCCTTGATCTCGGCGAGGCGCTCGTAGGTGGCGCCGCGGTAGGCGTCGCGTACCCGGGTGCCGTCGTCGGCGTCGAGGAAGTTCATGTAGACGCCGGTGTGGTGGGGTCGGAGGGCGTCGACGAACGCCCGGGCCCACGCCGCCTCGGCGGTCCCGATCGTGTCGTCCTCGTCCGGCAGCCAGACGGCGTCGACGATGATGTTGTGGGCGGCGTCGCGGCCCGGGTAGGCCGTGGCGTCGCGGGGGACGCGGGCGACCGCGCCGCCGAGGTGGAACATCGCCGTGTACGTCCGGGGCGAGGCCGCGCGGTAGGCGTGCTCGGCGACGACGTCGATGACCGGGTCGGACAGGCCCGTGAGGTCCGCCGCCTTCCAGTAGTAGTGCCATCCGTGGGGGACGGTGGCGTCGATGCCGCGCTGGTGGTCGACGTAGGGCTTGGGGCCGAGCAGGTCGACCAGCGGGGTCCCGAACCGGCGGAGCGCCCGGACGGCCCGCTGGCCGTCGTCCACGGGCCCGGCGTAGCAGCAGGACACCGCGACCGCCGGCCGGAAGTGCAGGTCGTCGGCGATGGCCGGCAGGGGAGGGACCGTGCCGAGCCGGACGATGGTCCCCAGCTCGTCCGGGGCGCCGGCGGCGACGTCCCGGTAGAACCGCAGGACGTCGGCGGTGTCGTCGGCCGGCCAGAAGACGGGCCCCGCCACCACGGTCGGCCCGACCGGGTGCAGGGCGAACCGGAACCAGGTGACGACGCCGAAGTTCCCGCCGCCGCCCCGCAGCGCCCAGAACAGGTCGGGGTGCTCGTCGGCCGACGCCCGCAGGACGTCGCCGGCGGCGGTCACCACCTCGGCCCCGACGAGGTTGTCGACCGTGAGCCCGTGCCGGCGCATGAGCCAGCCGAGGCCGCCGCCGAGGCTGAGGCCGCCGACGCCGGTGTGGCTCACGATGCCGGCGGGGGTGGCGAGGCCGTGGGCCTGGGTCTCGTGGTCGACGTCGCCCCACAGGGCGCCGCCCTGGACGTCGGCCGTGCGGGCGGCCGGGTCGACGGCCACGGCCCGCATCGCCGACAGGTCGACGACGATCCCGCCGTCGCACACCGCGGTCCCGGCCACGTTGTGGCCGCCGCCCCGGACGGCGATCTCGAGGCCCCGGTCGCGGGCGAACCGCACCGCGGCGGCCACGTCGGCCGTGCCGGTGCAGCGGGCGATCAGCCGGGGCCGCCGGTCGACCGTGCCGTTCCAGATGGCCCGGGCGTCGTCGTAGCCCTCGTCGACCGGGGTCACGAGGGCGCCCCGGAACCCGGGGATCTGCGTGAGGGTCGCTGCGGTCATCGTTCCTCCTCCGGTGGATGCGCCGATCGCACCATCGGCGGGCGCCGCGGAGTAGGCAGCGATCTGGACTCCGAGGTAAAGAATCTGGACTTCACGGCGGCCGGGACGCCCGCGACACTGCACCTGTGCGGACCTACGGCCAGTACTGCCCGATCGCCCGCGGCTCGGAGATCTTCGCCGAGCGCTGGACGCCGGTGATCATCCGCAACCTGCATCTCGGCTGCGAGACCTTCGGCGCGATCCTGGAGGGCGCCCCCGGGCTCTCCCGCACCCTGCTCGCCCAGCGGCTCGACCACCTCGAGCGCCTCGGCATCGTCGCCTCGACACCGAAGGCGCAGGGGCGGGGTCACCGCTACCGGCTGACCGAGTCCGGCGACGACCTGTTCCGCGTGTGCCAGGCGCTCGGCGAGTGGGGCGCACGCTGGCTCGACATCGCCCCCGAGAACCTCGATCCGTTCGTGGCGCTGTGGTCGATGTGCAACGCGCTCCACCGGGACCGGCTCCCGGACCGGCGCGTGGTCATCCGGTTCGACTTCACCGGGTTCCGGCCCCACGAGCGGTACTGGCTGCTGGTCGAGCGGGGGGAGACCGAGATCTGCAAGACGTACCCGGGCCTGGACGAGGACCTCTACGTGACCGCCGAGGCCGAGGCGTTCGTGAAGTGGCACGCGGGCCGGCTCTCCTGGGCCGAGGCGACCAGCGACGCCCGCATCCGCCTCGACGGCCCGTCATGGCTGGTCCGGGCGTTCCCGACCTGGAACAACCGCAGCACGTTCGCGGGCATCCAACCGGCCCCCCGGGCCGTCGCCGCGACCTGACCTGCCCCTCGAGTTCCTCGGCCCCACCGGCCGCAGACTCGCTGGTCGAGTGGTTCGGGCTGTTCACCGTAGCCGGCCGGCTACCCCCGGTCGGCCCCGGCCACGACGGTAGCGGCGAGGGCGGTGCGGTGGTCCTTGGTCCAGGGTGGGCCCAGCGTGGTGCGGGGGCCGAGCAGGACCTCGTCGGCCCGGTCGCCGAGGATGGCGGCCGCCCGGCCGGCGACGTCCTTGGCGGTGTAGAGGTGGACGTCCCAGCCCCGGGCCTCGGCCGCCTCGGCCAGCACCTGGCGGTACATGACGGCGTCGGCCCGGGCCTCGTAGGGCGGGCGGCGCAGGACGGCCATGTCGGTGGGGAAGTCGGGCGGCCAGTGCCGCAGCGACAGCGACACGACCGGCCCGGGCAGGTCGCCGGCGAGCGCGTCGAGCGCCGCCCCGGTGGCCCGCCCGACCGACGCCCGCACCTGCTCGACCAATGCCACGGTCCCGGCGACGTCGAGCCGGCCGCGGTCGTAGTGGATGGGCGCCGGCGTGACCCCGGGCTCGACCAGCTCGATCCGCCGCCGGTCCACGACCCGATGCTCGCCGTCGACGGTCACGGCCACGGCCCACCCGAAGTGGTCGGCAATCCCCACACGCATGCCGCTCATCCTGCCCGCCCGGGCGGGGGCGCGGTCGGGTTCGTACGCTCGGGGCGGGGACGAGGAGGAGCGTGATGGAGATCCAGCCGAGGAAGCCGACCGTGAAGGGGCCCGCCGAGATGTTCACCGGCGACGTGTGGATCGATCCCGTGGGGGAGGGGCGGGCGCCGTCGCGGCTGGCCGTGAACGCCGTGCACTTCGCTCCCGGGGCGCGGACCGCGTGGCACTCGCACGCGCTCGGGCAGACGCTCGTCGTCACCGATGGCGAGGGGCTGGTGCAGGCGCGGGGCGGTGACGTCCTCCCGATCCGGGTCGGGGACACCATCTTCACCCCCGCCGACGAGTGGCACTGGCACGGCGCGGCGCCGGACCACGGGATGACCCACCTGTCGCTGACCGAGGGGGCCGCCTCCTGGGGCGAGCACGTCGGCGACGACGAGTATCCCGGCTCCTAGGCGACCGACCGACGCCCCCGGGCAAGGGGTCGTTCGGCCCTCGTGCCACGGCGGCACCAGGCGCATCGTGACGCGCGGCCGAGCAAGGAGGAGCGATCATGCCGAGCGTCAAGCAGGCGGCCGCCGAGTTCCTGGCGCAGCCGCGCATCGCCGTGACCGGGGTGTCCCGGACGCCGCAGGGCCACGGGGCCAACGTCGTCTACACCCGGCTGCGGGACCGGGGCTACCAGGTGTTCGCCATCAACCCGAACGCCGAGACCGTCGAGGGCGACCCCTGCTATCCCGACCTGGCCGCCATCCCCGGCGGCGTCGGCGCCGTCGTCATCGCCACCCGCCCCGAGGCCGCCGAGGGGACCATGCGCGAGTGCGCCGCGCTGGGCATCCGCCACGCGTGGATGCACCGGTCGTTCGGCGGCGGCAGCGTGTGCGACGGGGCGACCGCCTACGGCCGCGACCACGGGATCACCGTCATCGACGGCGGCTGCCCGCTCATGTTCGGGCCCACCGCCGATGTCGGCCACAAGGTGATGCGGCTGCTGCTGGCGCCCACCCGCCACGTCCCACGCAAGGTCCCGGCGGGAGCGGGCGGGGCGAGCCTCACGCCCGGATGATCGCCCAGGCCGCGTTGGCCTGCGCCGAGTAGTCCCGCGAGCCCTCGCGAAACGAGTTGTGCCCGGCGGCGCCGCCCCGGAAGAACGCGCCCGGCGCGGCGTCGTCGGGTGACCCGGGATCGCCGGGGTCGAACACCCCGCGGTCGTACACGTCCTGCACGAACTGCGCCTGCGCCTCCACGCTCGCCAGCCGGCACCACGCGCTGCCGGCGTCGATGCGGGGCCGCCAGTCGTAGGGCTTGTACGAGCGGTGGAACGCCATGCTGTCGAGCTGGTGGAACGTCGAGTTCCCGATGTAGCGGAACCCGATGTGCCGGAACTGCCACACGTGCACGCACTCGTGCACGAGCAGGCTCTCGCGGTAGGTCGGCAGGTAGATCGTGTGTCCCATCGTCAGCGCCCGCCCCGACAGGGTCAGCAGCCCCGCCTTGCCGTCGACGACAGCGACGCGGTCGTAGTCCAGCGCCTCGCGGAACAGGGGGCGCAGCAGGGCCCGCTCCTGCTGGCTGAGCGGGCGCTTGCGGGGCTGCAGCCGCGCCGCCGTCTGGGCCAGGTCGACGATCCGCAGCGCGACGAAGATCACCACCCCGGCGGCGGCGTAGAGCCCGTCCCGGACCCGCGCCCAGCCCCCGCGCTCGATCACCGTCGCTTCGACGAGCTCCTGCTGTTCCCTGCACGACATGGCTTCCGCCCTCCCGGATACCAGAGCGGGACCGGCCCGCACCGATACATGGTGTGTCACAGCGGTGGGGCCCGTCTCGTCTCTGGGGTAGACGATGGGAGGAAGCGATGTCGGGAGGACGACCGTGACCCATGCCGACCAGGGCGGGGACGCCGAGACCTTCGACACGCTGCGGCCCTACCTGTTCTCGATCGCCTACCGCATGCTCGGCACGGTCAGCGACGCCGAGGACATCGTGCAGGAGGCCTACGTCCGCTACGAGCGGGCGCTGCGGGCGGGCACGACCGTCGAGTCGCTCCGGGCCTACCTGGCCGCGGTCGTCACCCGGCTGGCCATCGACCTCCAGCGCTCGGCCCGGGTGCGGCGGGAGAGCTACGTCGGCGAGTGGCTGCCCGAGCCGCTGCTCACCGGCGACGACGCCGGCGCCGGCACCATCGCCGACGACCCGGCCGCCCACGCCGAGCAGGCCGACTCGCTGTCGATGGCCTTCCTGCTCGTGCTGGACACGCTCAACCCGGTCGAGCGGGCCGTGTTCCTGCTGCACGACGTGTTCGGCTACGGCTACGACCGGGTGGCCGAGATCGTGGGCCGCACCGAGGCCAACTGCCGCCAGATCGCCGTCCGGGCCCGGCGCCGGGTCGAGGCCGAGCGGACCCACCTCGACGCCGGCCGCCGGGCCAGCCGCGAGGTCGCCGACCGCTTCGTGGCCGCCCTGCTGGCCGGCGACGTGGCGAGGCTGGAGGGGATGCTGGCGGCCGACGTCGTCCTCCTCGGCGACGGCGGCGGCAAGGCCCCCCAGTGGTCGACGCCGATCGTCGGCGCCGGCCGGGTGGCCCGCCTGCTCGGCAACGTGGGGCGGCAGCTCGCGGGCTTCGAGGTGCGGCCCCAGGAGCTCAACGGCCAGCCCGGCGCCCTCGTGCTCGACCCCGACGGCCGGCTGGTCAACGTGTTCGTGTTCGACATCGTCGACGGGGCGGTCCAGACCGTCCGGTCGGTGATCAACCCCGACAAGCTCCGGCACATCGGGCCGCCGGTCGCCGACGCCTGGGCCCTGCTCCGGGCCCGCCGGACCGACCGGACCGCCCCGCCGCCCACCGAGTGAAGCGAGGTCCCGCCATGTCCCTGCCCACCGCCGCACCCGCCGCCGCCTCGCCGACCGCCCGGCCCGGCGCCCGCCCCGCCGGGCCGGGCGCCGGCGGCCAGGCGCTGGTCACCGCCGTGCTGGCCCTGGCCGGCCTGTCGACGCTGGGCCTCGGGGTGTGGGCGTTCGGCTGGCCGACGCAGTTCGCCGACGCCGTGCGCTTCGCCGCCAGTGAACACTTCGTCCACGATGCCGGCGCCTTCCAGGTCGGCCTGGGCGCCGGCCTGCTGCTCGCGCTCGTGTGGCGCGACGCCCGGGCCACCGTGCTGGCCGGGTTCCTGGTGGCCGACGCCCTCCACGCCGCCGCCCACGCCCTCGACCACGACATCGGCGGCCGGGCCGCCGACGCCTGGGTGCTGGGCGGGGCGGCGGTGCTGGTGGCGCTGGCCCTGGCGATCCGGCTGCGCCAGCTCGGCTTCGTCGTCGGCGTGGTCCGGCCGGCGACGAGGCCCGAGCTGGTCCCGTTCGTCGCGCAGAAGACCGTGCTGGTCACCACCCACCGCCGGGACGGGACCCCGGTGGCCACGCCGGTCAGCCTGGCCGTCGACGGCGACCGGGCGGTGTTCCGCAGCTACGAGAGGGCCGGCAAGACCCGCCGGCTGCGGCGGGACCCCACGGCCGAGGTCGCCCCGAGCACGACCCGCGGCGCCCCGACCGGGCCTGCGATCGCGGTGCGGGCGCGGCGGCTGGAGGGCGACGAGGCCCGGGAGGCCGCCCGGCTGCTGCGGCTGAAGCACCCGCTGCTCCACGGCGTGGCGGTCCCGCTGATGCACCGGCTGGGCCGCTCGAAGACGGGCCGGACCGTGCACTTCGAGGTCGTGCCGGCCCCGACGCCGCCGGACTGACGGCCTCCGGGTCCGCGTGCCCGATCGGGCACGCTCCGTAGCCCGAAGGTCTGTCCCCGGTGCCCGTGGCGGCCGGCGGGCGGGCGTCGACCATGGGGGCCGATGACCTCGCGGTCGCGTGACGAGGATCGCGCCCGGCGCCCGATCGCGGTCCGGTCGTCGGGGGTCGAGCGCGAGCGCGCCGCACCCGAGGCCGTGGCCGCGCCGGTGCGGGCGCCGGAGGCGGGACGCCGCCTCGGCACCGCCACGCTGCTGCGCCTCCAGCGCAGCGCCGGCAACCGGGCCGTCCAGCGCCTCGTGCGGCCCGAGCGGCGGCGCCCCGACGCCACCCCGGGGCCCGACCGGACCGAGCCGGCGGGCCCGGCCCACGAGGACGCCGCGCCGCCGGTGGAGGCCCGGGCCGACCACGGCGCCGGCCAGGCCCTGGCCGGCACGGCCCCGACCCCGCCCTCCGCCCCGGGCGGCGACGGCGGTGGGGCCGGCACCGGCCACGCCGGCACCGCGCCGCACGCGCACGCCCATGCCGGTCACGGGGCGGAGCACGTCCCGCCGCGACCGGTGCCGGCGTCGCAGGTGCGGCCGGCGCCCAAGCCCGGCGGCGGGGCCGGCGGCGGCGAGGCGGCCGGCCCGGGACCGGCGCCCGCGCCCGTGGCGGTGCCCGCGCCCGTGCTCGAGGCCCCGGCTGGCGCCGGTGGCGGAGCGCCGGCGCCGCCCGCGCTGGACGAGGGTGGCGGCGGGGGCGACGGCGGGGGCGCGGCGGCCGAGACCGCGCCCGGGACGTCCGACGGGGAGCTGGGCGAGCTCGACTCGTCGCTGGCCGGGCCCGCCCCGGCGCCGCCCGCCGAGGCCGAGGCCGCGCCCGAACCCGAGCCCGCGGGCGCGGAGGGGCCGACCCCCGCCTCCGCCCAGGACGGGGATCTGCCCTCGGGCGGCATGCCGGCCGCCGGTGCGCTCGGCGAGGAGCCCGTGCCCGACGCGGGCACGGCCGTGGCCGCGGCCCAGGTGGACGAGGAGCAGGAGGCCGAGGCCGAGACCCGGGAGGAGGAGTCGGCCGAGGGGCCCGAGCCCGCGCCGGTCGAGGCGCCCGCCGCCGAGGCCGGGGTCGGGGCCGAGGGCCCGGACGCCTCCGAGGCCGACGTCTCGACCGCGGCCAACGCCGAGGTCGACGCGGGCATCGCCGAGGGCGGCGACGACGACGCCGGCGCCGGGGCCGGCGGGGGCGGTGGCGGCGGGGGTGGCGGAGCCATCCCCGAGAAGGACGAGCCGGCGCCGCCGGACGTCGCCGGCCTGTCGCCCGAGGCCGGGCTCGGCCAGGCCGCGTCGCTCCCACCCGCCCAGCTCCTCACCACCCTCGGCGGGGTCAGCGCCGCCGCCCAGCGGGAGGCCGGCGAGGCCCGGTCCGCGCTGGCGGCCGACCCGCCCACGCGGGCCCGGGCGGCCGGGTCGCCCAGCGTCGTGCCCGGCCCGGCCAGCGACCGCATCCCCCCGCCCCCCGGCGGCGGGCCCTCCGGCGCCACCGCCTTGCCCGCCGGCGCCGACCGCTCGCTGCCCAAGCCCCCCGACCCCAAGGTCCCGACCGCACCCCCACCGGCACCCCCCACGCCCCAGGTGGCGACCACCCCCGAGGGCTCGATGGGCGCGGAGGGCGGCCAGGAGATCCGCTCGGCCATCAACCGGCTGCCCGCCCACGACCCCGAGGTGCGGATCCCCGCCGACCCGGCGCCCCGGGTCCGGCTCGACGGCGCCGCCGACCCCGCGGCGGTCGACGCCCAGGCCGCCGAGGGCGAGGCCAGCGTGGCCACGGCGGCCGGCCACGCCTCGGCCGACGCCGCCCAGCCGATGGGCGAGGACGAGCTCTACCCGACCGTGCCGCCCGAGACCCTGCGGGCCGACGTGTCCGCCGGCGGCGACGACGGCGGAGGCGCGGGCGGCGGGGACGGCGGCGCGGGAGGCGGGGCCGGCGGTGGGACGGCGGTCGGCGCGGACGGCGGTGGCGCGGGCGGCGGCGGGGCCGGGGCCGAGGGCGGCACGACCGAGGACGAGGCCGCGTCGATCATCGCCCACCAGGAGCACGGCCCGGAGATCCAGGGGGCGGTCGCCCAGGGGACCGGCCTCATGGCCACCGCCCGCTCCGACCGGGCCAGGGCCGAGGGCGACGAGCGCCGGCGGGGCGAGGAGGAGATGACCCGCCTCGAGCAGGAGAACGCCGCCGAGCAGGCCGACGAGCGCACCCAGGCCCGGGCCGAGGTGTCCGGCAAGCGGGCCGAGTGGCGGGCCCAGCAGGCCGAGGTCGTCGGCACCGCCCGCACCCAGGCCGGCCAGGCCCGTGCCCAGGCCCACGCCGACGTGGCGAGCGAGCAGGCCCGGGGCGACGCCGAGGCCGCCCAGCATCACGCCGAGGGCCAGCGGGAGGCCGCCGACGCCCAGCGCAAGGGTGAGGAGGAGGCGGCCCACGAGCGGGAGAAGGGCAAGAAGGAGTCCTCGGGCGGCGGGTTCTTCGGCTGGCTGGCCTCCAAGGCCACCGCCCTGTTCGACGCGGTCAAGAAGGGCGTCCAGGCCGCCTTCGCCGCCGCCCGGGCTGCGGTCAAGGCCGCCCTGGCCAAGGCGACCGAGCTGGCCCACGCCGCCATCGAGAAGGCCCGCCAGGCGGCGGTCGCCCTGGTCAAGGCGGCCGGCAGCGTGCTCGTCGGCATCGCCAGCGTCGCCCTGGCCGCCTTCCCCCGCCTGCGGGACGCCGCGGTCGGCTTCATCCGCAACCGGGTCAAGGCCGCCGAGGCCGCCATCAACAAGCTGGCCGAGAAGCTCAAGGCCGGCGTCACCGCCGCGCTCAACCTGCTGGGCAAGGCGCTCAACGGCATCCTCGACATCGCCGAGAAGGCGCTGCTCGCCGCGGTCAGCGTGGTGGGCGCCGTCGTCCGGGGGATCATCAACAAGGTCAAGGCGGCCATCCAGATGCTCGGCACGTTCGCCGTGCTGATCAGGGACATCGCCGCCGGCCCGGCCCAGTGGCTGCGCAACCTGGGCGCGGCCCTCATGGACGGCGTCCGCAACCACCTGTGGAAGGCGTTCAAGACCGCGGTCAAGAGCTGGTTCAACGACAAGGTCGAGCAGGTCGTCGGCGTCGGCAAGGCCGTGTGGAACCTGCTGGTCAAGGGCGGCCTGACCCTGGCCAAGATCGGCTCGATGGTGTGGGAGGGCATCAAGGCCGCCATCCCGCCCGCCCTGATCGCCCTGCTCATCGAGAAGCTGGTCTCGCTGCTGGTCCCCGCGGCCGCCGCCGTGATGCTGATCATCCAGGGCCTCCAGGCGGCCTGGGGGGCGGCCAGCCGGATGCTCCAGGCGTTCGAGCGCTTCTTCGCCTTCCTGCGGGCGGTCCGGCGCGGCAACGCCGGGCCCCAGTTCGCCGAGCTGGTGGCGGCGGCCGCCACCGTCGTCCTCGACTTCCTGGCCAACTTCCTCATCGCCCGGCTGGCCAAGGGCGCCAGCAAGGTGGGCCAGAAGCTCCGCTCGATCGCCCAGCGCATCGGCCAGCGGCTCAAGGCCGTCATGTCCAAGGTGGGGGCCAAGCTCAAGGGGATCGGGAAGAAGATCGCCGACAAGGTCCGCGGCGTGCGCGACCGCATCCGGGACCGCCTGCGCCGGGGCAAGTCGGGCAAGCCGGACAAGAAGGGCAAGGACAAGCACCCGGACGACCAGGCCAAGAAGCAGGCCCGGCTCGACACCGCGGTGGCCGCCATCCGCCCGCCGGTCGTCGGCCTGCTCCATCGGGGCGCGTCGTCGCTGCGGCTCAAGGCCCAGCTGGCCTGGTACCGGCTGCGCTACCGGCTGAGCGCCCTCACCGTGTCCGGCGGGCACACGCCGCAGATCACCGCGGTGGTCAACCCCTCGCAGGTGGTGGCCGACGGGGTCAGGAAGGCGGGTGGCAGCCTCCACGAGATCCTGAACGAGGTGGGCCGCCAGCTCATGGACGACGCTGTCGTCCGGGGCGAGGTCGAGCGCATCCGGGCCGCTCGGGCCGCGGGGGCCGGCACCGAACAGAGCCCGAGGGAGTCCCAGTCGATGGCGGGCGAGGCCGCGGCCCTGTCCGGCGGCGCCCCGCGTGCGGCGGGGGTCAAGGAGCACATCGAGGGTGCCCCGGGCGTCGTCGTGAAGGAGAAGCAGACCTACTCGAGCGCCCCCGGCCATGTGAAGACCTACGGCACGGGGGGAGGCGGTGACTACGCCCCCGGCATCCAGCGCGGCCTGGCGGACCTGCGGGCGTCGGGGATGAGCGACGCGGACATCCGCGTCGCGATGGAGTCCGTCATGAGAGGCGAGACCCCGGTCCACGCGGCCTTCGAGGGGGGCAAGAAGGGCCTCGTGCGCCAGCGCCGGGTGGTCGCACTCACCCGCCTCATGATGGCGGTGGAGCCGGGTCGGCATCCTGCGGCCATGGCCACGTCGTTCATGGGCATCAGCATGCTGGGACGCGGCGATCTGCCTGCGAGCGAGGTGATCACCGAGCTCAACCCCATGGCGCCCAAGCGCGCCACGACCCACGCCGGCTACACGCGGATCGACCCGGAGCTGCGCGCGCCGGCCCAGGTCCGAGATCTCGGTGTCCATCTCGAGCGGGAGGTGAAGATGGCGATCGCCTACATCGAGATGCTGGTGAAGACTGAGGGCCTGCTGTTCGCTACCGATGACGACGTTGTGACGTGGATCCGCACCCACCTGCGCGACCGTCTCGTGCACCAGCTGCGGCAGGCCATGTGGCCGGCCGGGGCCGGGGCCGGGGAGGCGCCGTGAGCGACGAGGTGTTCCTGGTCCCGCGGGCGCCGGTCGAGCCCCGCCAGGTCGAGGTCGCGCTGTCCGGCCTCGACGTCACTGCCGAAGAGCCCGAGGACGGCTTCCTGGCCTCGTGGCGGCTCCCAGGCGCGCTCGTCCGGATCTTCGACGACCCCGCCCTGCACGTGGTGCAACTCATGGTGACCGGGCCCGACCGTGACGACGTCGCCGCCCGCTTGCGGGCCGTCATCCCGACCTTCGCGCCCGAGGACATGCCGGGCCTGTTCGCCGCCGTCGAGTCTCGCGACCACCTGGTCCGCCTGCTGGGGCTGCTCGCCGCCCTGTCGCCCGAGACGGCCGACCCGGCGCTGGTCGCGCTCTACCGCGAGGGGTTCGGGCACGCCGACGCGCTGGTGCGCATGTCCGCGGTGCTGGATGCGTCGGTGCCCGGATGGCCCGAGCTGCGGCCCGACATCGAGCGACTGGCCGTCGCCGACGAGGACGAGCGCGTGCGCGAGACGGCGGCGACCGTGCTCGACGTTCTCGACCGCCGGCGCGCCACGGGCTAACCGGAGGCGCTGAACTGCCGGTTCTCGGCGGCCCGGTCGCGGTGGTGCTGGTCGACGGCCGCCCGCAGCTGGGCCGCGACCGACCGGTAGCGGGCGACCGTGTCGCCCGACGCGGTGAGGTGGGTGCCGAGCCGGCGGTGGTAGGCGTCGGCGAACGCGCCGCGGTAGTCGGGCACCCGGTTGCCGGCGTCGGCCCGGGCCTGGTTGGCCCGGTCGAGGAGCCCGGCCAGCTTGTCGAGCTCGTCGGCCAGCTGGCCGGCCACCGCCACCGGGAACTGGACCCGGTCCTCCTCGGGGATCCCCATCAGTCCTCCTTGGCCGGGATGCGCAGCGTGGTCGACGGCCCGATCGACGGCTGGCTGCTCGTGTTGGTGTCGGGCCGGGCCACCAGGCTGGGCCGGCCCCGGCCGTCGACGTGCAGCCGGCCCGACGTGACGATGGCGTCGTTGGTGTCGTTGTCGTAGCGGATCTGGGCGCCGTCGACGACGGCCACCCGCTGGTTGGTGCGGGGGTCGACGTAGAACGTCGTCTGGGTGTGGACCATGCTGGCGTTGCGGGCCGACATGCCCTTGGCCGCCTCGGCCAGGCCGCCCTGGACCATCCCGATGGCCTCGATCTTGCTCACGCTGGCGTCGCCCAGCACCGGCGGCCGGACCGGCTGGGACAGGCCGGCGACCTCGGGGCCGGCCACCGGGTAGCCCTGG
Organism: Acidimicrobiales bacterium; assembly: GCA_035263165.1. Lineage (GTDB taxonomy): Bacteria > Actinomycetota > Acidimicrobiia > Acidimicrobiales > VFJN01 > ZC4RG19. The sequence goes on along the minus strand of DATFRN010000450.1, from coordinate 81,991 downwards.
TCGTCGAAGTGGACGTACTGGTACGCCTCGCGGGGCGCGGCCCGGTCCATCGGCTGGGTCTGCCCGCCCGTGAGCCCGATGAGGATGAACGCGCTGAGCACCATCCCGAAGTCGGGGTTGGCGAAGTCGACGGTCTTCTCCACCTGGGCCAGCGGGAGCGCGCCGGGCGGCGGGCTGTCGACCATCCGGAACCAGTTGCCGTCGGGGCCCCGGACCTCCCAGGCGCCGCCGGCGCCCTTGCGGAACGAGACGTCGGCGGTGGTGGGGCCCAGCCAGGCCGACACGGCCGACTGGAGGGCGGCGTCGTCCATGCTGAGGATGCGGGGCGGCATCCACGGCCCGACGAACCCGGGCGGGCGGGTGGCGCCGTTGCCGGCGGTGCGGAAGGCGGCGGCCACCCGCACGAGCTCGGCGTCGATGCCCTCGCCCCCGCCGATCGCCGCCCGCAGGATGTCCATGTGGTGCTGGGGGTCGACGGAGATGCGTTCGGGGACCTGCTCGCCCCGGGCGAAGCGGGCGAGGAGGTCGGCCAGGGTGTCGGGCTCCCACTGGAGCCCGGAGGCGACATCGCCGGGGACGGCGGCGGCCGCCGCCTCGAGCTGGGCGGGGTCCGCGCTCGATGTGGTGCTCACGGGGCTTCGTCGCTCCTCACTGGCTCGATCGGGGCACGCACTGTGTAGTCCGGCCCGGGACCGAAGCGGCGTCGCCCCGGGACCGGTCGCTAGCTTCGGCGCATGCCGGCCTCCGCCCCGCTCACGCCCGCCGACGAGCAGTTCGTCCACCAGCATCCCGAGCCGCTGGCCGCCGTGGCCACGCCCCACCCGCACTGGCGGGAGAGCTACTTCTTCGAGCTGCACGACCCCGCCGGCGACGGCGACGTCGTGTTCTTCACCATGGCCCACCGGCCGGCGGCGGCGCTGGTCGACTCGCTCCAGATGGGCCGGGTCGGCGGCGAGCAGATCCTCGGCGTGCTCGCCCGCCCCGACGACGGCGACCCCCACACGACCGCGGTGTCGGGGGCGAGCGTCGAGGTGGTCGAGCCGTGGAAGGAGCTGCGCCTCTGGGCCGACCCCGAGGCGGCGGCGATCGGCCTCGACCTCACCTTCACCGCCCGCACCCGGGCCTACGGGCTGCGGCGGGGCACGATGCGGGCGGCGGACGGCCTGGTCTGGGACCAGTCGCACATCCTCCAGTCGGGCCGCTACACGGGCACCTACACGGTCGGCGGCGACACCCGGGAGGTCGACGGCTGGACCGGCCAGCGCGACCACTCGTGGGGCGTGCGCGACCACGGCCGCTGCCCGCTGTGGATGTGGCTCCAGCTCCAGTTCGAGGACGGGTTCCTCGGCGTGTGGCACTGGGAGCTGGCCAACGGCGCCCGCGTCTACACCGACGGCTGCTGGGCCGGCGCCGACGGGTCCGACCCGGTGCCCGTGGTCGACTTCGCCCACGAGCTCGCCTGGCGGGGCGCCGACGGCGGGCCGGCCGCCTACGGCACCAACGGCGAGGACGTGGCCGGCATCGCCGGCACGGCGACGTTCACGCTCGAGGGCGGGCGCCGCATCGCGGTCGAGGCCGAGGGCACCTTCGACCGGCCCTACGAGCCGTTCCACCGGGGCGGGCTCAACCAGGTCCGCTTCCGCGCCGACGACGGCCGCACGGGCACGGCGATCTACGAGGTGACCGGCGCCCGCCACCACCGCTACTTCCCCGACACCGTGGTGGCCGGGCTGTTGCCGTAGTGGAGATCCGCACCGCCGCCACCGGGCAGCTGACGGCCGGCGAGCTGGCCGCGGTCCGGGCGCTGCTGGTCGACGCGTTCGGCGGGGAGTTCGGCGACGACGACTGGGACCACGCGCTCGGCGGGGTGCACGTGCTCGCTCTCGACGACCGGGGCGACGGCGACCGCAGCGTCGTGGGCCACGCCGCGGTGGTCGGGCGGGTGCTGGTGGCCGGCGAGCGGGCGCTGCGGGCCGGGTACGTCGAGGCCGTGGCCACGGCGCCCGCACGGCAGGGCCGGGGCGTCGGGTCGACCGTGATGGCCCGGGCCGGCGAGCTGGTCCGGGGCGCCGCCGAGGTGGGGGCGCTCGCCACCGGGCGCCACGGGTTCTACGCCCGGCTCGGCTGGGAGCGCTGGCGGGGACCGACCTCCGTGGCGCGCCCCGCCGGCCGCGAGCCCACCCCGGACGACGACGACGCCGTGATGGTCCTGCGCTTCGGCCCCAGCGCCGGCCTGGCCCTCGACCTGCCCCTGACCTGCGACGATCGGCCCGGCGACCCCTGGTAGGCGGGGAGGTCCGCCCCGTTCGCGGGCGGTTAACGGCCGGCGCCGAGCGTGCTCGCCCATGGTCAGCACAGAGGTACGAGAGAGCTTCGGGCGGGCCGAGACGGACGTCACCGTGCGCCGGCTGGTGCGGAGCGAGGACCAGCTCGACATCGTGGTCGAGCTGGTCGCCGCCGAGCTCGACGGCGACACGGTGCGTCCCTTGGGCCCCGAATCGCAGATGCGGCTCACCTTCGGGTCCCAGCACAGCGCCGAGGCCGCCTTCGGCGACACCCAGGCGGTGCCGGTCGCGGGCGTCGACCACGTCGCCGCCGGCCCCAGCGTCGTGGTCGTGCCCGTGGTCGACCCCTTCCCGTTCACGGTCGACGGCATCCTGGCCGCGGCCGAGGCCACCGCGGGGCTGACGGGACAGGCGTCCGAGGATCCCCCCGACGGCACGGTCACCGCCCTGGAGGTCCCCACCGGCCTGTGGCTCAGCCCCGTGTCCGCCGCCCGGCTGGCCGCCCCCCGCCTGCCGGTCGCCGCCGGCCCCACCGTCGAGGTGTGGACCGCCCGCGTCGAGCCGGCGGGCGGGGAGCCGGGCACCGTCGAGCTGGCCGCCATCCAGGCCACCGCCGAGGACCTCCTCACGGAGCAGGACAACCCGCTGCCCGACGCGGACGACCGGGCCGCCATCGTGGACAACACCACCCAGGTCGCGCCGCTGGCCGCGCGGCGGCTGTGGCTGTCCTCCTCGGGCGCCACCGCAGCCCTCCACGGCGAGTGGGCCGCCGACCTCGGCGTCGCGCTCTACGACCACGCCATGGCGGCCGGGCGGGACGTGAAGGTCCAGGTCCAGGCCCTCGGCTACCTGTTGCCGTTCGGGCACCGGGCCGCGATCGCCGAGACGTCCGAGCGGGTGATCGTCGACGACACCGACGGCGAGCAGGCCGCCGCCCTGCGGGTCCAGAGCTTCCTCACCATCGTCGAGCCGACCGTGGCCGGCGACCGGACCGGCGCCCGCGACGACGGCCGGGGCCTGCCGCTGGTCAGCCTGACCGCCACCACCAGCGAGACGACGCCGGTCAAGCTGGTCCCACTGACCGGCGTCGACGGGGTGTCCGACGTCGTGGCCACCGACGGCGGCGCCGACCTGGTCGTCGACTACCACTGCACCGACCGCGCCGGCGAGACGGTGGCGTTCTCGCTCCCGGCCACGTTCATCGACGACGACCACGCCTACGAGACCGGCGCCGACGGCTCCCCCGCAGGGGCCATCGCCGCCGCCGTCGACCGCCTGTCCCGCCGCGAGGTCGACCTCGGCGGCCAGCGGGTGGCCTACGCCGACCCGGTCGGCGGGGGCCGGCCGTCCCGGGCCACCCACCGGTTCCGGCTGGCCTGGGAGGGGCCCGCGGACGGCACGGCGGCGGCCGACCTGGAGGCGGCGCGCTCGCCCGCGGTCTTCGGCGCGCTGGAGGACGCCGACGTCGTCCACGAACAGGTCGGCTCGCCCACCGGCGCCACCGGCCAGCTCGTCCGGGCGACCCTCCACGAGCGTTGGCTCCAGGCCGGCAACGACCTCACCGGGAACTTCGACCTGGCGTTCCTCGATCTGGCCGAGAGGGTGACGTCGCTGATCGGTGGCGACAGCCCGGTGGGCGGGGTGGCGCAGTACGAGATGGTGGCCGAGGTCTTCAACCAGACCGTCGGCGCCAGCCTCGACATCGACTCGCCCACCGATACCTGGACCGTCGACCAGCTGCTCGGCGACGCCTCCAAGATCATCGGCAACATCCTGCTGGAGGCCGTGATCGAGACGATCGAGGACAGCCTGCCCGGCACCGAGATCACGGTCGACGGCAACACGGTGACCGTCGAGTACACCTTCTGCCCGACGCTGCACGACCTCGACGCGGTCGGGTTCCGCACCGACCCCGGCAAGACCACGTGCTGCCTCCACGTGACCACGGTGGCCAGCCTCGACGACAGCATCGAGGCGTCGTTCGAGACCGAGCTGCGGCTGGAGAACTTCTTCCTCGACTTCCCGCCCGAGGTGCACCCGGCGGTGGTCACGGCCGACTTCGCCTCGCTGGTCGGCACGATCAGCTCGGACGGCTCGTCCGACATCGTCCCCAGCATCCGGTCGTGGGACTTCAGCGGCCTCCTGTCCCTGCTGATGGCCCTGGTCGACAAGCTGGGGATGGGGAACGTCGACCTGAAGATCGTGGGCGACGTCGTCGACCTGGACAGCTCGCTCACCGTGCCCGACGTCCCGCTGGGCGTGGCCGAGCTCAAGAACTTCTCCGTCCTGCTCGGCCTCGACCTACCCCTCGGCGAGGGCGACGGCTCGCTGGCGGTGGGGATCGGGCGCCGGTCCAGCCCCATCGACATCGACGTGCTGATGTTCGGGGCCACCTTCTGGCTCGAGCTGGCGCTGGCGTTCAACGGCAAGGACCAGCCCGTCCCGCCCACCACGTCGATGGGGGTGTCGGTCTACTGGGAGATGCTCGACTTCGACATCTTCGTCGCCAGCGCCAGCTTCACCCTGCGCCTGGCGGCGGACTGGAAGCTGTCGGGCCGCGAGGTGACCTTCACCGGCGCCGTGTCGCTGGAGGGCGCGATCGACGTGCTCGGCCTCGTCTCGGTCAGCGCCTCGATCGTGGCCAGCCTGACCTACGAGTCGGCCACCGAGGTGATGGTGCTCAAGGGCACGATCAACTACTGCGTCGACACCTTCCTCGGCAAGGCCGCCGGCGGGTCGGTGCCGATCGGCCGCCAGGAGATCGAGATGGGCGACGGCCAGGGCAACGCCCGGGCCGCCCGCGCCACCGCCGGATCATCGTTCGTCGATCGCTACTCCCCGGAGGACGTCTGGGACGAGTACTGCGACGCCTTCGCCTGAAAGGGACCCCGACATGCCTGTGCACCACCTCGTCGTCACCCCGCTGCCCAACGGCCGCAGCGGCGCCACCCTGTTCCTCTCCGTCCACCTGTCCCCCCGGCTGCGGGAGGCGGGCGCGCTCGCCGACTACCCCGACGTCGCCGACTGGGGCGCGTTCGTGGCCGGCGGCCCGCCGCTGGCGTTCACGCCCCTCGTCAACGGCAAGGTGCGGCCCGGCGCCACCACCACGGTGGTGTCGCCCCCGGTCGACCCCCGGGTGTGGCGGGCCACCTTCGGCGACCCCCGGGCCGTGCCGGTCGCGCCGTACACGTTCCGGGACCGGTCGCGCCTCGACCTCACGGCCATCGACTCGGCCGAGTTGTCCGAGCAGGTGATGGCCCTGGCGCGGGACCGGGCCGCCGTCGGCGGCGGCCGCGCCACCCGGGCCGAGGTGCGGGCGGCGGCGGGCCCGCTGCTCGACACGGTGCTGCCGGCGGCGCAGGACTGGATGGGCCAGGTCGGCGACGGCGAGACCCCGGGGGCACCGTCCAAGGAGTTCCACGACCAGCTGGGCGCGCTCGGCGCCCACCCGTTCCTGATGCGGGGGCTGGGGCTCGTGTTCGACCTGGAGATCACCCTGCCGCCCGGCGGGGCCCCCGTCACCACGATCGCCGTGCGCACCACCTGGCCGGCCAAGGTCGGGCTCACGCCGCACGACGAGGTGCCGATGCGGGTGGCCGTCGACGGCGCGTTCAAGGCCAGGGTCGACCAGCCCGAGTTCCGGGTCACCGACTGGCTGGCGCTCGGCGGCGCCAAGTACGCGGTCGCCCAGCTCGACCGGCTCAACGCCATCACCCAGGTCGGCCAGATGGCCGACGCGGTGGCGGCGGCCTCCGACCCCGACGCCGGCATCGAGGTCCCGGCGCTGCTGGAGGGGGGCCTCTCGCTCGTGTGCGGCGACCTGGACGACGTCCTGCGGCGCCGGCTGGCCCGCCAGCGCCAGATCGAGGACGGCATCGACGCCTGGCTGACCAGCACGCCCAACGCCGTGCCGCCGCAGCTGTTCGCCGAGGACGTCACCGCCGGCTACCGCTGCGACGTGGCCGACGACGTGGCGCCAGACCGGCTGTCGCTGCACGACCGCCAGGTACCCGACGGCTATGTGTTCCCCCGCAACACCAAGCTCACGGTGCTGCCGCCACCCGACGAGGGCTGGGGGTCGATCGCGCTGAGCACCGACGGCACCGAGCAGCACGTGACCGGGGGCAGCGGGGTGGTCTACCACCAGGAGGGCAGCAAGCCGGCGCCCAAGGTCGAGGCCCGGGACACGACGGCCTGGCGGGTCGACGACCAGGTCGTGACCTGGGGAGGGTGGAGCCTCTCCACCCCCCGCGTCGGCGCCAGCTCGACCGGCGCCGGCGAGGTCGTGGCGCGGACCCCGAACGGGCCGGGCGACGGCCCCGCCCGCGTGGGCGTCGAGTACGCCCACGTGCCGGGCACGCTGCCCAAGCTGCGCTACGGGCGGACCTACAAGCTGCGCGCCCGCTGCGTCGACCTGGCCGGCAACGGCCCGGCGCTGGCCGACGTGCCGCCGCCCGGGGGCGAGGCGCCGCCCACCCAGTTCGGCCGGCTGGCGCCGCTGGTGCCGCCGCTGCCGGTGCGGCGGGCGTCCCGGCCCGACCCCGGCGTGGGCGACCTCCCCGACGTGCTGGTCATCCGCAGCGAGCTGGACCAGCCCACCTCGGACATCGCGCCCACCGACCGCCTGCTGTTCCCGCCCCGCATCAGTCAGAGCCGGCTGGAGCGCCACGACCTGCCGGGCGGCGGCAACGACAAGACGCCCGAGTCCTACCAGCTGCTGGTCGCCCGCGACGCCGTGTCGCTGTCCGACCAGACCCTCGTCGACCCCGAGACCGGCGAGCTGGTGGCCGGCGGGGCGCTGGTCGGCGACGAGGTGACCGAGGGCCCGCTCAAGCCACCCGTCGATTACCTGGCCGACCCCGTGGCCCGGCGGGCCGCGCTCATCGGGTTGCCGGGCGGCGTGCCCGCCGACCCCGAGCTGGTGTCCTACGGGACCTGGCCCGACGTCGAGGCGGCCCAGCTCGAGCTGCGGGCCGGCACCGGCGCCCCGACGACCTCGGCCGCCGACCGCCGGGTGACCGTGGAGCTGCCCCCGGGCACGGTGGCGACCGCCGAGCTGGCCTCGGCGCCGGCGCCCGACCTGATCGATCACATGGCGCTGGCCCAGGACCTCGACCCCGCGGCGCGGGCCGCCGCCCGCCGCGGCCTCAACCAGGCGATCTCGCCCCGGCGGCCGATCAGCCTCGTGCACGCCGTGCGGCTGCCGATCGACCCGCCGCGGCTCCGCTCGATGACCGGCGACCGGACCGAGGCCGGGCAGACCGACGTGGTGCTCGGCGGCACGCTGGCCGTGCACCGGCCCACCACCGAGCACGCCGTGCTGCGCAGCAGTTGGGTCGACACCGTCGACGACCCGGCGACGGACGGGCCCGTCGACCAGGTCACCAAGCGGATCGTGGCCGACGTGCAGATCCCGGTCGACGGCGACGACCCCCCGAGCCTGGACGCCACGTCGCTGGAGCTGGGCGACACCCGGCGGCGGGTGGTCGACGTGGTGGCCGAGGGCTTCTGCCGGTTCAGCCGCTACTTCACCGAGCGGATCGACTTCGCCGCCGACCCGGCCGCCCCGCTGGCGCTGCACGCCGAGGGCGTGGTGCCCGCCTCGGTGGTGCTCACCCGCCGGGAGGACGGCGCCACGATGGCACGGGGCACGCAGTTCCGCGTCTCCCGCGACGGCACGCTCACCATCCTCGACGACGCCGCGCTGCCTCCGGGCACCCCGTGCCGGGTCGAGTTCATCCCCCGCCCGGTCAGCCGGCTGTCGCTGGAGGCGAGGAACGGACAGCGGTTCTCGGTGGACGTCCCGGCGTCGGCCGCCCCCGCCCCGCCCGTCGTGGTCGCGGCCGTCCCGGCGGTCCAGCGGACGGTCACGCCGACGGAGACCGCCATCACCGTCAGCCACGACGGCCGGGTCGTGCGCCTGCTCCTCGACCGGCCCTGGTTCGACAGCGGCACCGGCGAGCTGCTCGGCGTGGCGGTCGGCGACGGCCTGACCCGTTGGGGTCGCGACCCGATCGTCGACGGGCCGGGGCCGTCCGGCGACCCGACGCTGGCCGCGTTCCCCGACGGGGTGCTCGACGGGGACCTCGACGTGGCCGGCTACGAGGTGACGTTCGACCCCGAGCGCAAGCTGTGGATGGCCGACGTGCTGGTCGACGCCGGCGACGACGTGGGCTACCGGCCGTTCGTCCAGCTGGCGGTGTGCCGCTACCAGCCCAACGCCGTCCCCGGCCTGAACCTGTCGCCCACCGTCGAGGTCGCCCCGGTGCGCCTGGGGGCGCTCCGGGAGGTGACGGTGGCGCAGGTGGCGCCCGGCGCCGGCCGGGCGTCGGTGCGGCTGTCCGGCCTGGCCGCCGGTAACCAGGTCCGGGTGATCACCCAGGAGGCGGACACCGGGGTCAGCGACCCCGACCTCCGCTGGCACGACGTGGCGACCGTGGTCCTCTCCCCGGCGTCCGCCACGGGCGCCGCGGTCTACACGGGCGTGGTCGACCTGCCCACCAGCGGCGCCGACCGCCGGGTGGTGATCGAGGACGCCGAGCCGGTCACGGTCGACGACCACGGCACGGCGGCGTCCTCGACGGTCGTGGCCTACCGCGAGGTCGTCGAGATCCCGGGGTCGTGGTGAAGGCCGCCCTCGCCCTGCTGGCCGCGCTCATGGCCCGTCGGCCGGGCGCGGCGACCAGACCGGGTAAGGGATCCCGGCCAGCCGGTTGATGACGAACCCCTGCACCACCAGCAGCACGACCGCCAGCATGAGCACGGCCAGCTGCTTCGGCTCGTGGAAGATGCCGAGCGACACGATCAGCGTCGTCGCCCCGGCCGGCGGGTGGGGCACCCGGGCCCACACCATGGCGCCGCTGGTGAGCCCGAGCGACAGGGCGGCCGCGCCGACGCGGGCCCCGGTCACGCTGGTGGCCAGCGCCGGCGCCGCGTCGGTCAGCCCGAAGAGCACCAACGCCAGGTAGCCGGCGGCGGCGCCGATGGCGTGCCCGCACACCGTGTTGCGGGGGCAGGCCGCCGCCAGCAGCGGCGTGTAGAAGAGCAGGAAGGCGGTCGGCCCCAGCGACGGGAACACGAACGGCTGGCCGGTCACGAAGGCGACGAAGGCCATGATCCCGATGGCGATCAGCCCGTTGACGAAGGCGAACAGCCCGAGGATCAGCGTGGAGTCGTACCGCTCGACCAGGGAGGTGAGGCGCGCCCGGCGGGCCAGGCCGAACACGATGGCGGCCATGTCGCCGCCGATCGGCCCCGGCCGCCGGGGCTCCTCGTCGACCGTCACTTCAGGAACCGGTAGAAGGCGGCGGAGCCGGCGGCCAGCAGCAGGGACAGCCCGGCCGTGACCCAGGCCAGGCCGTCGTCGTCGGCCAGCAGGGCGTCCAGCCCGACCGTCAGCAGGAACACCTGGAGCGACAGCAGCACGACCACGAACACGCCGAGCGCGGCGGGCACCTCGCGGCGGGCCCGGGCCCGGCGGGGACCGCCGCGGTGGGGGGGCAGGTCCCGGGGCGGGATCGTGGGCGTGCCGGTCATCGGTGCGCCTCCTCGCCCTCGCCCTCGGCGGCCAGCGCCCACACGGTGCCGTCCCGCACCTCGACGTCGATGCGCCCGAGCGGCCGCTGGGGCGGCCCGGCCAGCACGTCGCCGGTGGTGGCGGAGAAGTGGCCCTCGTGGCACGGGCACACCATCTCCCCCTTGCCCGCCTGGTAGTAGACGACGCAGCCGAGGTGCGTGCACTTCTGGGAGAAGGCCCGCAGCTCGCCGCCCGGCAGGTGGACCAGGATGGCCGGGTCGGCCTGTGACGGGTAGTCGAACAGGTGGGCCGTGCCCTCGGGCACGTCGGCGAGGGCGACGATCGGCCGGGGCTCGCCCTCGTTGATCGACCGCAGCGACGACCACAGGGCGATCCCCACGTTGCCGGCCGCGAACCCGCCGGAGGCCAGCACCAGGTAGCGGACGAACTCGCGCCGGGTCACCTCGTCCTCGCCCGCCGAGGTGAGCGGGAAGTCCTGCCGCCACACCGGATCGGGCAGCGGGACCCGGGTCACGCTGCCCCGATCTCGTCGAGGCCGAACGGGTCGTCCTGCCAGGGCCGGGCGCCCTCGGCGGCCAGCACGTCGATGGCGCCGGGCTCGTGGGCCACCGCCCGCACCTTGGTGGCGACGTACTGGCTCCCGAACCACCACTCGTTGACCAGCGTCCCGGTGCGGCCGGCGGCGAACTCCTCGGGCGTGCCGAACCACAGCGCCTCGCTCGGGCACACCGACGCGCACATCGGCTTCTGCCCGACCGAGGTGCGGTCGTAGCACATGTCGCACTTCATCATCTGGTCGTAGGCCGACACGTACTTGGGCACGCCGAAGGGGCAGGCCAGCACGCAGTTCGAGCAGCCGATGCAGCGGGGCTTGAGCGACGACTGCACGATGCCGTCCTCGTTCTGCTTGATGGCGTCGGCCGGGCACACCTCGGCGCAGGTCGGGTCCTCGCAGTGCATGCACACCATCGGGGCCGTCTGGGTGGTGGCCGCCCGGTCGATCTCCTCCAGGTGGATCATCGTGGTGCCCCGGTGCGTGCCGCACTCCTCGCAGGCCTGGACGCAGGCCTTGCAGCCGATGCAGCGGCTCTGGTCGATGACGAAGATGCTGTCGCCGAACGCCCCGGCCACCGGGCGGGTGGCGGGACTGCGCTTGACGCCGATCGACACCGGCACGCTGACCATCAGCCGTCCTCCCGTTCCACGAGGTCCATGTCCCGCTCGTCGACCACCGCCGTGCCGGGCGGGCCGACCCGCTCGACCCGCACCGCCGACACCTTGTACTCGGGGATCTTCGACAGCGGGTCGAGCGCCCGGTTGGTGAGCTGGTTGGCCGCCCGGTCGCCGGCCCAGTGGTAGGGGATGAACACGGTGTCGGGCCGGATGGTGGCGACCACCTTGGCCGGCAGGGTCATCGAGGCCCGCCGGGAGGTGACCCGCACGACGTCGCCGGTGGCGACGCCCAGCTCCTCGGCCAGCCGGGGATGGATCTCGCACAGCGGCTCGGGGTACTGGGCGACCAGCGGCCCGATGCGCCGGGTCTGGGTCCCCGACAGGTACTGGCTCACCACCCGCCCGGTCGTGAGCCACACGGGGTACTCGTCGTCGACCACCTCCGCCGGCGGGCGGTAGCGGACGGGGTTGAACCGGCCCCGGCCGTCCGGGGTGGGGAAGCGGCCGCCCTCGTAGAGCCGGGGCGTGCCCGGGTGGCCCTCCTCGGGGCAGGGCCAGAACACGCCCAGCTCGTCCTCGATGCGCTCCCAGGTGATGCCGGCATAGTCGGCGGCCCCGCCCTTGGACGCCACCCGCAGCTCGTCGAAGATCTCCTGGGGGTTGTCGTAGGGGAAGTAGTGGCCCTTGCCCAGCCGGCCGGCGAGGTCGCAGATGATCTCCCAGTCGAGCCGGGCCCGTCCGGGCGGGGTCTTGGACGGGTTGAGCTTCACCACCCGGCCCTCGACGGTGGTGGAGGTGCCCTCGTCCTCCTCGTGGAGCGACCCGGGCAGCACGACGTCGGCGTGGAAGCCGGTCTCGGGCAGGAAGAAGTCGATGACCGCGTAGAACTCCAGCTTGTCGAGCGCCTCCTTGGTGAACGTCGTGTCGGGCAGCGAGACGACCGGGTTGAAGCAGATCGACAGCAGACCCTTGATCTCGCCCCGGTGGATGGCCTCGACGATCTCCTGGGCGGTCAGGCCCTTGCCGGGGATGTCGTCCACCTCGCACCCCCACACCGAGGCCACGTAGGCCCGGTGCTCGGGGTTGGTGATGTCGCGGTTGCCCGGCAGCTGGTCGCACTTGTGGCCGTGCTCGCGGCCGCCCTGGCCGTTGCCCTGCCCGGTGATGGTGGTGACGCCGCAGCCCGGCTTGCCGTACTTGCCGGTGGCCAGGCCGAGGTTGATGCAGGCCCACACGTTCTCGACGCCCTTGCTGTGGTGCTCGAGGCCCCGGGCGTGCATCAGCATCCCGGTCCGGGACGTGCCCCACCACTCGGCCGCCTGCTCGATGCGGGCCGCGGGGACGCCCGTGATCCCCTCGGCCCACTGCGGCGTGTGGTCCCGGACGGCCTCGGCCGCCTCCTCGAACCCGGCGGTGTGGTCGCGGATGAAGTCGTGGTCGAGCCAGTCCCGCTCGATCAGCACGTGGAGCATGGCGCCCAGCAGGGCCGAGTCGGTGCCCGGCCGCAGGCCGAGGAACAGGTCGGCGGTGCGGGCGGTCGGCGTCACCCGGGGGTCGGCGACGATGAGCTTGGCGCCGTTGTCCCGGGCCCGCCAGATCCAGCTGGTGGTGATGGGGGCGCACTCGGCGATGTTGGCCCCGATGACGAACACGACGTCGGCCAGGGGGATGTCGCTCCACGGGTTCGACGCGCGGTCGATGCCGAGCGCCCGCTTGTTGGCGACGCCGGCCGAGACCATGCAGAGCCGGCCGTTGTAGTCGAGGTTGGCGGTGCCGAGGGCCAGCCGGGCGAACTTGCCGATCAGGTACGACTTCTCGTTGTCGAGCGAGACACCCGACAGCATGGCGAAGGCGTCGTTGCCGTGCTCGGCCTGGATGCGGCGGATCTCGGCCACCGTGCGGTCGAGGGCGTGGTCCCACGTCACGGTCCGGAAGCCGCCCGGCGCCGACGGGTCGCGCTCCAGCGGGTCGAGCAGCCGGTCGGGGTGGGCGTTCTGGAGGTAGCGCTTGACGCCCTTCGGGCAGAGCTTGCCCTCGTTGAACGGGAACTCGTACCACGGCTCGAACCCGACGACCTCGTCGTCGCGGACCTTCAGGACGATCCCGCACTGCTGGCCGCAGAAGCAGCAGTGGGTGTGGACCTCGCGGTCGGCCTCGATGCCGGCGTTCCACCCGCCGGGCGGCGCCTGGTTGAGGTGGGGGCCGTACCGGGCGACCAGCTCCTCCTCGCTGACCGGGGGACGGGCCATCAGCCGAAGCCTCCGACCGCCCGCGACTGGGCCAGGGCCACGAGCGCCCGCCGGCACCGCGGGCAGTGGTCCTGGTAGTTGCCGCCGCCGTGGGGAACCGAGTAGTCGAAGCCCACCTGGGGGAGCACCTCCTTGAGGTCGGTCATCTGGAGCTGCGAGGCGAACTCGTCCCCGCAGCGGGCGCAGGCCTGCTGGGGGCCGGCCACGCCCTCGCGCTTGTAGTAGGCGACGCCGAGGTTGGCCGGCCGCTGGAAGATGTGGAACAGCTTGCCGAACGGGATGTACATCAGCCCGAGGATCACCGTGATGGCGTGGATGGTGGTGAGGAAGACGTAGAAGCGGCCGTCCATCCACAGGTTGGAGGCGGTCAACGCCAGGCCCGTCACCGACACCGCGAACAGGCCGGCCAGGGCGAGGAAGTCGTTCGACCGCTCGGTGGCCAGCGCCCCCGGGTCGCGCAGGCGGCGGCCGAGGAAGACGAACACGCCGGCCAGCACGAGGACGGCGGCGATGTCGAGCAGGTGGAAGACGATCCAGCCGAACACGCTGCGGCTGTCGAAGGTGAACGTGCCGAGGCTGCCGCCGAACGCCTGGTACTCCCGGGCGTTCTGGCCCACCGACTGGAAGTGGAGCAGGCCGAAGACCAGCGGGAACGTCACCAGGCCGGCGAGCACGCAGCCCCAGAAGATCAGCTGGTGGGCCAGCCACCGCAGCTTGGAGCGGCCCCGGATGAACGACTGGAGCGCCAGGTTGGTCACCACCAGGCCGGGCAGGGCCGCGGCGTTGCGGCCCCGGCGGCCGGGCCGGCGGAACGCCTCCCAGCCCCGGCGGTTGAGCCGGGCCGTGGGCGGCCGCCGCAGCCAGATGAGGTAGCGGTAGACCACGGCGAAGATGGCGAAGAGGGTGCCGAACAGGTAGCCGACCAGGGCCGCGTCGAACCAGCGCAGATTGCCGCTGCCGAGCACGGCGATCGCCAGCGCCACGAGCACGGCGATGACACCCCAGGTCGCCGCCCGCCGGTCGATGGTCGCCAGTTGGCTCACGCGCACCTCGCTCGCTGCGTCCTGCCTCCACGCTCGCGCAACCGGCCCACCCTCCGCGGCATCCCGCCTGCCGGGCTGCCCGATCGGGCACGCGGATCTGCCCCTCCGGCCTCACCGGCGGCACTGCCCGGGGTGGGCCGGATCGGCGACGGTCGGTGGTGGAGCGGCAGCGGAGGCGGTTGTGGACGCTCGTCACGCACACGGGCCGGCCAGCCGGCTCCCGGAGCGCTGGGTGCGGGTGGGGCCGGGCGGGCGCTGGTCCGGGTTCACCGTGTGCGGGGCCGCCGGGCTGGTCCTGGCCGCCGGCTGGACGCTGGCCCTGGCCCGGGCGGCCGGCCGCCCCGGGTGGCTGGTCCTGGCGCTGGCGGGGGCCATGGTCGGCGCGCTGCTGGCCGTGGCCGCGGCGGAGGCGGCGGTGGCCGGGCACGCCCGGCTGGTGTGCTTCCACGCCGAGGTGGCGGCGCTGGCGGCAGCCGCCGGGATGCTGGCGCTGGCCCGCCAGCCGGTGCTCGCCTCGCTCGACGTGGCCGCGCCCGGGCTGGCCGTCTTCCTGGCCTGCGGGCGGGTCGGCTGCCTGGTCGCCGGGTGCTGCCACGGGCGCCCCGCCGCCCGGGGCGTGCGCTACGGCGCCCGCCACGTGGGCGAGGGCCTGCCGGTCGAGTACGCCGGCGTGACCCTGCTGCCCGTGCCCGCCCTGGAGGCGGGTGCCCTCCTCGCGATGGCCCTGGCGGCTGTGGCGGTCGTGCTGGGCGGGGCGCCGCCCGGGACCGCGCTGGCCGTCTACCTCCTGGCCCACATGGCCGTGCGCTTCTGGCTGGAGCCGCTGCGGGGCGACCCGGGCCGCCCCTACGCCGCCGGGCTGTCCGAGGCCCAGTGGACGGCGGTCGCGGTGGTCGCGGCCGGTGGGCTGGCCGCGGCGGCCGGCTGGCGGGCGGTGCCCGCCGGCGTGGCGCTGGCGGCGGGCGTGGCGGTGGCCGCCGGCGTCGCCCTCGTCGCCGCCCGGGCGGGCGCGGGCCGCGTGCGCCATCCCGCGCACGCCCTGGCGGTGGCCCGGCTCGTCCGGGGGGCCGAGGCGGCCCGGGGCGGGCTCGTGGCCGCCACCACCCCGCTCGGCGTGCGGGTGTCGGCCTCCCACCGCGACGACGGGCGGGGCGGCGTGCGCTGCCACTACGCCTTCTCCCGGCCGGCGCCGGGCCCGCCGCTGCGGCGCGCCGAGGCCGCGGCGCTGGGCCGGATGGCCGCCGCCGTCGGCCCCGGTGGCCGGCCCCGGGACGCCCACCTGTCGGCCGGCGGCGTCTACCACGTGGCCGCCGGCCCGGGGGGCGGCGGGGCGTGACCGGGCGCAGGGACGGCCGCCGGCGCGACGACCGGGACGCGCCCGCGCCGGTGCGTCCCCCACCGGCGCCCGCCGGGCCCGACCGGCTGCCGCCCGAGCTGCTGGGCGACCGCCGCCTGGCCGGTCCCGGGGGCGGCGGGACCCGGGCCACCCTGGTCGGCCAACTCCAGCGGGCGGCCGGCAACCACGGGGTCCAGCGGCTGCTGGCCGGGGTGGATGCCGGCCGCCAGGCGGACGCCACCGCCGGGGCGGTCGACCCCGTGGTCGACGACGGCGCCGAGCCCGCCCCGGGCCAGATGCGGCGCACGCCGTTCCTGGCCGCCCTGCGCGCCGAGGTGGAGGGCGCCCTGGCCGGGGCCGGCCCGCTGGCCCGCGCCGACGCCGCGGTCAACCTGCCCGCCGCGTTCGCCGACCTCGAGGCCCAGGACACGGCCGGCCTGCTGCGGTCGCTGCGGGAGAACCTGCCCGGCGTCGACGGCCCCGACGCCCGGCGCTGGATCGCCGCCGCCGGCGTCGCCGCCCGGGCCCGGGCGGCGGGGGAGGCCCCGGCGCCGGCCGCCGGCGTGGTCGGGCGTGTCCTGTCGGCGGTGGGCGGCCTGGTCAGCGCCCTGTTCAAGCTGCGCGACGGCGGCGCCACCCCGGGCGACGCCCGCGTGGTGCGGCGGGGCCTCGGCGACGGCCGCCCGCTCGACGCCGCGGTGCGGGCGCCGATGGAGGCGGCCTACGGCCGGGACTTCTCCGCCGTGCGGGTCCACACCGGCGCCGGGGCCGGCGAGCTGGCCGGCCGGATGGGGGCGCGGGCCTTCACGGTCGGCCCCGACATCGCCTTCTTGCCCGGCGAGTACGACCCGGGCAGCCTCGTCGGTGACGCCCTCATCGCCCACGAGCTGGCCCACGTCGGCCAGCAGGAGGCGGGCGGCGGCGGGGGAGGCTCGGTCGCCGCGCTGGAGGAGGACGCCGACCGGGCGGCCGTCGGCGCGGTCGTGTCCCGGTGGACGGGCGCCGCCCCCGACCGGATCGAGGGCGTCATGCCCCGCCTCCGCGCCGGCCTCCGCCTCCAGCGCTGCGTCGGCGGCGGCGCCACCCAGGTCCGGCCCGCCGGACCCGCCGGTCCGGCCACTGGCGGCCAGTCGTGCCAGGCCCTCACCCCCGACCAGTGGAAGGCCGGGGTGGAGGCGGCCCAGCAGCACGGCCAGGCGGCCATGGCCGCGCTGGCCCAACAGGCCCTGTGCGAGCTGGGCATCACCGTGCAGGCGGCCGGCACCTCGCACGGCGACGCCGTCCACCCGGACGACTACGCCCAGATCCCGGTGATCAACTTCGACGCCGCGCTCAACGGCAAGAAGCGGTGGCCGCGCACGCGGGACGAGGTGCCCCGCCCGGTCGGCGACAACGTCGGCTACAACTTCCGGGCCGGCGACCGCCGCTTCGCCATCATCGGCCCGAACTCACTGAACCCGAACACCTGGCTCACGACCCGCCAGTACGCCCAGCACGAGCTCCAGCTGGTGGCGCGGGAGGGCGGCAGCAACGACGACCAGGAGCTCCGCCAGTGGACCGAGGACTTCCGCGGCTACTTCCACCAGTACATGCTGCTGCCGCTGCCCCAGCGGCCGACCTGGACCCCGCTGGCCACCTATTACCAGAAGGCGGGGGCCGACCTGCGCCGGGCGACGGTGGCCCGGCTCGTCGACTACTACGACAACCCGCCGGCGGGCGTGGACGCCGACAAGCTGCGCCGCCAGATCCACAACTGGGCCCGCCGGGTGGAGAGCACGCTCGCCACCGACCTCAGTCGGGCGCTGCCGGCGCCTCCCGCACGCTGATGCGCACGCAGCAGGCGTCGTCGGACGGGTCCAGGCGGGCGGCCAGGATGCCCGGCGGCAGCGCCGACGTCATGCCGTCCAGCAGGTCGAGGTTCATGCCGCACACCAGGCTGCGGTGGTCCTCGACCAGGGCGTGGAACGGGCAGTTGGCCATCACGACCTCGTCGCCCTGGCGGCGGGGCTCGTAGCCCTGCTCGTCGAGCACCTCCAGGGCGGCGTCGACCACGTCGCCCCGGTCCGCCGTGCGGGGCAGGCGCCGGGCCACCTCGGCCCCGAGCCGCCGGCCCCGGTCGGCGGCGGCGCCGGCCAGCGCGTCGGCCACTGGCGTGCCCGCCTCCTCGGCGGCGGAGACGGCGGTGGCCAGCACGTCGGCGGCCAGGCCGTAGTCGCGGGCGGGGAGGTTCACCGCGATCTCGCGGTCGGCCCGCCGGTAGAGCTTGGCCGGCCGCCCGGCGCCCGGGCCGGTGCGGCCGGTGAGCCGGCGGTACTCGGTGGCCAGCAGGCCGTCGGCCACCAGCCGGTCGAGGTGGAAGGTGGCGACCGAGCGCGCCAGGCCCAGCGCGGTGGCGGCCTCGTCCTTGCCGACGGGGCGGTCCTGGGCCACCACGTAGCGGTAGAGGTTGCGCCGCTGCGGCTCGGCCAGGGAGGCGACGCCGGCGATCTGCTCGTCGAGGTCTGCACGGCTCACACCGAGAATCTACCGTAGAAAATACTTGACGCTACAGGGGTCCGGTCTTCTATAGTCAAGTTTGATGATCGTTACAGACGTGCGGGAGCGGATGAACCGGGCCAAGCACCCGGTCACCGGCCTGGCCGGTCCCTACGGCCACCCGCTCCACCCGGTCCTCGTGACCGTCCCGCTCGGGGCGTGGGTGGCCAGCCTGTGCTTCGACGTGGCCTCGCGCGTCGCCAACGGCGCCGACGCGCGGGCCTTCGCCACCGGGGCCTACTGGCTGGTCGCCCTCGGCCTGGTCGGCGCGCTGCTGGCCGCCTCGGTCGGCGTGATCGACCTGGCGGCCGTGCCCACCGGCACCGCCGCCTTCCGCACCGCCCTGCTCCACATGGGCGTGGTCCTCACGGCCACCGCGCTGTTCGCCGTGTCGCTGCTGCTGCGCCACGGCGACCTCGACTCGGCCCGGCCCACCCCGGTCGGGCCGTTCGTGCTGTCCGCCGTGGCGCTGGCGCTGGCCGGCGGGGGCGGCTGGCTGGGCGGACGCCTGACCTTCCGCTACGGCGTGCGCGTCGCGGACGAGGCCACCCAGTCCTCCGGTTACACCGACAAGGGAGATCACTGATGGACATCGCCGCGCTGATCACCTGGCTGATCACCGCCGTCGGGGGGTTCGTCCTCCTCGCCACCTGGATCGCGCGGGGCGCGCTCCGGTCGCCCGGCGACAGCACCCACTTCCCCCCGGCCGCCGTGTTCGGCCACGTCCTGCTGGCCGTCGCGGGCCTCGTCGTCTGGCTCGCCTACCTGGCCAGCGACTCATCGGGCGCGGCCTGGGCCGCCCTGATCATCCTGGTGCCGGTGGCCCTGCTCGGGTTCTCGCTCTTCCTCCGGTGGCTGGCCGGGCGGCGGCAGCAGGTCGCAGCTGTCCCCGCCGGGCCGGCGCCGGCCGCCGTGCCCGCCGCGGCGACCGCCGAGCAGGCGTTCCCCGTGGCCGTCGTCGTGCTCCACGGCCTCCTGGCCGTGACGACGGTGGTGCTGGTCCTGCTGGCGGCGCTCGCCGCCTAACCCAGCACCACCGGCAGGGCGTCCAGGCCCCGCAGGACCAGCCCGTCGCCGTGGCTCCAGGCCAGGGCCCGGCGGGGGACCGCCAGGCGGAGGCCGGGGAACCGGCCGAACAGGGCGGCGAAGGCGATGCGGGCCTGGAGGCGGGCCAGCGGGGCGCCCAGGCAGAAGTGGATGCCGTGGCCGAAGCCCAGGTGCGGCTGCGGCGCCCGCGCCACGTCCAGGGCGTCCGGGGTCGGGTGGTGGTCGGGATCCCGGTTGGCGGCAGCCAGGCAGACGAGGACCTGGCGCCCGGCCGGGATCTCGACCCCGCCCACGTCGACCGGCCGGGTCGTCACCCGGAAGGTGGCGTGGGGGACCGGGGCGTCGTAGCGCACCAGCTCCTCGACCGCCGCCGGCCAGCCCGCCGGGTCCGCCACCAGCCCGGCGAGCTGGTCGGGGTGGGCGAGCAGGGCGACCACCCCGTTGCCGATGAGGCTGGTCGTGGTGTCGTGGCCGGCGACGTACAGCTGGAACACGCTCGACAGCAGCTCCCGGCGGGTCAGGCGGTCGCCGTCGTCGCTCGCCGCCACCAGCACGCTGACCAGGTCGTCGCCGGGGGCGTCCCGCTTGGCGTCGACCAGCGCCTCCAGGTGGCCGACGATCGTGGCCGACGCAACCAACGCCTCGGGCGGGGGGTCGCCCGCCCACGGCGCCAGCAGCGTCCGGAACGCCCCGTAGAGCTCGGTCCGGGCCGGCTCGGGCACGCCCAGCATCTCGCTGATCACCCGGTAGGGCAGCGGGAGGGCGAACCCGGCCACCAGGTCGACCGGCGCCCCGCCGGCGCCGGCGGCGGCCAGGTCGTCGAGCAGACCCGCGGCCAGCGCCGAGATGGCCGGCTCCAGGGCGGCGACGCGGGACGGGACGAACGCCCGGGCCACCAGCCGCCGCAGCCGGGTGTGGTCCGGCGGGTCGACGGCCAGCATGTGGCGGGCGAAGGCGGGGCCGGGCAGGCCCTCGGCCACCACGTCGGGGTCGCCGGCCAGCGCGGCCAGCATGTCCTTGGACAGGGCCGGGTCGTTGAGCGCCCGGCGGGCGGCGTCGTGGCCGGCCACCAGCCAGGCGTCGTGCCCGTCGGCCAGCCGCACCGGGCACACCGGGCTGGCCGCCCGCACGGAGGCGAACAGGGCCCAGGGGTCGTCGCGGGTGGCCGCGTCCCAGCCGCCCCAGGGGAGGTCGAGGTCGGTCATGGGTCCGTTGTACGACGCGCCCGTCACCGGCGCATCGGGCAGCTACCCGACGTCGCGGCTCCCGGCCGCCGTCAGCTCGCCGCCGCCGGCGGCCCGGGGCGGAGGGTTGGAGAAGCGCAGCGCGTCGTCGGTGATGCCCCGGCTGCGCAGGGCCCGGTAGTCGCGCAGGTAGCTCTGGTACACCCGCCACGGGAAGCGGGAGCCCTGCTTGGGGAACCGGTCCTGCGACCGCACCACGTACCCCGAGCTGAGCCCGAGGAGCGGCTCCCGGGCGATGGCGGGGTCGTCGTTGACCGGCACGCACTGGCGCACGCCCGCCGCCCGCATGTGGTTGAGCAGCCGGGTGACGTACTGGCAGGTCAGGTCGCACTTCAGCGTCCAGGATGCGTTGGTGTAGCCGACGGCGACGGCCAGGTTGGGCACGCCCTCCAGCATCATCCCCCGGTAGACGAGCGTGGCCCCGGGGTCGAGCGGCCGCCCGTCGACCGTCACGTCCACCCCGCCCAGGAACAGCAGCTCCAGCCCCGTGGCGGTGACCACGATGTCGGCGGCCAGCTCCTCACCCGAGTCCAGGCGCACGCCTCCGGGGGTGAAGCGGTCGATCGTGCCGGTGGCGATGGCGGCCCGGCCCTCGGACACGGCCCGGAACAGGTCGCCGTCGGGCACCAGGCACAGCCGCTGGTCCCAGGGGTCGTAGCGGGGCGTGAAATGGGTGTCGACGTCGTAGCCGGGCGGCAGCTGGCGGGCCACGCCCCGCTTCAGCATCCGCTTGACCATCTCGGGCCGGCGCTTGCTGAGCTGGAAGAACGCCTGGGTCGTGAGCGCCTTGTACCAGCGCACCAGCGGGCCGGACCACCGGGCCGGCAGCCGGCGGCGGGCCAGGTTGGCCACCGGGTCCCGGGCCGGCAGCGAGGTGATGTAGGACGGCGACCGCTGGAGCATCGTCACGTGGGCCGCGGTGCGGGCCAGCGCCGGGACCAGGGTCACGGCGGTGGCCCCGCTGCCGACGACCACGACCCGGCGGCCGGCGTAGTCGAGGTCCTCGGGCCAGTGCTGGGGGTGGACGACCGGGCCGGCGAAGTCGTCGATGCCGGCGAAGTCGGGCTGGTAGCCGTGGTCGTAGCGGTAGTAGCCGGTGCAGGAGAAGATGAACCCGCAGGTCAGCTCGACGGTCGTCGGGGCGCCGTCGCCGTTGCCGGCGGTGGTGCGCTCGACGGTGACGTGCCAGCGGGCGTCGTCGCTCGACCAGCCGGCGCCCACGACCCGGTGGCGGAAGCGGATGTGGCGGTCGATGCCCTCGTCGGCTGCGGTCCGGCGGATGTAGCCGAGGATGTCGCCGCCCTCGGCGATGGCCTTGTCGTCGTCCCAGGGGCGGAAGGCGTAGCCCAGCGTGAACATGTCCGAGTCGGAGCGGACGCCCGGGTAGCGGAACAGGTCCCAGGTGCCGCCGATGGCGTCGCGGGCCTCGAGGATGGCGTAGGACGCCCACGGGCACTCGGCCTGGAGGTAGTGCCCCGCGCCGATGCCGGACAGCCCGGCACCGACGACGAGCACGTCGAGGTGTTCGCTCATGCGGTCCTCTCAGGCGGCGGGTGTCGACGGCGACGCAATTTTGTCATTCAGCGTGCCATGTTCGCCGAACAGCTCACCCCGCCACCGGGCCACCAGCTCGGTGGCGTCCCAGTCGTCGGGGTGGAAGTCGGGGCGGCAGTAGTCGTGCAGCCGGTCCCACACGGCCCGGGTGGCGATGGGCGAGCGGCGGAACGTGCGCCAGCTGCGGCGCAGCCGGCCCGGCCGCCAGGCGTCGCGGTCGCCGAGGATCGAGATCGTCACCTGGACCGCCAGGACGGCCACGAAACCGAAGCGCAGGCCCTGCATGGTCCACACCCGCATGCGCTCGCTGCCGCCCACGGCCTTGTAGACGTCGAAGGCGACGGCCTTGTGCTCGGACTCCTCGAGCGCGTGCCAGAGGAACAGGTTGCGCACCTCGTCGTGGCCGAACAGCTCGCGGGCGTCGGGGTCGGACAGCAGCACCTCGGCCAGCGTGGCGGTGAAGTGCTCGAGGGCGGCGGTGGCGGCCAGGTTGGCCGCGGCGGGGGCGATCCGCTCACGGGTCTCGAGCCCCCACCGGGTGAAGCGCTCTATGCGCTTGGTGGGGTAGCCGAGCTCGGCCAGGCGGTCGTTGAGGACCCGGTGCTCGCGGCCGTGGACCGCCTCCTGGCCGATGAAGCCGGCGACCTGGCGGCGCAGGTCGGGGTCCTCGATGCGGTCGCGGTAGTGACGCACGGAGCGGACGAAGAAGTCCTCGCCGTCGGGGAACAGGCCGGAGAGGGTGGCGGTCAGGTGGCTGAGGATGATGTCGCCGTCGGCGGCGAAGTGCTTGGGCAGGTCGCGCAGCGACGCCTCGAAGGAGATGCGCCGGGTGGGGACCGTGCGATCGGCGTTGCTGGTCTGGGGCACGCCGTCAGGGTAGCATGATCTGAGAGATTCGCTCAACTACTCAATTCAGGCTTGGCTTACCGGTAGGATGTGACCATGGGCAAGGGGGAGCAGACGCGGCGGGAGATCCTCGACGCCGCCATCACCCGCTTCGGCAGCGACGGCTACCGGGCCACGTCGGTGGCCGACATCGCCCGCGCCGCCGGGGTCGGCGGCACCGTGCCCTACGCCTACTTCCCCAACAAGGAGGCGCTGTTCCTGGCGGCCGCCGACGAGGACGCCGCCGGCGTCATCCACGAGGCGCTGTCGGGCGTGTTCGAGCAGCCCGGCCTGCCCGACTGGCGCCAGACGCTGCTGGAGACCCTGGTGTTGGCCGTCGACCGCCACCCCCTCGCCCGCCGGCTGCTGGCCGGGCTCGAGCCCGAGGTCACCAGCCGCGTGCTCGACATCCCGGTCCTGGCCGAGCTGCGCAAGGTGTGCGCCGAGCGCATGGCCGCCGAGCAGTTGGCCGGCACCATCCGCCCCGACATCGACCCGGCCTCGATGGCCAACGGCATGGTCGCCCTGGTGATGTCGCTGCTCATGTCGGTCGTCCAGCTGGGCCTGGAGGTCACCAGCGCCTACGCCGACGACGTGGCCGCGGTG
This sequence comes from Acidimicrobiales bacterium, assembly GCA_035263165.1. GTDB lineage: Bacteria > Actinomycetota > Acidimicrobiia > Acidimicrobiales > VFJN01 > ZC4RG19. Next base: position 58,497 of record DATFRN010000450.1, on the reverse strand, counting down.
TTCGAGGCCGCGCTGGAGCGCCGCCCGCCCCCGGAGGGCTGAACTGACTACCGAGTATTGACTACCGAGTAGTCAGGCGCGATGGTGCCCGCATGGCGGTGCGGGAGGGGTTGCTGACCCTGCTGGCCGAGCGGCCCCGGCACGGGTACGAGCTCAAGGCGGCGTTCGAGGCGTCGACCGGCGAGCTGTGGCGGCTCAACACCGGCCAGATCTACACGACGCTCGAGCGCCTGGCGCGCGACGGGCTGGTCGAGCCCGACCCCGGGGCCGGCGACGACGAGCGGCGCCGCCCCTACCGGCTCACGGGCGCCGGGCGCGCCGAGGTCGAGGCCTGGCTGCGGGCGCCGATCGGCAGCGACAGCCCGCCCCGCGACGAGCTGGTGATGAAGGTGCTGCTGGCCGCCCGGCGCGGCCCGACCACCGCCCTGGCCCTGATCGACGCCCAGCGCCACCAGCTGCTGTCCACCCTGCACGACCTGCGGCGCGATCAGCGGGCCGGCGGCGACGACCTGGCGGCGCGCCTGGTCGCCGACGCCCAGGCCGTGCGGGTCGAGGCCGACCTGCGCTGGCTCGACCTGTGCGTCGACCGGCTCTCCGGCGGAAGGAGCACCCCATGACCGACGAGCCCGTCCTGGCCATGGCCGAGGTGACCTGCCGGTTCGCCGACGGCGGCCGCGCCGTCACCGCCCTCGACCGCGTCGACCTGACGGTGGGCGCCGGCGAGATGGTGGCCGTGATGGGGCCGAGCGGCAGCGGCAAGTCGACGCTCGTGCACGTGGCCTGCGGGCTCGTGACCCCCACCGGGGGTGCGGTGACCGTGCTCGGCCGGGCGCCCGAGCCGCGCCGGGCCCGGCGGTGGTGGGCGGACATGCGCCGCCGCCACATCGGGGTGGTCCACCAGCGGCTCAACCTGGTGCCGGGGATGGACGCCCTGGCCAACGTGGCCCTGCCCCTGCGGCTGGCCGGCACCGGCGAGCGCCGGGCCCGGGAGGCCGCCCGTGCGGCGCTGGCCGAGGCCGGGGTGGCGGAGGCCGCGCCGGTGCGGGCCGAGCGCCTGTCGGTCGGCGAGCAGCAGCGGGTCGCCCTGGCCCGGGCCATCGTCGGCGACCGGCGGCTGGTGCTGGCCGACGAGGCGACGGCCGCCCTCGACACGGTGGGCGCCGAGGCGATCGCCGGGACGCTGGCCGACCTGGCCCGGGCGGGCCGGGCGGTCCTGCTGGTGACCCACGACAGCCGGCTCGCCTCGTGGGCCGACCGCGCCGTGATCCTGCGGGACGGCTGCGTCGTCGACCGCGTCGGGGCGGCGACGTGACCGGCACGGTGGCCACCAGCGTGTCGGTGGCCAGGGCCGGCCTGGCGGTCAGCCCGGCCCGCACCCTCACCGCGGTGGGCGGGATGGCGGCGGCGCTGGGCCTGGTGGCCGGCAGCGGCTCGGCCGGGCGTTACGCCGACGCCTGCGTCACCAACGGCGTCGTGCTGGCCGCCGTGGTCGCCGCGGCCACCGGGGCCGCCGTCGACCGCCGACAGCTGCGGGCCGCGGCGGTCGTCCACCTGCTCGGCGCTCGGCCCCGCCAGCGGCGGCTGACGGTGGCGGCCGAGGCCGTGATGGTCGGCCTGGCCGCCCTCGGGCCCGGGCTGGCGCTCGGCGCCCTCGCCGGCCGGGCGCTCGGCTCGGGGGGCGTGGCGGTCGGGGCGACCGTGGCGACGGCCACGCTCGTGCCGGCGGCGCTCGGCCTGGTCGTCGGGCGGCTGCGGCGCACGGTCACCGTGCTCGACGCCCAGGGGCCTGGCCCCCGCAGCGGCGTGCGGCCGCTGGCGGCCCGCCTCGCCCTTCTGCTGGCGGGCGGGGCCGCCGTCGTGGTGGCCGCCGGGCTGGGCGCGTCGGCGAGCGACTTCTTCATGCTCGACCTCCTCCTCTGGCCGGCGCTGGCCCTGGCGGCCGGCGGGCTGCTGCTGGCGGTGCCGGTGATCGTCGACGGAGCGGCCGGGGCGCTGGCCCGCCTGCCCGGCACGGCCACCCCGCTGGCCGGGGCCCTGCTGGCCCGGCGCCGCCGGCTCGTCTCCCCTGCGGCTGCGCTCGGCGCGTGCGCCGCCCTGGTGGTGACCGTCAACGCGGTGCTCGGCCTGGGCCTGGCCCGGCGGGAGGAGGATCGCCGGGCGCGGCTCACGGCCCGCTACCAGTTCACCACCGGGCTGGGCTCCGACCAGCTGCTCGTGAACGCCGACCCGAGCACCTCGTGGCTGTCCCGGCGGCTGCCGGACTTCGTGGCCGACGAGGCCCGGAGCGGGACGGTCCCCGACGGGCTGGTGACCCGGGTCCGGGCCGCGTTCCCCGGCGCCCACCTGGGGCGGGTGCTGGCCGTGCCGGCCACCGCCGTCGGCGATCCCACCGTCCCGGCCCCCCGGTCGGTGGGGGTGGCCACGCCCGAACTGTTGGCCGCGCTCGGCCTCGAACGCCGCGCCGGCGATCTGGTCGTCGGCCGAGCTCTGGCGCTCGACCCCACCGTGGTGCGCGGCGGCCGGGTCGAGCTGGCGCCGATCGGGCTCGACCCGGCCCCCGGCGATGCGCCGGGGAACGTGAGCCTGCCGGCGGTGGTGGTCCAGTCACGCCGCGTCCCGCGCGACCTGCCCGCCGTGCTGCTCGCGCCCGACGTCGCCGCCACCTGGTGGCGGGCCACCGGCGCCGTCGGGCCCGAGCGAGCCGGCCGGCTGGCCGACGGCCTCGTGGTCGGCCTGCCGGGCCGGGCCCGGAGGGCCGACCTGAACCGGCTCCTGGCGCTCGTCCACGCGACGCCGCACGTCACGCCCCACGGGGTCACTCTCACGCTCCGCGCCGAGACGGGCGACGCCCCCGTCGTGAACCTGTTCGCGGACGGGCGCCTCGACGGCAGCGGCGCGGTCGCCGTCCAGACCCCGACCGACGTGCGGGTCGGGGCCGGGCTGGTCGCCCTGGTGTCGCTGGTGGCTCTGTTCATCGCTCTGCGGCTGGCCGCGCTCACCGGCCGGGCCGAGGAGGACCTGCTCGAGGTGGTCGGCGCCCCGGCGACGGTGCTGCGCCGGGTGGCGGCGTGGCAGGCCGCGGTCCTGTCCCTGGTGGCCGTGCCCGCCGGCACGGCGGTGGGGCTGGCCGCCGTGCACGCCGGCATCGACGCCTACAACGCCACCGGCCGGCGGGGCGACCCCTTCGACCTGCCGCCGATCCCGTTCGTGGTGCCGCCGGTCCTCCTGGCCGTGACCGTGGCGGTGCCGCTGGTGGCCGTGGCCGGCGCCTGGTTGGCGGCCGGGCGCCGGCCCGCCGTCGAGCCCGCGGGGCTGGCCGACCGGCTGGCCTGGTGACGGGTTGCCCGGGAGGGCAGGCCGGTCCCTAGGGTCGGCGCCGTGACCTACACCCAGATCGACTACCGGGTGGACGGGGGCGTGGCCACCATCACGCTCGACCGCCCCGACCGCCTCAACGCCTTCACCCCGACCATGCACCGCGAGCTGGTCGCGGCGCTCGACGAGGTGGACGGCGACCCCGGCGTCCGGGCCGTCATCGTGACCGGCCGGGGGCGGGGCTTCTGCGCCGGGGCCGACCTGGCCGCGGGCGGCGACACGTTCGACGCCCGGCGGGCACCGGAGCCCGGCGCCGACGGTGCCGTGCGCATGCCCGACGGCCGGCGGCGGGACGAGGGCGGCCTGGTGGCGCTGCGCTTCTTCGCCTGCACCAAGCCGGTGATCGGGGCGATCAACGGGCCCTCGGTGGGCGTGGGCGTGACCATGACCCTGCCCTTCGACGTGCGCCTGGCGTCGAGCACCGCCCGCTTCGGCTTCGTCTTCGCCCGGCGGGGCCTGGTGCCCGAGGCCTGCTCGTCGTGGTTCCTGCCCCGGGTGGTCGGCATCAGCCGGGCCATGGAGTGGTGCGCCACCGGCCGGGTGTTCGGGGCCGACGAGGCGCTGGCCGCCGGGCTGGTGCGCTCCGTCCACGAGCCCGACGACCTGCTGCCCGCGGCCCGGGCCCTGGCCGGGGAGATCGCGTCGACCACGTCGGCGGTCTCGGTCACGCTCACCCGGGCCATGCTCTGGCACATGCTGGGCGAGCCCCACCCGATGTCGGCCCACCGGGTCGACTCGGCCTTCATCGACGCCCTCGGCCGGGGCGCCGACGTGCGGGAGGGCGTGACCAGCTTCCTGGAGAAGCGGGCGCCGGAGTTCCCCGGCCGGGTGCCGGCCGACCTTCCCGCCGGCTACCCCTGGTGGGAGGAGCCGGTGTTCTGATGCGGGTCGGCGTCCTGATCATGCCCGACGACCGCTGGGCGACCGCCGCCGGGCGGTGGCGGCGGGCCGAGCGGCTCGGCTTCGACCACGCCTGGACCTACGACCACCTGGCCTGGCGGTCGCTGCGCGACGCCACCTGGTTCGGCGCCGTGCCCACGCTGGCGGCGGCCGCCGCGGTCACGAGCACCATCCGCCTCGGCACGCTGGTGGCCTCGCCCACCTTCCGCCACCCCGTGCCCTTCGCCCGCGAGCTGATCAGCCTGGACGACATCAGCGGCGGCCGCATCACGCTCGGGATCGGGTCGGGCGGGCTGGGGTTCGACACGACGATCCTCGGCGAGCCGCCGTGGAGCCCGGGGGAGCGGGCCGCCCGCTTCGCCGAGTTCGTCGACATGCTCGACCGGCTGCTGCGGGAGCCCGAGGTCAGCTACGACGGGCGGTGGTGGCGGGCCGACGAGGCCCGCACCTACCCGGGCTGCGTGCAGCGGCCCCGCCTGCCCTTCGCCGTGGCCGCCACCCGGCCCCGGGGGATGCGGGTCGTGGCCCGCCACGGCGACGTGTGGGTCACCAACGGCGACCGCGACCACACCGGTCCGGCCCTCGGCCCCGAGGCGGGCGCGGCGGTGGTGGCCCGCCAGTGGGCCGAGCTGGCCGACATCTGCGCCGCCGAGGGCCGCGACCCGGCGACGCTCGACCGCCTGGTCCTCGCCGGCCCCCGCCTGGACGAGTGCCTGGCGTCCCCGGCCGCCTTCCGCGAGGCGGTCGACGCCTACGGCGCGGCCGGGGTCACCGACCTGGTGGTCCACTGGCCCCGCGCCACCGAGCCCTACCAGGGCGACGAGGCCATCCTCGAGCGGCTCGACTGGCGCTAGCGCCCGGGGTCACGCCTCCACGATCTCGACCGTGTCGCCGTCCTCCAGCGGGTGGGCGGGACCGACGCGCTGGCCGGCGAAGCGGGCCGAGCCGCCCCACAGGCGGGCGCCCCGGCACCGGCGGCCCAGGTCCTTGTGGATGGCCAGGGCCACGTCGGCCACGGTGACCGGCGGCGGCAGCGCCACCGGCTCGGGGGTGGTCTCGCCCTGGTGGCGCAGATGGATGCGCACCAGCCCGGTGAGGCCCCACACGGCGTCCCGCAGGGCGTCGAGCGCGGCGTCGTCGAGGACCGACACCTCGACGACCGGCAGGTCGCCCAGGTGGCGGCGTAGCCGGTCGGCCGCGCCCGGTGCCGCCTCGTCGGCCCGGGTGCCGGCCACCAGCGTGGGCAGGTCGATGGCGGCCGCGGCCAGCTCGGCCCGCAGCCCGTCGAGCTCGGCGGGCGGCCGGGACAGGTCGTGGCACAGGACCATGGCGTCGGCCGTGCGCAGCACGCTCAGCAGCGCCCGGCCCCCGCCCCGGCCCTCGGCCGCCCCGGCGATGAGGCCGGGGATCTCGACCAGCTGCAGGAGTACACCCCCGGCCCGGATCACGGCCGGCACCGGCCGGGTGGTGGTGAACGCGTAGTCCCCCGTGCGGATCTGCACGTCCGACAGGGCCTGGAGCAGGCTGGACTTGCCGGCGTTGGGCGCGCCGACCACGGCCACCTGGGCCGCGCCCTGGCGGCGGACGGCGATCGAGTCCCGGTGGGTGGCGCCGGTGCGCCGGTCGGTCTCGACCAGCTGGCCGTTGACCCACTTGCGCAGGTCGGCGTAGGGGCCGTTGCGGTAGTCGGGCAGCTCGGCGAGGATCGCCCGCAGCTCCCGGGTGCGCGCCGACCCCTCCTTGCCCACGAGGCGGCGCTTGATGACCTGGCGAAAGGTCCGATGCGGCATCGGCATCGCGACGCTCCTTCACGCTCGGGGCGGGAGCATCGCCGCGCGCCACACCGGCGCGCCGTGCCACCCGCCGCTTCCTTCGACGCAGTCAGGAAGCGGCGGAATCAGCCGTTGAGGCGGGTGGCCTCCGCACGCCAGGACAGCTCGCGTGACATGGCGGCGATGGTACCGGGCCGCCGGCCGGGGGCCCGGCGATTTCGGTCAGCCGACGTCGATGTCGCCGCCGATGCGGTAGCGCTCGCCGATGGCGGCGGCGTCGGGGGCGGGCCGCCCGTCGACCAGCGTCATCCACGGCTGGAGGTCCTCGGGCAGCCGGGGCTTGCAGATCACGAACCCGAGCAGGTTGGCCTGGCTGGGGAACACCCGGGCCAGACCGGTGACGAACGGCCGGGCCGCCCGGACCAGCCGGCCCCGGGTCGAGGTGCGCTCGAGCTGGAGCAGCGACGACGGCAGCTCCAGGTCGTGGAAGTAGTGGATGCGGTGGCGGGCGTGGGGGGCGTAGGAGGCGACGGTCTTCTCGACCTCCCGTGGCGTCCACCGGTAGACGAAGTTGGGCACCTCGGAGTTGGCCACGCCCCCGCCCCGCAGGCTCTGGTGGGCGACGGCGCTGACCTCGTAGTCGGCGGCCAGCGACGCCCGCACCGCCGCCCGCATCAGCGCGCTGTCGGCCGCCTCGAACACCACCGCGGCCACCCGGGCCACCCGGTACAGCTCGAGCAGCGCCCGGTGGGGCGAGTGGCAGTGGTGGAGGCCGGCGCTGACCAGGGCTACGTCGTAGGACTCGTCGTCGGCCGTCAGCGCCTCGGCGTCCTGGTAGGCCCAGGCGTAGGGGGCGTAGCGGTCGTCCTCGCCGCTGGCGTCGACGTTGGTGATCGTGACGTCGGCGAACCCGCAGGCCTGGAGGACCTCGCGGTCGGTGTCGCCCCCGCACGAGACCAGCACCGACATGTCCCGGCGCAGCAGCCCGTCGTCGAGCAGCCCGGTCAGGACTCGCTGGTTGAATCCGGCCCGTTCGCGGTCAAGCACGCGACGACGCTAGCGCCGGCGCCCGGGTGCGCTCGGGCAGCAGGAGCAGGGCGCCGGCCAGGAAGCACAGGGCGCCGACGAACGTTCCCAGGTTCATCAGCGCGACGTTGCGGGGCTGGTCCTCGGTGGGCACGACGTAGGACGCCACGGCCGAGACGCCGAAGGCGATCGACCCGGCCAGGTTGAGGGCGGCGATCGACCACGACAGGTCGCGGGGCCGCCACGACCACCAGCCCCGGCAGGTGGCCCACCAGGCGAGGCCGCTGGCCACCAGGAACGCGATCGACCCGAAGGCGTCGGGCCGCCACACCAGCCGGTCCTCCTGGCGGGCGGTGAGGTGCTGGGCCATGGCGACGCCGGTGCTGACGTTGAACAGCAGGGTGCCGGCCAGCTGGACGGCCCCCGCCCACCAGTCGACCGGGTCGGCGGCGCGCCGGCCGGCCACCTCCAGGAACTGGAGCGCGGCGGCACTGGTGAAGAACAGCGAGCCCACGAAGAACGTGACACCGTCGGCCGGCACGCCCACCGCGTCCACGTAGCCGGGGGCGGCGCCGAGCGCGAAGCACGTCGCCCCCACCGCGAACAGCACCGCGATCCACCAGCCCCGGTCGGCGGGGTCCCACCAGGTCGAGTCCCGCGGAGCGACGTGGCGGGCGCGTGGCTTGGGCACGGCCAGAGTCTGGCCGACCGCAGGCGGGGAAGATGGTGACCGTGAGCGAGCCGAGCGAGCCGACCCGCGACGAGAGCCTCCGCACCGTGATCGTGGCGCTGCTGGCCAACGCCGGCATCGCGCTGGCCAAGGCGGTGGCGGCGGTCATCACCGGCTCGACGGCCATGTTCGCCGAGACGGTGCACTCGGTGGCCGACACCGGCAACGAGGTGCTGCTGCTGGTCGGCCAGCGCCGCAGCCACCGGGCCGAGCCCGGGCACCTCAGCCGGGGCCGGGAGGCCTACTTCTGGGCGCTGCTGGCCGCCATCGGCGTGTTCGTCGTCGGCTCGGTGGTGGCCATCCTCCAGGGCATCCACGAGCTGTTCGCGCCCAACGAGGCCACCTCGTTCGCCGTGGCCTACGTCGTGCTGGCCGTGGCCTTCACGCTGGAGGCGATCTCGTTCGCCCAGGCGTCACGCCAGCTCAAGGGCGAGGCGGCCGAGCTGGAGCGGGGCGTGCTCGAGCACGTCCGGCTCACCTCCGACCCCACCACCCGGGCCGTGTTCGCCGAGGACGCCGCCGCCCTCATCGGCAACGTGATCGCCTTCGTGGGCATCGGGCTCCACGAGATCACCGGGTCGGTCGTCCCCGACGCGGTGGCCTCGATCGCCATCGGCATCGTGCTGGCCGGGGTGGCCTGGTTCCTGGTGTCCCGCAACCGGGACTTCCTGGTGGGCGAGGAGGTGTCGCCGGCCGGCAAGGAGCGCATCGCCCGGATGCTGGAGGGGTGGCCGGGGGTGGTGGGCCTGCGCGACCTGGTGGTGAGCTTCACCGGGCCGTCCGAGGTGTGGGTGGTGGCCCGGGTCGACGTCGACGACGGGCTGACCGGCGCCGAGGTCGAGGCGCTGGTGGCGGGGATCGAGCGCGACCTGACCTCCCGCGAGGAGGCCATCACCCGCGTCGACGTGGTGCCGGTCGGCGACGCGCCGCCCGCGGCGGCTAGCGGGCCGCGTCGGCCAGGCTGAGCTGCCAGTAGAAGAAGTTGCTCGTGTCCGTCAGGATCTCGGTGCGGTGCTCGGTGTAGGGCACGTGGCCGGCGCCCTCCCAGGTCACGAGGACGGCCGGCACCCCGCTCTGGTTGGCCACGTCGGCGGTGTGCTGGGCCGAGGAGTAGGCGACGAGCGGATCCGCGGTGCCGTGGAACAGCAGGGCGGGGGCGTCGCCGGGGTTGATCGGGCTGCTGGCGATCTGGGCGCCGGACAGCGACTGGACGGCCCGCACGGCCGACGAGAAGCCCTGGTGGTCGCCCGGGCCGGGGTTCTCTGGTGAGAAGCCGACGTTGAGCGCGGTGATGGCCCCGGCCGACGAGCCGCCGATGGCGATCCGGTCCGGGTCGATGCGGTAGGCGGCCGCGTTCTGGCGCAGGAAGCGGACGGCGGTCTGGGCGTCCTGCTGGGCCTGGATGATGGCGGTGACGCACTTGGGGATGTCGGTGCCCGGGCACCCGCCCGACCAGAGGCGGTAGTTGATCGAGACGTTCACGTAGCCCCGCTGGGCGAAGTAGTTGGCCTCGTCCACCAGCTCGCCGGACGTCTTGCTCCCGCCCTTGAAGCTGCCGCCGTGGACCCAGACGATGGCCGGCCGCGCCCGCGCGGTGTCGCCCGCGGGCTGGTACATGTCGAGGGTGAGGTTGTTGTCGACGCCGTCCTGGTCGACGGCGTGGCCGTAGCTGATGTCGGCGGTCTTGGTGACCCCCGTGAAGATCGCGTCCCGGTAGCGCAGCGGCCCCGGATCGGTGGGCGTCGCCAGCAGGTCGCAGCCCCCGGCGACCAGCACGAGCACCAGCGACAGCGCGGCTGCGATCCAGGCACGACGACGACGCATGGCGATTCCCCCTCGCTGCGGGCCGGTCCAACGGCGGCGACCGGCGGCGCCCGTGAGGCTACCGCCGGTAAGTCCGAAACCCCCATCCCCGCGATCGCGGGCACGATGGCGGGATGAGCGAGCAGACGTGGCCGGAGCAGTGGTTCACCTGGCGGGACGGGGACGGCTGCCCCATGTGCGGACTGATCCGGCAGGGCGCGGACGAGGACGAGTGGGGCGCCCGCTACCTGGCCGGGGAGGCGGCCGACGCCTACCTCCAGCGGCGGCCCTTCTCGGCGGGCTACTCCGTGGTGATGTTCCGGGGCCGGCACGTGGCCGACCCGATCGACCTGACCGACGACGAGCTGGCCGGGTACTGGCGGGACGTGCGGGCGGCGGGGCGGGCCATCCGGGCCGTGTTCGGGCCCTGCCACCTCAACTACCAGCTGCTCGGGAACTCCGTGCCCCACGTCCACACCCACGTGATCCCGCGCTACCCCGAGGACCCGGCCCCGGGGCGGCCGCTGCCGGTGGCGTGGGAGGGACCGCCGGCGCTGGACGGCGAGGAGTTCGCCCGCCAGCTGGCCCGGCTGCGGGCCGCGGCCGCCGGCTGATCGTCCCTGCTCGCGGTGTTCGCCGAATCATCGCCCCGGCGTCACCGGGGCGGGGCTCGGGGGTCACCGGGCGGCCACCGGCGGTCCGTACGGTGCCGCACGCATGTCTGCGGCAACGACGCTGCGGCCGGCCGCGCCCGCGCCGCCCGCCCCGGCGACGGTCGCGGCGCCGGCCCGGGCCCCGGGCCGGCGCCGGTTCTGGCTGGCGGTGGCGGCGGCGCTGCTGGCCGGCCTGGCGCTACGGGTGGGGATCGGCGCCACCGACGACGCCCCGTCCACCGACGAGACCGCCTACCTGGCCTCCGGGCTGTCGCTGGTGGCGGGGGACGGCTTCGCCCGGGATGGGCGGCCCGAGCTGCACTTCCCGCCGCTGATCCCGGCGCTGCTGGGCGCGGCGGGCGAGGTGGTGCCCGACCCCCACACGGGGACCGTGGTGCTGACCTGGCTGTCCGGCACCGCGCTCATCGTGCCGCTGGCGCTGCTGGGCCGGCGCATCGGGGGCCCGCGGGCCGGCCTGGCCACCGCCTGGCTGGCGGCCCTGGCCCCGGGCCTGGCCACGACCCCGGCCGCCCGCGGCGCGGGCAGCGAGGCGGAGTACGCGCTGCTGGTGGTCGTGGCCGCCTGGTGGACGGTCTCCGCCGCCGACCACCGGGGCGCCCGGCGCCTGGCCCGCACGGCCGCGGCGGGCACCAGCCTGGGCCTGGCCTACCTGGCCCGCCCCGAGGGCCTGCTCCTGGCGCTCCCGCTGGCCACCGCGGTGGCGGTCACCGCCTGGCGGGCCCGGCCCCGGTCGCCGGCCGCGCTCGGGGCGCCGCTGGCCGCCTTCCTGGTGCCGCTGGCCCTGTGCGTGGCGCCCTATGCCGCCTACCTGCACGGCAACACCGGGCGGTGGGAGCTGACCGCCAAGGCCCAGGACGTGTCGATCGAGGCGTGGGCCGCCGTCGCCCGGGGCGACCGGGAGGCCCGGGACCGGGTGCTGTACTCGCCGGTCGGCGACACCTGGCGGGTCCCCGCCGCGCACCGGCCGCTGACCGCACTGGCCCGCGACGATCCCGGCGGGTACGCCGGCATCCTCGCCACCAACGTCGTCGAGCTGGCCCGGAACGTCGGGGCCTGGTGGCTGCTGCCGGTGCCGGTGTGGCTCCTGGCCGTCCGGGCCGGCCGGCGCCACCGGCGCCGCGGGCCGGTCCGCCTCCTGGTGGCCGCCGGCCTGGCGCCGGTGGCCACCTCCCTGGCCTTCTTCGTCCAGCCCCGCTACCTGGTCGTCACCGTGGCGGTCGCCGTGGTCCTGGCCGGCGTCGGGCTGGCCGAGGTCGTCCCGCGCCGGCGACGGCCCGCGGCGGCGGCCCTCGGGGCGGTCCTGCTGGCCGCGTCGCTCGGCGCCTTCGTCGGCGACGGTGGCTGGTGGCACCCGGTCGACCACACCGACCAGCGCCGGGCCGGCGAGTGGGTCGCCGCCCACACGGCCCCGGGCGACCGGGTGATGATGCGCAGCTTCGTCGTGGAGTACTACGCCCACCGCCCGACCCTGGCCATGCCCTACGCCGACCTCGACGGGATCCTCGCCTTCGCCCGCCACTACGGCGCCCGCTGGCTGGTGGTCGACCAGACCAGCGCCGGCCGGGTGCGGCCCCAGGTCCTGCCGCTGCTCGACGGGCCACCGCCCGCCGGGCTCCGCCTCGCCTACGCCACCACCGACGAGGGCCGCACCACCCGGGTCTTCGCCCTCGACCCGGCGCCGCCCCGGTCGGTCGCGCCGCCGCCGGGGCTCGGGTTCATGGGCGACGGCTCGTAGACCCGGAAAACGACCTCGACCGCGACCCGGGCGCCTGTCACCCGAGCCGCGGCCGAGGACCGCCGGGGGCTCGCCGGCTATCTGACCGTGATGGTCGAGCGCATCCAGGGATGGATCATGCACTGGTACCGGTGGACGCCCGGCGCCAGGTTCGTCAGCGTCCGGCTCTGGCCCGGCGCCAGCGCGGTGGTGGTCAGCACCGTGCTGCAGTCGGCCACCGGGGGGTCGGTCAGCCCGAGGGGCTGGTTGAGCGGGGCCACGCAGCCGGCGCCGAACTGGGCCACCGGCGTGAAGGTGTGGGTCTCGCCGCCCCGGTTGAACGGGTGCAGCGCCTCGCCGCGGTGGATGTCGGACCGGTCGGGGTTGAACTTCCAGTGGCCGTCGCCGAAGTCCGTCGGGTTCAGGCGGGCCTGGAACTGGGCGAAGGTGGTGTCGCCGTTGCCGACGCAGGCCCCGCCACCCAGCTGGGCGTTGAACGTCGCCGGGTCGCAGTCGTCCCGCACCTGGACGTCGCGGACCCCGCCGCCGCCGTCCCGGCCGCCGCCCCCACCGGGGCCGGAGTCGGCGAGGGCGCCGGGACCGGCCCAGGCCACCGCCAATCCGCAGCCGAGCGCGACTGCAAACGCCACTCGCATGACTCGCATGGAGACCCCCGTCCCCTCGTGCCGCCCACGGGCGAGTCTCCGCGCGCTGAGAGCGCATGTCAAAGGATGAACGTCACTTAGAGGAACGTTAACCCCACTCCTAGTCGCGCTTAACCCACTCCGCAGCGTGGTCGTGGTTCGCGCCTCGTTCACGCCCCCACCCGAGCCTGGCCGGGCGGCCGAGGTGGCCGCGACAGCGACTCCCACGGAGGTGGGCCATGAAGATCCGGACGATGGCGGCGTCCGCCGCACTGGCGATCGCGAGCGTCGTGGGGTTCCACGCGACCCCCGCGTTCGCCGCCTGCAACGTCAATGTCGAGCTCCACAACCGCGACACGGTCGACTCGACGGTCGACTGGTCGGGCAGCAAGGTGAAGATCCAGGGCGGATGGTGGAACGTGATCGGCAGCAGTTCCGACACGATCCTGGCCGGCGACACGAACTACTACGTGGTCCACACGGGCTTCAACTGCGGTGCAGACCGCCGCTGGCAGTTCGAGTTCCACCAGGGCGGCAACGTCCAGGTGATCTACGAGCCGAGCTCGACGGGCTGGACCAACAGCCAGACCATCCACATCGACACCAACTTCCCCTGATCCCGCGGGCGGGGCGTTCTCCCATTGTTCAGGCGACTGGCCGGCCGGGGTCACCGGTCGGCCAGTCCCGCGTCACCCCGGCGTGGTCCCCTGCGCCCCATGCAGCGCACGACCCTTCCGGCGGGCGCGGTGGCGCTCGCCCTGGCCCTCGGTGTCGCCGCCGGCGCCGCCGCGGGCGGCACCGGCGACACCCGTCCCGAGGCCGTCCAGCAGGCCCGCCTGGTCGGGCGGTCGGTGCTGCCGGCCGAGACCTACCGGCCGGGCAGCGACGCCTCCGGCTTCTTCACCGGCATCACCACCCCGATCGCCGCCCCCTTCCCCGGCCAGCCGGTCCAGGGCTTCTCGGCCGTGCACCGCAACGGCGACGGCACCTACCTGGTGATGAGCGACAACGGGTTCGGCAGCAAGGCCAACAGCCAGGACTTCGAGCTGCGGGTCCACCGCATCCGGCCCGACACCACCACCGGCGTGACGACCGCGCTCGACGGCGGCTTCGGGCTGTCCGACCCCGACCACCGCGTCCCGTGGACGATCTGGCGGGACGGCGGCTGCACGGCGGCGGCGACGCTGCCCGCCGGCTACACGTGCCCGGCGCCCGACCGCGTGCTGACCGGCTGGGACTTCGACATCGAGTCGATGGAGATCGCCCCCGACGGCACGTTCTGGTTCGGCGAGGAGTTCGGCCCGTTCCTGCTCCACACCGACGACCACGGCCGGCTGCTGTCGGCGCCGGTGCCGACGCCCGGCGTGAAGTCGCCGTCCAGCCCGACCCTGGCCCCCGGCGAGACGCCCAACCTGGCCAACTCCAAGGGCTTCGAGGGCATGGCCATGTCGCCCGACGGGCGCACGCTGTACCCGATGCTGGAGGGGCCGGTGGCCGAGGACACCGCCGCCGGGCTCGGCGCCGACCTGCGCATCTTCCGGGCCGACCTCGACCGCAAGGGCAGGGCCCGGTTCACCGGCGACGTGTTCCGGTACCGGCTCGAGTTCCCCAGCGACTCGATCGGCGACCTGGTGGCGGTCAACGACCACCAGATGCTGGCCATCGAGCGGGACCAGTCCTCGGGGCCGGCCGCCCGGCTCAAGGCGGTGTACCTGATCGACCTGCGCGACCGCGACCACGACGGCTACGTGGACAAGGACCTGCTGGTCAACCTGCTGGCCGTGCCCGACCCGGGCAAGGTGGGCGGCTTCGGCGACTTCTTCACCTTCCCGTTCGTGACCATCGAGTCGGTGGCGATCGAGGACCGCAACACGCTGTCCCTGCTCAACGACAACAACTTCCCCGGCGCCGGTGGACGGGCGCCGGACAGGGCCGACGAGGACGAGTTCATCGTCGTCCGCCTCGACCGCCCGCTCGACGTGGCCAAGGGCGTCCTGGGCTGAGCCGTCGGAACCATCCCTGGTTAGAGTCCGGCCATGGGAGACGAGGGAAGGCGTCCATCCACGGCCGGGGCCATCACGGGCACCGCCAGCCCGTTCGTCGGGGAGATCGAGACGATCACCGAGTCCGACGAGCAGCTGGCGGCCATCCTCGAGGAGGCGGAGCTGCCGCCGCTGCTGCCGGCGCTGGCGTACTCGACGGGTGACATGTCCCTGCTGGTCGAGCACCTGCGGCCCGACCCGATGCTGGGGGCGCTGCCCCAGGCCGGTCTCACGCCCGAGCAGCAGGCCGAGATCCGCGAGCGGGCGCTGGCCGCGCTGATCCGGTTCCGGGACGGCGGCTGCGTGCCCGCCCCGGTGCCCGGGGACGCCGACGTGCTGCGCATCCTGGAGTTCGCGGTGGCGGGCAGCGAGATGGGCCCCTACCTGCCGCTGCTGGAGGAGGAGCTGGCCCACCGCGGCGAGGACCGGCGGGCCCCCACCTGGCACAAGGCCGACGTGGCGCCCGACGCCGACTTCTCGGTGCTGGTCATCGGGGCCGGCATGTCCGGGCTGCTGGCCGCCCGCCGGCTCGACCAGGCCGGCGTGCCGTTCCTGGTGGTCGACAAGGACGACGACGTGGGCGGCACCTGGTGGGAGAACGGCTATCCCGGCTGCCGGGTCGACAACCCCAACCACAACTACAGCTACTCGTTCGCCCAGCGCCACGACTGGCCGCTGCACTACTCGACCCAGCCGGTGCTGCACGGCTACTTCCGGGACTGCACCGACGTGTTCGGGCTGCGCGACCGGATCCGCTTCGGCACCGAGGTGCTGGCGGCGGACTGGTCCGAGGCCGCGCAGCGCTGGGCGGTGCGGGTGCGCACCGCCGAGGGCGAGCAGACCCTGCACGCCCAGGCCGTGATCAGCGCGGTGGGCCAGCTCAACCGGCCCAAGCTGCCCGACATCCCCGGGCGCGACGACTTCGCCGGCCCGTCCTGGCACTCGGCCCGGTGGCGGTCGGACGTGCCGCTGGCCGGCAAGCGGGTGGCCGTCATCGGCACCGGCGCCTCCGCCATGCAGCTCATCCCCGAGGTGGCCAAGGAGGCCGGCGAGCTGGTGGTGTTCCAGCGCACGCCGGCCTGGCTGGGGCCGACGCCCGACTACCACGACGAGGTCGCCCCCGGCCTCCGGTGGCTGTACCGGCACGTGCCCGCCTACAGCGAGTTCCAGCGGTTCTGCATCTTCTGGCGCATGGGCGACGGTGCCCTGGCCGGCGTGACGGTGGACCCCTCCTGGGACGGCGAGGGCCGCTCGGTCAGCATGGCCAACGAGATCGTCCGCCAGCTGTTCACCGCCTACATCGAGGCCGAGTTCGGCGACCGGCCCGACCTGCTGGCGGCCGTCCTCCCCACCTACCCCCCGGGGTCCAAGCGCATCATCCGCGACAACGGGGTGTGGGCGTCGGCGCTCAAGCGGGACAACGTCCGGCTGGTGACCGAGGGCATCGACCGCATCACCGAGGGCGGCATCCGGCTGGTGGGCGGCGAGGAGATCGCCGCCGACGTCATCGTCTACGGCACCGGGTTCACGGCGTCGCAGTTCCTGACGCCGATGCGGGTGGCCGGCCGGGACGGCCGCGACCTGCACGAGCAGTGGGGGCCCGACGCCCGGGCCTACCTGGGGGTCACGGCGCCGGGGTTCCCCAACTTCTTCATGCTCTACGGGCCGAACACCAACATCGTGGTCAACGGGTCGATCGTCTACTTCAGCGAGTGCGGGGTGCGGCACATCCTCGACCTGCTGGGGCGGGTGCTGGCCGGCGGCCACTCGTCGGTCGAGGTGCGCAAGGACGTGCACGACGAGTTCAACGAGCGCTGCGACGCCGAGAACGGGCGCATGGCGTGGGGCGTGTCCGACGTCAACACGTGGTACAAGAACGAGCGGGGGCACATCGCCCAGAACTGGCCGTTCACGCTGCTGGAGTACTGGCAGCGGACGTCGCAGACCGACCCCGACGAGTTCGTTTTCGGCGACACCACCTGAGGCCCATGGACGAGATCGAGGTGGTGGCGGCCATCTACCGGGCGCTGGACGAGCGGGACTTCGATTCCCTGCAGGGCCTGCTCGACCCGTCGGTGGTGATCACGCAGGACGCCGCGCTGCCCTGGGGCGGGCGGTTCGTGGGCCACGACGGGTTCGGCCGGTTCGGCGAGCTGCTGACGGGCACGATCGACTCGACGGTGGCGATCGAGACCCTGTTCATGGCGGAGGGCGAGGTCTACCAGGTCGGCCGCACCCGCGGCGTGGTCCGGGCCACGGGCGCCTCGTTCGACCTCCCCGAGGTCCACCGCTGGACCATCCGCAACGGCCGGGCGGTCCAGGCCCACTTCGCGATCGACACCGAGGCCATGCTCACCGCCCTGGCCATCGGCACCGCCATCTAGGCCGGCCCCGCCCCGCCGCGGCGCCGTCCTCAGCGGACGTGGTGGTGGACCTCCTGGAGGAGCCAGCCGTTGCCGTCGGGGTCGGCGAACGACGCGAACGTGCCGTAGTCGCTGCGGTCGGGGTGGAGGCCAGGGGTCTGGCCCTCGGCGCCGAAGTGGAACGGCTCGCTCACCTCCACGCCCCGGGCCACCAGCGCGGTGCGGGTCGCCTCGATGTCGGTCACGACCAGGTGCAGGCCCTGGAGCTTGCCCGGGTCTCCCTGCGTCACGCCCACGCCGAACGTGATCGAGCACGCCGATCCCGGCGGCGTCATCTGCACGACCCGGAACTCGTCGCCCGCCCGGTGGTCGACGTCGAGCCGGAAGCCGGCCTTCTGCTCGTAGAACTCCTTGGCCCGGTCGACGTCGCCGACCGGCAGGATCACGAGCTCGAGCTTCATCTCGGGAACGGTTGCCTCGGTTGCCACGGTGTCTCCTCTGAGTGGGGTTGCGCTGTATGAAACGCCGCCGGTCGGCAATGCTCATCGCATGGAACCACTCGAACCCACAGCCGAGCGGAACCTCGACGGCTACGACAACCCGCCCCTCGCCTGGGCCCGGGTGCGCGACCGCCTCACCGGCGAGATCCCGCAGGCCCCCGGCACCGGCGGGCCCGGCCGGCACACGACCTGGATCGCCACCGTCAACCCCGACGGCCGCCCCCACGTCGTCGCCGTCGGCGGCCAGTGGCTCGACGGCCGGGTCTATTTCACCTCGGGGCCCGGCACCCGTAAGTCCCGCAACCTGATCCTCGACCCCCACTGCACCGTCAGCGTCGCCACCGACGAGCTCGACATCGTGGTCGAGGGCGTCGCCGACCGGGTGACCGACGACGCCGAGCTCGAGCGCATCGCCGCTGTCTACGCGGCCGGCGGCTGGCCGGCCCGGGCCGAAGGCGGCGCCCTGACCGCCGACTACAGCGCCCCGAGCGCCGGGCCCCCGCCGTGGTACCTCTACCGCGTGACCCCCCGCACCGTGTACGCCGTCGCCGCCGCCGAGCCCTGGGGCGCCACCCGCTGGGACTTCGCATGACCCACGACGAGCTCGTCGCCGCCCTCCGCCGCCTCGACGGGCTCGAGGAGCGGGGCAAGACCCCGCACTTCTACCTGGCCGGCCGGCCGTTCCTGCACTTCCACGGCGCGGGCGACGGCCGGGAGGCGGACATCCGCCCGCCGGGCGCCGGCGACTGGGACCGCGTCCCCGCGGCCACGCCCGCCGACCGGGCGGCGCTGCTGGCCCGGGTGGGCGAGGTGCTCGCTACTCGAACAGGACGCTGATGCTCTCGCGGCGGGAGATCCGGCGGATCGCCTCGCCGAACAGCCCCGCCACCGAGATGACCTCGACCTTGTCGGAGAACGCCACCGGCTGGGTCTCGACCGAGTCGGTCATGAACAGCCGCTCGATCGGGCTGTCGTCGAGCCGCTCGATCGCCTTGCCGGCCAGCAGACCGTGGCTGACGGCGGCGTAGACGGACTTGGCTCCCTTGTCGACCAGCACCCGGGCGGCGTCGGTGAGCGTGCCGGCCGAGATGGTGAAGTCGTCGACGATGAGCGCCGTCTGGCCCTTCACGTCGCCGATGAGGTCGACGACCTCGGCCTGCTCGTCGTGCCCGGCCCGGTGCTTGTCGGCGATGGCGAGGGGCGCCCCCAGCCGCTGGGCGTAGAGCCGCCCCTTCTTGGCGAAGCCGGCGTCGGGCGCCACCACGACCAGGTCGCGCAGGTCCTTGGCGATGATCGCCTCGCACAGCACCGGCATGGCGTAGAGGTCGTCGACCGGCACCCGGAAGAAGCCCTGCACCTGCGGGGCGTGGAGGTCCATGGTGACGACCCGGTCGGCCCCGGCCGCCTCGATGGCGTCGGCGCACACCCGGGCCCGGATGGACACCCGGGGCTCGTCCTTCTTGTCGCCCTTGGCGTAGCTGAAGTAGGGCATCACGACGGTCACGGACGCGGCGCTGGCCCGCTTGAGCGCGTCGATCCAGAACAGCAGTTCCATGAAGTTGTCGTTGGCCGGGAAGGCCGTGCCCTGGATCAGGAAGACGTCGCGCTCACGCACGTTCTCGGGGACCCGGACGAACAGGTTGCCCTCCGAGAACTTCAGCGTCTCCCCCTGGCACAGGGGGTGGTCGAGATACGCCGCGATCGCCGCCCCCAGTCGGGGATTCGCCGAGCCCACCAGCAGAACGAAATCGTCTCCCACGGTGCGCGACACTAGCCGCCCGTCCCATCCGGCCCCCACTACCCCAGGTCAGGGGCGAACTCGGCCCGCACGCCCACCAGCCGCACCGGCCGGCCGAGCGAGAACTTCGCGAGCGCGTCGCGCGCCGCGGCCGCGATGGCGGCGGCGTCCCCGGTGGGCGGCCGCACCCCCACGCTGCGCGACTGGGTGAAGAACGGGGCGAACCGCACCTTGACCCCGACCCGGGCCACCAGCCGCCGCTCCTCCCGCACGTCCTCGGCGACCCGCGCCGCCAGCCCGGCCACCACCTCGGCCAGCGCGGCCGGGTCGGCGACGTTCTCCTGGAACGTCGTCTCCCGGCTGCGGGAGCGGGCCCGCCACGGCTCGGTGCGGACCTCGGCGTTGCCCGCCCCCAGCGCCAGCACCTTGTACCAGGGCCCCATCGTCGGCCCGAACCGGGCGGCCAGCGCCCGGTGGTCGGCCGCCGCCAGCTCGGCCACCGTGGTCAGCCCCTCGGCGGCCAGCTTGGTGGCGGTGCGGCGCCCGATGCCGTGCAGCGCCTCGGTCGGCCGGTCGCCCATCACCGCCATCCAGGTCTCCCGGGTCAGCCGGTAGACGCCGGCCGGCTTGGCGAACCCGGTCGCCATCTTGGCCCGCAGCTTGTTGTCGCCGATGCCGACCGAGCACACGAACCCCGTCTCCGCCTCGACCGTGGCCCGGATGCGGGCGGCCAGCGCCTCGGGGTCGTCGGTGCGGGCGCCCACGAACGCCTCGTCCAGCCCGAGCACCTCGACGGGCAGCCCGAGCCCCCGCAGCGCGGCCATCACGACCTCCGACGCCGCCTCGTAGGCAGGCATGTCCATGGGCAGGAACACGGCGTCCGGGCAGCGCCGGGCCGCGGTGCGCAGCGGCATCCCCGACCCGACCCCGAACGCCCGGGCCGCGTAGTTGGCCGTGCCGACCACGCCCCGCCGGGTCGGGTCGCCGTCCCCGCCCACCACCACCGGCCGGCCGGCCAGCTCGGGCCGCCGGGCGATCTCGACCGCGGCGATGAACTCGTCCAGGTCGACGTGGAGGATCCACGGCCGCTCGCCGGCGGCGGGCGCGGCGTCCGCCACCGGGCCTCAGCCCGCGACGGGGGCGGACCAGGTGGTCGGGACGACCAGCGTCGGGCGCCGCCCCCGACCGGCGACCGTGCGGGCCACGCTGCCGAGCAGCAGGTCGACCGGGCCGCCGCCGTTGCGGGTGCCCACCGCCACCAGGTCGGCGTCGTGGCGCTCGGCGGCCGCCATGACCACCGTCGCCGGGTCGCCCACCTCGACCTCGGCCGGGGGCAGTCCCCTGTCGGCCAGCGCCACCTGGAGGTGGCGCACGTCGGTGCCGGCGTCGGGCACCGCGGCCACGCACACGAGCTCCGCGCCCACGGTGGCGGCGATGGCGACGGCCGGGTCGAGGGCGCCCAGCGTCGGGTCGTCGGGGTCGATCCCGGCCAGGATGCGCCGCTGCAGAGCCCCGGCGCCGGGCGGGGGCGGGGTCGCGCCGTCGTCCGGCACCACCAGGACCGGGATGCGGGACGCCTCCAGCAACCGCAGGCTGGTCGACCCGAGGGCCCGGGTCGGCTCGGCGCCGACGCCCCGGCTGCCCACGATGATGAGGACCGCCGACTCCTCCTGCGCCACCGCCAGCACGACGTCGGGGGCGGGCCCGTCCCGCAGCTCGACCCGGTGCCCCCCGCCGGCGGCCAGCAGGGGGGCGCACCATGTCGTCTCGACCCGGCGGCGGACGTCCGCCCGCCACTGCTCGTCGCTGTCCGCGGGGTCCTGCAGATGATCGAGCAGGCCCAGGGCGTGGACGGCCACGACCTGGGCCCCGACCCCCTCGGCGATGGTCAGGGCGGCCGCCAGCGCTCGGCGGGCCGCACCCGAGCCGTCGACGCCGACCACGATGCGGCGCAGGTCCATGACCCCAGTCAATCGCGGATCACAGCCGCCGGAGCAACCCCCAGCGGGGCGACACCGCCGAGTCGAGCTGGAGCGCCACCAGGATGACCACGCTCACATAGGTGCTGACCAGGCTGGCGAGCGCGGCGACCGCGTAGAGCGCCTGGGCCCGGATGATGCGCCGTTGGTTGATCGGGAAGGCGTCGGCCTCGCCCGCCGGCGTGAGCAGCCCGGCCCTCCGGGCGTAGCGCCAGCACGCCAGCAGCATGGCCCCGACCAGCAGCAGGTTGGCCCAGTACAGGCCGAGCGCCAGGCGGTCGGCCATGTACCGGGCCAGCAGTCCGGTCGAGAACGGCATCAGCGAGACGCCGAGCAGGAGGCCCAGGTGCAGCCACGTGAGGTTGCGGTCGCCGCGCCGGTCGGCCGCCAGCTGGGCCTGCTGGGCGAGCCAGAAGATGCCGAGCGTGAGGAAGCTCATGAGGTAGGCGACCACGCTCGGCCACAGGCGGCCGAGGGCGGGGGCGAGGCCGCCCTCCGCCCGGACCGCCGCCCGGGCCGGTGCGTGCAGGTCCAGCACGAGCAGGGTCATCACCACCGCGAAGATGCCGTCGCTCAGCGCCGCCAGCCGCTCGACGCTCAGGCCCGCGAGGCGGGTGTACGCCGGGCCGCCGGCCATGCGGCTAGCCCTCCTGTTCGGTGGGGCGCACGAGCACCTCGTTCACCGCCATGTGCCACGGCCGGCTGACGATGAACTCGACCGTGTCGGCGATGTCCTCGGAGGTGAGCCGCTCGACGCCCTCGAAGCGCCCGGCGATGCGCTCGCGGATCTCGGGGCGGTTGTGGCTGGCGAGCTCGGTGGCGGTCGCGCCCGGCTCGACCAGCGACACCCGCACGTGCCGGCCGGCCAGCTCCTGGCGCAGCGACTCGCTGAAGGCGCCGACCGCGTGCTTGGTGGCGGTGTAGACGCCGTTGCCGTTCCGGGCCACCCGGCCGGCCACCGAGCTGATGTTGACCACGTCGGCGACGCGGCGCTGACCGGTGGCGGCCGCGTCGATCAGGTGGGGGAGGGCGGCGTGGGTGCAGTGGAGCAGTCCGACGAGGTTGAGCTCGACCATGCGCCGCCACTCCTCGACGGGGGCGTCGACGATGGGGCCGAGCAGCATCACGCCGGCGTTGTTGACCAGCGTGTCGAGCCGGCCGAGGACCTCGACCGTGCGGGCGACCGCCTCGCGGGCCTGCTTCTCGTCGGTGACGTCGGCGGGGATCACGACCGCCGAGCCGCCGCCGGAGCGGATGTCGCTGGCGAGCTCCTCCAGGCGCTCGGTGCGGCGGGCGGCGAGGGCGACGGCGGCGCCCCGGGAGGCGAGGCTGCGGGCGGTGGCGTGGCCGATGCCGCTGGAGGCGCCCGTGACCAGGGCGGCGGTGCCTGCGAGGGTGGGGAGTGATTGCACGGGGCCTACCCTGCCCGCTACGGGCCCGCACACAAACAGCCGGTCGTTACCGGTATCCGCAGTACCAGGCTCCGGGGGGAGACCGTGACCGCCATCGACGGCGCCGCCGCGCCCGGCCGGCCGGCGCCGAACACGCCCCGGCGGGAGCTGGCGCTGCTGCTGCGGTCGCGCCGGGAGGGCCTCCAGCCGGCCGACGTCGGGCTGCCGCCCGGCAGCCGGCGCCGCACCCGTGGCCTGCGCCGGGAGGAGGTGGCCCAGCTCGCGGGCGTGTCGGCGACGTACTACACGTTCCTCGAGCAGGCCCGGGACGTCCGGCCCTCGCCCGCGGTGCTCGACGCGCTGGCCCGGGCGCTGCGGCTCAGCCCGGTCGAGCGCGACCAGATCCACGTGCTGGCCCACCAGCGGCTGCCGGTCGACGACGACGGCGGCGAGGCGGCGGCCGAGGTGCTGGCACCGGGGATGGCCGACCTGGTGGCCCGACTCGACCCCC
Organism: Acidimicrobiales bacterium; assembly: GCA_035263165.1. Lineage (GTDB taxonomy): Bacteria > Actinomycetota > Acidimicrobiia > Acidimicrobiales > VFJN01 > ZC4RG19. Next base: position 35,335 of record DATFRN010000450.1, on the reverse strand, counting down.
ACCCGACCTACGTCAAGGGCCGCCGCGCCGACGTGCTCGCCGCCAACCGGGCGGCCCGGGCGCTGTTCACCGACTGGCCGGCCCGCCCGCCCGAGGACCGCAACATGCTGTGGTGGGTGTTCACCGCCCCCGAGGCCCGCCAGGTCTACGTCGAGTGGGAGCGGGAGGCCCACGCCGTGCTGGCCCGCTTCCGGCTGGTCGCCGCCCGCCGCCCCGACGACCCGGCGTTCGCCGACCTGATCGCCCGGCTGCACGACGCCAGCCCCGAGGTCCGCCGGTGGTGGCCCCGCCACGAGGTGCTGCCGATGGCCGGGGGCACCAAGCGCCTGCGCCACCCGGCGGCGGGCGAGATGCTGCTGCGCCACGTGGTGCTCGAGGTGGCCGACCATCCCGACCAGCGGCTGGTCACGTTCTCGCTGGACGACGCGGCCGGCGGCGACGCCTGCCTGGCCGCGCTGGCGGCCACGGTCCCCCGGCGGGACCCGCCGTGGTGACCGTCGAGGAGGTACGGGCGCTGGCGCTGACCCTGCCCCGCACGACCGAGGCGCTGGTGCGCGACCGGGTGAAGTTCCGGATCGGGCGCATCGTCTACCTGGCGTTCTCCCGGGACGAGACGTTGATGGGGTTCGGCTTCCCGAAGGAGGAGCGGGAGGCGCTGGTCGCCTCCGAGCCCGACAAGTTCCAGCTCCCCGGCCGCGGGGACATGCGCTACAACTGGGTCGTCGCCCGCATGGACGCCCTCGACCCCGACGAGATGCGCGAGCTGGTCCTCGACGCCTGGCGCATGTGCGTCCCGAAGAGCGTCGCCCGCGAGCACCTCGGCGACTGAGCCTGGTTGCCCGATCGGGCAACCAGGTCTGCACGGACGGGCCGTGCGCCGGGCCGGGACAGCGGGCGGTCGCGGCCGCACACTGGGGCGGTGCACGCCGCCGACGTGCGACTCCACCCGGCCCCCGGCGAGGGGGCCGAGCCGGCGGCCCTCCGGACCGGCGGCCGCCGGTCCCCGGGCGTGGCGGCCCCCGCGGCCCTCGGCCGGCTCGATGCGGGCGGGGCGGCCCGCCTGCTCGGGTTCCTCCAGGGTGCGGGGGGCAACGCCGCCGTCCAGCGGCTGGTGGCGTCGGCGACGGTGCAGCGGGACTGCGGCTGCGGCGGCACGTGCGGCTGCGGCGCCGGGGGCGGGGCGGTCCACGACGGCGAGGAGCCGGGCGACGTGGTCGTGGCCCGCCAGACACCACCCGTCGTCGGGAAGGCGCCGCTGCAGGCCGTCATCGACGCGCTCGACTCGGTCGCCCCGACGGCCCTCGACGACGCCTTCTTCGTGCTCAACGGCCGGGCGATGCCGGAGCTGCTGACCGTCCTGTCGGGCCTGCAGACGGCGGGCAGGTTCTCGGTCGTCAAGGCGAACGCGGGGCGCGGCGGCCCCCGCATGGACGTGGCGTGCAAGGTGGTCGAGCTGCGGGCGGCCGGCACGCCGAGCCACGACGACCTGCGCCGCGTCGTCGACATGGTCGAGACGTTCCCGCCCGACCAGCGCACGGCGATCTTCCGCTTCCTCGGGGCCAACCTCGTGGTCGACGTGCGCGGCGTCGACGTCGACGTGTCCTACTGCAAGGGCGCCACCGGCGCCGGGTGCGAGAAGGCGATCAGGGAGGCGATCGCCTGGGCCCGGAAGATGGCGGCCGAGTACGCCGCGTGCCGGGGCCGCAAGGGCATCCGCACCGGCGACGACGTCGAGAACTGCGTGGACGCCTCGCTGGGCAAGCAGGGCATCACGACGTCCCAGGCCGGGGGCACGAGCTCGACCGGGGCGGTCACCGTCGCCGCCCAGCCGATGACCAAGTGCGAGCCGATCATGACCCGGGGCACGGAGATCCACGAGGGGGTGCACCAGGCCCATACGCTGGCCCTGCGCAAGAAGTTCGGGGCCGGGACGCCCCAGTTCCAGGCCGCCTGGAACAACGCCGCGGACTGGATCAGCGACGAGATCAACGCCTACGGCGCGGAGATCCCCTTCTACCAGGAGGTGCTCAAGGCGATGAAGACCGTGTGCAAGACGGTCAGCTGACGATGGCCGCGGTGACCCTGACGGGGACGGTGCGCGCGGCGGTCGTCGACGGCCGTCAGCGGGACCGGCGGCGGCGGTGGCTGGTGACCGTCGATGTCGAGCGGGTGGAGGAGGGGGAGCTCGCCGGCGACGGCACGACCCTCACGCTGCTCGTCCACAGCCCGTCGCGGGACTTCGCCGATCCCGACGTCGTCGGGCACGCCTTCCGGCTCACCCTGCTCGACCCGGTCGAGGACCCCTACGCCGGCCGGTTCACGGCGGTCGCCGCGGGCGGCGACTGAGCGCCAGATCACCCTTGCGGGGTGACGCCCGGGGGTCGGGCCCGATGTCGGCTGGGGGCCACAAGGCGCCGCCGGGCGCCCATCTGACGGGAGGCCACCGTGGTTCTAGCCGACGTGCATCTGTCGGACCTGATCTGGACGACGATCTGGATCTTCTTCCTGATCCTGTTCATCTGGGTGTTCATCGCCATCATCAGCGACCTGTTCCGCGACCGGTCGACGGGCGGTTGGGGCAAGGCGCTGTGGGTGATCGCGCTGATCATCTTCCCGTTGGTGGGATCGCTCATCTACCTGATCGCCCGCGGCAGCGGCATGGCCGAGCGCTCGGCCACGCAGGCCCGGGAGGCCCAGCAGCAGTTCGACGCCTATGTGCGGGACACCGCGGGCACCTCGGGCTCGGGCCCGGTCGACGACCTGGCCCGCCTCGGCCAGCTGCGGGACAGCGGGACGATCACGAACGAGGAGTTCGAGGCGATGAAGGCCCGGGTCGTCGGCGGCGGCAGCGCCGCCGCGCCGGCCTGACCCGCAGGACCCCGGCGGTCGCCGGGGCCCCGTCGCCGGTGGCGCCGTCGGGGGCGCGGCGGGCGGCGGGGCCACCGGTACCGGTCGACCACCGCCTAGGTGGCGGTGGTCGACCAGTGCCAGGACTCGGAGGGCAGGTTGTAGAGGCCGTACTCGGACGCGTGGGCTGACAGCCAGTCCCAGCACACGTCGCCCGTGGTCACCACGCCGCCGCCGTTGCAGGTGAAGTCGATGGCCAGCCCCACCTCGTGCTGCGACGTGCCGGGCGGTGCCGTGGGCGGATCGCACTCCGACGACGGCTTCTCGTAGATGTCGTAGTTCGTCGGGCCGCAGTGGGCCTTGCGCAGGGCGATCTGCTCCGCCGGGTCGCGGTAGCCGCCGCCGCAGAGCTGCACGCCGTCGGCGTTGGCCGCACCCAGCAGGGCCGCCACCTGGTCGGCGATGGACCCCGCCACCGTGATGCTGCCGCCCCCCGGGCAGGCGACCGTGGCCAACCCACCGGGGACGGAGGCGATGGCGGTCGGGCTGCCGTCGCCCGACGCCGGCGCCGGCGGTAGCTGGGCGGCCAGGGCGGCCTGCTGCGCCGCGATCTGCTTGGACAGGGCGGCGTCGACCTGCTTGAGCGCGTCGGCCTCGGCCAGCTTCGCGTCGAGCTGCTTGCGCACCTTGGCCACGTAGGCCTGCTGCTTGTCGCGGGCGGCCTTCATCTGCTGCACGGCCTTGGTCGCCCGGGCGTCGCTGGCGTCGGCCGTGGAGGCCGCCTCCTCCTTGCGGTCCTGGTCGGTGTCCAGCCGGTGGCGGGCCGACGTGAGGTCGCGCAGGAGCCGGGCGTCGCTCTCGGCCTGCATCTCCTCCAGCGAGCGCTTGACGGCGGCGTCGGTGAGCGAGCCCGCCTTGAAGAGGTCGAGCGCCTCGTCGCCCGGCGAGATGAACGACTGGACCACCAGCGCGTCGGCCTGGGCGTTCAGGGTGTTGTAGCGCTTGCGGGCCTTGGTGACCGCGGCCTCGGCGTCCCGGAGGTCGGCGTCGGCCCGGGCCTTGGCCCGGTTGGCCTTGTCGGCGGTGGCCTGGCGCCGGGACAGCTCGCCCTGGAGGCGGGCCAGCTCGGCCGTGGTCTTGGCGTCGGCCGCCTTCAGCGCGTCGACGTCCTTGGCGACCTGGGAGCGCTGGGCCCGCAGCCGGTCCTGCTGCTGCTGAGGCGTCTCGGCCTGGGCGGCCGGGATCGTGATCCCCAGGAGCACGACCGAGGCGATGAGTACACGCAATAGCAACGTATGACGGCAGACCGACACGATCCCTCCGGGCTCGCTCTTGCTGACCAGCGAGGGTTCCCCAGCCCTCAGCATCGATCCGCCCCGCCGGTGACAATAACGTGCAGCGCATGGCGACGGGAGATCCTCCGGCAGAGTTGCCTCCCGACCAGGACATCGTGGCGCTCTACGGGGGCCCGCTCGGGGGGTTCGTCGCGGGGCGGGACGCGCTGGCCCGCTCGTTGCGGTCGTCCGGGCGGCGCGACGACGCCGCGGCGGTCAAGGCGCTGCGAAAGCCCAGCGTGGTGGCATGGTCACTCGACGCGGCCCGCGCCGCCGAGCCGGCGGCCGTCGAGGCGCTGGCGGCCGCGGTCGCCGCGCTGGGCGCCGCCCAGGAGGGCGACGGCGACCTGCGGTCGGCGCTGGCCGCGCTGCGGGCAACCCAGGGGGGCGTGGTCGAGGCCGCTGTGGCCGCCACCGTCGCCCACGGCCAGCCCGTGGCGCGGGACCAGGTGCAGCCGGCCCTGCTGGCGGTCGTGTCGGACCCGGCGGCGCTGGCCGACCTGGCCGCCGGGCGCCTGGCCGCGATCCCGCCGGCGGGCGGGCTGGGGGTGGCCGAGCCTGCCGGCGGCCCGGCCCCGGCTGCCCCGGCCGAGCGCCCGGCGCGCGCCCGGCGGCCCCGGGCCGGGATCCCCCGCAAGCCCGCGGCAGCGGCCGCGCCGAAGAAGGCGGAGGCGCCGGCCCCGCCCCGCCGGGTCAAGGGCGCCGCCGACCGCGTGCTGGCCCGGGCGGAGACGGCCGCCGCCGCGGCCGCCGAGGCCGAGGCCGAGGCGGAGGGCCGGGCGCGGGCCGCGGAGCAGGCCGCCCGCGAGGCCGACCGGGACGCCGACGCCGCCCGCCGCCGGGCCGACACCGCCCGCCGGGCCGCCGAGCTGGCCCGCCAGAAGGCCGGCGCCGCCTCGGCCGCCCGCGCCCACGCCGACGAGCGGGTCGCCGCCGCCCGCGCCGCGCTGAACTGATGGCGCGCGCCAAGATGGGCGCCGTGCTCGACCACCTGTCCATCCAGTGCGCCGACATCGGCGCCTCGGCGGCGTTCTACGACGCGGTGCTGGCGCCGCTCGGCGGGACCCGGATCCTGGAGTACGGCGAGGTCATCGGCTACGGCGTGCCGCCGATGCCCGACTTCTGGCTCGGCCCCCGCACCACCGGCGAGGGCTTCCGCGAGTCGCACATCGCCTTCTCGGCCGCCGACCGGGCCACCGTGCGGGCGTTCGTCGACGCCGCCGTGGCCGCCGGCGCCGAGGTGCTGCACCCGCCCCGCGTCTGGCCCGAGTACCACCCCGACTACTACGGCGGCTTCGTGCGCGACCCCGACGGCAACAACGTCGAGGCCGTCTGCCACCGCCCCGAGGCCGAGAGCTAGGCCGGCTCCGGCACCCGGGGCGGCGCCGGCTCGGGCGCCCGGCGGACCGTCGGCAGCCGGCGGTCGAGCCAGCTCGGCAGCCACCAGTTGCGCTCGCCCAGCAGCTCCATCGTCGCCGGCACCATGACCAGGCGCACGACCGTGGCGTCGAGCAGCACGGCCACGGCCAGGCCCAGGCCGAACATCTTGAGCGAGCGGGTCGAGCCCAGCACGAACGCCCCGAACACGCAGAACATCACGGCCGCCCCGGCGGTGATGACCCGGGCCGTGTTGGCCACGCCCTCGGCCACCGCCGCGCTGTTGTCGCCGCTGTCGTCGTAGGCCTCGCGGATGCGGGTCAGCAGGAACACCTCGTAGTCCATCGACAGCCCGAAGATCACGGCGAACAGCATCATCGGCACCCAGGCGTCGATCGGCCCCGGCCGGCCCACGCCGAGCAGCGACAGCCCCCAGCCCCACTGGAAGATCGCCACGAGCACGCCGTAGCACGCGCCCAGCGCCAGCAGGTTGAGCACCACCGCCTTGAGCGGCACCAGCACGCTGCGGAACATCACCATCAGCAGCAGGAACGACACCGACAGCACGGCCAGGGTGAACAGCGGGAGCCGGGCGGCGGTGAACTCGCTGAAGTCGACCGCCGCCGCGGTCTCGCCGCCCACGTAGGCGGTCATGTCCGTGCCGGCCAGCCGGTGGGGCACGATGTCGTTGCGGAGCCGGTGGACCAGCGCCTGCGTCGCCTCGGACTGGGGCGACTCGGCCGGGAAGACCTGCATCACGGCGGCGTCGCCGGTGTCGTTGAGCAGCGGCGGCGTGGCCCAGTAGACCGCCGGGTCGTGGCCGAGCTGGTCCTGGATGGTGCTGAGGTGCTCGAAGTCGCCGGGCCCACCGGGCAGCTCGGCGGCGATGATGAGCGGCCCGTTGGCGCCGGGCCCGAACCCCCGGGACACGATGTCGTAGGCCCGCCGGGTGGTGTCGCTGGTCGGCCGGTTGCCCGAGTCGCCGAACCCCTGCCGCAGCTGCACCGCCGGGATGGCCAGCACCAGCAGCAGCGCGGCGCCGCCGCCCAGCCAGGCCCACGGCGTCGCCTGCACCCGGCGGCTCCAGCGCCGCCAGCGGGCCCGGCGGCCGGCCTCGTCGGTGCGGGACAGCCGGGGGATGGCCAGGGCGTCGATGTGCCGGCCGACGAAGCCGAAGATGGCCGGCAGCAGCGTCACCGCCGCCACCATCGTGCTGAACACGCCGATGGCGATGCCCACCGCCAGGCCCCGGATGATCGGCAGCCCCACCGTGAACATGCCGAACACGGCGATGATCACCACGCTCCCGGCCAGGAGCACCGCCCGCCCGGCGGTCTCGATCGCCCGGACGGTGGCGTCCTCGGGGTCGAGGCCCTCGCCCAGGCCCTCCCGGTAGCGGGTGACGACGAACAGCGCGTAGTCGATGCCGACGCCGATGCCGATCATCGCCACCGCCTCCGCCGCGTAGCTGGGCATGCCCATGACCGACACGACCAGCGTGACGAGGGTGATGCCGGCGAAGATCCCGGCGAACGCGGTGATCAGCGGCAGCCCGGCGGCCAGCAGCGAGCCGAAGGCGATGAGCAGCACGACCAGGGCGGCGACGTAGCCGACGGTCTCGCTGGAGAACTTGGGCGCCTCGGCGAACACCGCCCCGCCCAGCTCGACCTGGGTGCCGGGGATGTCGGCGCGCGCCACCGCGGCCCGGGCCCGTGCGGCGACGTCCTTGTAGGCGTCGTCGCCCCGCTCGCTCATGCTCAGGTAGGCGAAGGCGATCGTGCGCTCGTCGTTGGCGAAGTGGACGCCCTCGGGGTCGTAGGGGGTGACGATCTCGCCGGGGGCGATGATCTTCTCGAGCTCGGCGTCGAGGCGCTCCATGCCGTGGCGCACCTCGGGCGCGTCGATGTTCTTCGCCGTGAACACGACCTCGCCGGTCTTGCCGGCCCGCTTGAAGAAGTGGTGGTGGTCGAGCAGGTCGGCGGCCGCCTGGCTGTCGGACCCGGGCAGCCGGAAGTCGTTGACGAACTTGCCGCCGAAGGCCGAGCTGGCGACCACGAGACCGGCCAGGGCGGCGGCCCAGCCGATCAGGACGAGCCAGCGGTGGCGGTAGCAGCCGCGGGCAAGGCGCGTGAGCATGGCGATGTTCCCCCCGACACCAGGACCCAGCGCGGTGGGCCGGCTCCGATGCGAGCAGTGTTCCAGGCTGCCGGGCCCGTTGGCAACGGCAGTCACCCGTTCCGAGTGATGTAGTGACACGTTCACCGGCGCCATGGTCGGGTGTGGACACGACCGCCGCCGCTCCCGCCCCCGCCGTCGCTCCTGACGTCGAGGTGACCGAGAGCCCGCCGGCCGCGGCCGAGCGCTCGCCGGCGGACGTCCTGCGCGTGGTGGTGGCGGCCGCCGCGCTGGTGGCGCTGCTGCTGGTCCAGTGGCTGGCCGGCGACCAGGTGGTCCGCAACGCCCACGACCTGTCGAGCGGCCTGGACACCGTGCCGTCGTGGCTGGTCACCGGGGTGGTCGAGCTGACCTGGCTGATCGGCCTGGTCGCCTTCCTCGGCGGCGCGGTCGTGACGGTGGTGCAGCGGCGGTGGCGGGCGTTGCGGTCCTGCGCGGTGGGGGTGGCCCTGGCCCTGCTGCTGGGCGGGCTCCTCTCGGTGCCGGAGGAGCCCACGGCCGCCCCCGTGGCCACCGGCAGCAACGTGCTCGACTGGTTCGTCAGGCACCCCACGGCCACCGAGCTGGCGGTGGCCGTGACCGCGGCACTGGCCACCGCGGCCGCCCCGTGGGTGGGCCGGTCCTGGCGGCGCTGGGCCTGGCTGGTCGTGATCGGCGTGATGCTGGGCCGGTCGCTGATCGCGCCGGTGGGCCTGGCCTCCCTGCGGGCGCTGCTGGTGGGCTGGCTGGCGGGGGCGCTGGCCGTCCTGGCCTTCGGGGCGCCGCCCCGCCGGGCGGGGGGCCACGCCATCGCCGCCGGCCTGGCCGCGGTGGGGGTGCCGGTCAGGAAGCTGACCCAGGCCAGCCTGGACGCCCGGGGCTCGACGCCCTGGTTCGCGGAGGCGGCGGACGGCCGCCGGCTGTTCGTGAAGTCGCTGGGCCGGGACGAGCGCAGCGCCGACCTGCTGTTCCGCCTCTACCGGCGCATCGTCCCCCGCGACCTGGGCGACGAGAGCGGCTACCTGTCCCTGCGCCGGGCGGTCGAGCACGAGGCGCTGGTGGCGCTGGCTGCCCGCGACCTGGGCGTGCGCACGCCCCGGTTCGTCACGCTGGCCACGGCCGAGCCGGCGTCGTTCGTGCTGGCCTACGAGGCGATCGACGGCCGCTCGCTCGACCGGGTCGAGGCCGCCGAGGTCGACGACCGACTGCTGGGGGAGGTGTGGGAGCAGGTCGCGCTGCTGCGGGCCCACCGCCTGGCCCACCGCGACCTGCGGCTGGCCAACGTGTTCGTGGCCGCCGACGGGGCCGTGTGGATGATCGACTTCGGCTTCAGCGAGCTGGCCGCCAGCGACACGCTGCTGGCCACCGACCTGGCCGAGCTGCTGGCGGCCACCGCGGTGGTGGTGGGCGTCGACCGCTCGCTGGCCGCGGCACGCAGCGCGGTCGGGGACGGCGCGCTGGCCACCGCGGCGGACCGCCTGCGCCCCTGGGCCCTCAGCGGCGCGACCCGTACGGCGCTCAAGGCGGAGACTGGACTTCTTGACCAGCTTCGATCCGGCGCGGCGGGCGATCTGTCCCTCGCGGCGGGGACGGGTTGACAGGTCGCCTTAGCGGTCCGAGAATGGCTTCTCACAGCGCACGCAGGTTCGCCTAGCGAACGCTCGGGACCACCGAGAGAGCGTGGCTGACCGCACGAGGGGGCGCGGTGAGCAATCGGAGGGGGCGCCGGCCGCGGCGATCGCAGCGGCCGGTCGGCGGGGCGCCGACAGCAGTCGGAACTGGGATGGGAAGCATCGGGGAGCGGGCATGAGCCTGGGCGTCACGCCCTTCGAGCACGAGTCGCTGCCGGGCCGCGTCGTCTTCGGCCTGGGGGCCGTCGACCGCGTGGCCGGCGAGGTCGAGCACCTCGGCCTGCAGCGGGTCATGGTCATCACCACGCCGTCGGCCCGGGCCGCCGGCAACGGCATCGCGGAGGCGCTGGGGTGGCGGTGCGCGCTGCCCTTCGGCGAGGTCCGCCAGCACGTCCCGGAGGACCTGGCGGCCGCCGCCCGGGCCGCGGCCACCGAGTCCGACGTCGACGGCATCGTCTGCGTCGGCGGCGGCTCGGCCATCGGGCTGGGCAAGGTGGTGGCGGTGGCGTCGGGGGCGCCGCTGCTGGCGGTGCCCACCACCTACTCGGGGTCGGAGATGACCCCGGTGTTCGGCATCACCGGCGCCCACAAGCGGACCGGGCGCGACCTGCGGGCGCTGCCGCGGGTGGTCGTCTACGACCCGTCGCTCAGCGTCACGCTCCCGCCGCTGGCCACGGCCACCAGCGGGTTCAACGCCCTGGCCCACTGCGTCGAGGCCCTCTACGCCCCGGCGGTCGACCCGCTGGTGGCGCTCCAGGCCGAGGAGGCCATCCGGGCCCTGTCCGGCGCCCTGCCGGCGGCGGTGGCCGCGCCCGGCGACCTGACCGCCCGGGGCTGGGCGCTCTACGGCGCCTACCTGGCCGGCTCGGCGATGGCCGTGGCCGGCACCGGCCTGCACCACAAGCTGTGCCACGTCCTCGGGGGCACGTTCGGCCTCGACCACGCGGCCGCCCACGCGGTGCTGCTGCCCTACGTCGCCGCCTTCAACGCGGTGGCGGCCCCCGAGGCGCTGGCCTGCGTGGCCGTGTCGCTCGGCGGCCGGCCCGAGGCGGTCTACGCCGCCTCCCAGCTCCACGACCTGGCGGTGGCCACCGGCGCGCCCACCAGCCTGGCCGCCATCGGGATGCCGGCCTCGGGCCTCGACCAGGCGGCGGAGCTGGTGGTGGCGGAGGTCGACGCCAACCCTCGGCCGGTCTCGGCGCCCGACGTGCGCCACCTGCTCCACGCCGCCCACGACGGGCGGGCGCCCTAGCGGCTAGAACCCCGGCGCAGGCGGGGTCGATTCCGGCAGCGTCGGAGCCGGCGGCGCCGGCGGCGCAGGCGGAGGCGGAGGCGGGGACGGGGCGAGCGGGGTGCCGTCGACCGGGATCCGGTCGCCCGGGTGCCGGGCCCGCCAGATGGCGACGGCGATCGACCCGAGCCCGATCACGACCGCGGCGAACCAGCACAGCCCGCCCAGCACCGGCACCAGGGCCACCACCCGCAGGATGCCCCACCCGGCCAGGAACGACAGCAGCGGATGGGCGCGCCGGGCCATCGTCCGGCCCAGCAGCCAGGCGGCCGCCACGTAGCCGGCGCCGTAGATGAGCCCGAGCGCGAACAGCACCCCGAGCCCGAGGGGCAGGCCGATCAGGGTCGCCGTCACGATCAGGGCGGCCAGCGGCAGGCCGATCGCCAGCAGCAGCCCCCAGCCGATGGCGGCGCCGACGCGGGATCCGGCGGCCTCGTGCACGGCGAACGCCGCCCGGGGGGCGAGGAGGTAGAGGAGCAGGCCGAGCAGCAGCGTCGAGATCGTGACGGCGAGCCACAGGGCCAGGCGGGTGAGGATGGTGGTGGCCGTGCTCCAGGCCTGGGGGTTCCAGCGGTCCCACGAGCCGTCGAATCGCCCGCCCGACTCGACCGTCGGCCGGTGGCGGGCGGTGACGTCGCCGGCGATGCGCCCGCCGGACGCCACGGTCACCGTGCCGTCCAGGGCCACGACGTCGTTCCTGACCAGGCCGTTCACCGTGACGTCGCCGTGGAGGGCCACGACGTTGTCGGTGACGGTGCCGTCCACGGTGACCGGCCCGTCGGCGATGACCACGTTGTGGAAGCGCTCGCCCTGGTGGACCTCGGCCCGGCCCGTGATCACGACCAGGTTGTCGCGGTCGGCCCGGTCCTGGGCCCCGGCGGCGGGGGCCCCGGCGACCAGGGCGACGGCGGCGACGAGCGCGGCGGCCAGCAGGGCCCGGGCGGGGCGGCGTCGGACGGTTGCGGGCATGGCGACCTCCTCCCGGCGCATTATCCCCGGTGGGCGGCCGGCGGGGGCGGATCAGGTGACCTCGCGCAGGCGCCCGGTCTCGACCTCGTAGACGAACCCCCGCACGCTGCGGGTCCGGGGCAGGAACGGGCTGGCCTCGATCCGGGCGACCGACTGGCGGACATCGTCCTCCAGGTCACCGAAGGCCCCCAGCGCGAAGGGGGGCCGGACGCCGGTCTCGGCCTCGATCGCCGCCGCGGCCTCGTCGTCCCGGAAGCCGAGCATCCCGCAATCCGTGTGGTGGATGACGACGATCTCCCGGGTCCCGAGCATCCGCTGGCTGACGAGCAGCGAGCGGATGGCGTCGTCGGTCACGGTCCCGCCGGCGTTGCGGATGACGTGGGCGTCGCCCTCCTGGAGCCCGAGGGCGCGGGCCGGGTCGAAGCGGGCGTCCATGCACGCGAGCACCGCCACCTTCAGGTTCGGGGGCGCGGCGAGGTCGCCCTTGGTGAAGCCGGACGCGTAGGCGGCGTTGTTGGCGACCAACTCGTCGGTGGCGGACATGGCCGGGATCGTACGGGCGCGGTCAGGGGTGGGACGGCGCCGGCTCGGCCCCGGGCACCTCGAAGCCGACCTCGTCGGCGTAGCACCACCACCAGTCCTCGCCCGGCTCGTAGGAGCGGACGATGGGGTGCTCGGTGGCGTGGAAGTGGGCGGTGGCGTGGCGGTTGGGCGAGCTGTCGCAGCACCCGACGTGGCCGCACGCCTGGCACACCCGCAGGTGGACCCAGCGGCCGCCCGTGCGCAGACAGTCCTCGCAGCCCTCGGACGAGGGGGTCACGGGCTGGATGGTGTCGAGGTGGGAGCAGGTGGCGGGCATGGGGCCATGGCTACCGGCCCCCCGGGGCGGAGACAACCCCGCCCCGGGTCCGGCCGTCAGCCGGGCTGGACCGCGAACCGGGCCAGGTCGGCCTCGTTGCCGGCCCGGACCCGGGCGATGGTCGGGCCCCGGAGGACCTGCTTGGTCTGGCCGTAGGCGGTGGTGCTGTAGGCGGCCAGGCGGCGGGCCTCGACGATGGCCTCGCCCTCGACCGCCTCGACCGGGACGACCCGGTCCAGGTAGCCGGCGGCGACCGCCCCGGCCGGGTCGTAGATCTCGGCGGTGACGGTCGCCCGGCTCAGGTGGGTGCGGGCCAGGCGGTCCTCGGCCAGGGCCACGGCGAACAGCGGCAGGGGCATCCCGATGGCGGTCTCGTTGAGCCCGATCTTGGCGGGCACGTCGGCGCCGATGCGCACGTCGCAGGCCAGCACCAGCAGCGCCCCGGCGGCCAGGGCGTGGCCGGTGACGGCGACGACCACGGGCTGGGGGTGCTCGTAGAGCCGCAGGAGCAGGTCGCAGCCCTGGGCGACCAGGCCCCGGGCGGCGTCGGGGCCGGCGGTCATGACGGCCAGGTCGAACCCGGCCGAGAGCTTGCCCTCCCGGCCCACCAGGCACACGGCGTCGGCGTCCGCCCCGGCCCGGTCGAGGGCGGCGGCCAACGCGTTCAGCGCCGCGTAGGACAGGACGTTGGCCTTGCCGTCGTCGAAGCGGACGACGGCGACGCCGTCCTCGACGGTGGTGGTGACGGGACCGGGGGCGTCGGACATGGCGGGACCGTACGCCGCCGGGTCACCCCCGGGCGAGGCGGCCGCGCCCTTCCAGGCGGGCGGCGACCTGGCGGTAGCGGCCCACCGGGACCAGGTGGACGCCGGCGAACGCGCCGCTGGCCTCGATGCCGGCCACCAGGTCGAGCGCGGCGGTGACACCGGCGTCGGGGTCGCCGGCCAGGGCGGCGACCAGGCCGGGCGGGACGTCGATGTCGGGCACGGTGGCCGCCAGGCCGCGGGCCATGGCCGGCGACGCCACCACCATCACGCCGGCGTAGACGTCGCCCGCCACCTCGGTCGCCTCCCGCCAGGCCAGCAGCCGGTCGAGCGAGAACCCGACCTGGACGAAGACGAAGTCGGCGGCCCGCTTCCAGGCCGGCAGCGGCCGCAGCCCGGTGGCCACCCCGACCTCGAACGGCGGCCGGCCGGCGAACGGCGCCCGCTCGGCGGCCGCCCGGGCGGTCTCGACCATCGACCGCACGGTGAGCTCGCTGGTCCGCCCGCCGGTGGTGGGCTTGTCGCCGTAGACGAACAGGAAGCGTTCGACCCCGTAGGCCGCCGCGGTGAGCAGGTCGCGCTGGAAGCCGAGCAGGTTGCGGTCGCGGGCGTTGAGGCAGGCGATGGCCCGCCCGCCCATGGCCTGGACCTCGTGCGCCACGGCCACGCTGGACACGGTGGCCCGGCCGATGTGGTTGTCGGGGATGAGGAACGCCGACGCCACCGGGGCCAGCACGCCGATCTGGTGCCGCACCCGGGTCAGGTCGGGCGTGGTGGCGGGCTCGATCTCGCACACGATCTCGAAGGGACGGCGCACGGGGGCCACCGTAGGACCGTTCCGTGGACGTTTCTGGTTGGGAGTCAGCCAGAAACGTCCACGGAATCGGGCATCCTCCGATCGACCCCTGGGGCGCCGATAACGTCGCATCCCATGGAGGGCACGCCCGCGGGCCTGGTCATCGGCACCGAGCCGGCCACGCCGCTCGAGTTCTGGGTCGGGGTCGCCGAGGGCGCCTACCTGCAGCTCGACGACGTGGTCGTGGTCGACCGCGTCCTGCCCGACGGGCAGCCCCTGCGCATCGCCGGGGTCGTGTCCCAGGTGCGGGCCACCCACGAGGGCGCCCGGCTCGACTCCGACGTCTTCCTGGTCGCCGAGGGCGTGCTGCCCGCCCAGGTGAGCGAGGCCGCCCAGGTGCTGGCCACCCGGTTCGAGCCCGAGATCTTCGTGCCCCCGCTGCCCGGCGAGGCCGTGCGCAAGGCCACCGGGGCCGAGCGGGACGACGCCCTGCTGTTCAGCCAGATGCGCCAGCGGCTGCCGGCCGGACTGTCCCGCGACGACGAGCCGTTCTACCTGAACCTCGAGTTCCTCGACGGCACCCGGGGCGCCCACGTCAACATCAGCGGCGTCTCCGGCGTGGCCACCAAGACCACCTACGCCACCTTCCTGCTCTACAGCCTGTTCCACTCGGGGGCGCTGGGCAGCGAGGCGGCCAACACCAAGGCGCTCATCTTCAACGTCAAGGGCGAGGACCTGCTCTTCCTCGACCACGCCAACGTCGCCCTGCCCGACGACCAGCCGGCCCGCTACGCCCACCTGGGCCTGCCGGCCGGGCCGTTCGCCTCGGTGGCGTTCTTCGCCCCGCCGACCCGCGACGACCCCAACGCCAGCCCCGACGTCGCCGCCCGTCCCCGCGACGTCACCAGCTTCTTCTGGACGCTGGAGCAGTTCTGCGCCGACGAGCTGCTCCCGTTCCTGTTCGCCGACGCCGAGGACGACCGCCAGCAGTACACGATGGTCGTCCACAACGTCACCGCCCGGCTCAAGCGCGACGCCGAGCCGGTGGGCGACGGGGCGGTCGCCGTCGACGGCCGGGTCGTGCGCACCTTCGACGACCTGGTCGAGCTCGTCAGCGACAAGGTCGACCCCGACGCCCCCGACCAGTGGGCCGGCCGGGCCATCGGGGCGGGCACGGTCAACGCCTTCCTCCGCCGCCTCCACGGCGCCCGGCCGCACCTGCGCCACCTCATCCGGGCCGACGTGCCCCGCCCCGAGACCCACCGGGTCGACTTCGAGCGGGCCCAGGTCACGGTGGTCGACCTCCACAACCTCAACGACCGGGCCCAGCGCTTCGTCGTGGGCGTCGTGCTGCGGCGGGCGTTCGAGCGCAAGGAGCGCTCCGGCCAGGCCCGCCCGCTCCAGTTCGTCGTACTCGACGAGCTCAACAAGTACGCGCCCCGCGAGGGGTCGAGCCCGATCAAGGAGATCCTGCTCGACGTGGCCGAGCGGGGCCGCTCGCTCGGCATCATCCTCATCGGCGCCCAGCAGACGGCCAGCGAGGTCGAGCGGCGGGTGGTGGCCAACTCCGCGGTGCGGGTGGTGGGCCGGCTCGACGCCGCCGAGGCCGGCCGGGGCGAGTACGGCTTCCTGCCCCCGGTGCAGCGGGCCCGGGCCACGATCGTCAAGCCGGGCACGATGATCGTGTCCCAGCCCGAGCTGCCGGTGCCGCTGGTGGTGCAGTTCCCGTTCCCGGCCTGGGCCACCCGGGCCGGCGAGGCGGTGCCGGGCAGCGCGGCGGGCGCCGACGACCCGTTCGTCGGGTTCCCCACCGGGTAGCTCCCGTGCGCCTGCTCCACACCTCCGACTGGCACGTGGGCAAGGCGATCCGGGGCCGGTCCCGGGCCGCCGAGCACCGGGCGGTGCTGGCCGAGATCGCCGCCGTCGCCGACGAGCGGGCGGTCGACCTGGTGATCGTGGCCGGTGACCTGTTCGACACCGCCACCCCGTCGGCCGAGTCGGAGCGGATCGTCTACCGGGCGCTGCTCGACCTGGCCGCCGGCGGGCGGCCGGTCGTGGTGGTGGCCGGCAACCACGACTCGGCGGCCCGGCTGGCCGCGGTGGCCCCGCTGTCCGAGGCCAGCGGCATCACGGTGGCGTCGGCCGTCCGCCCGCCCCGCGACGGCGGCGTGCTGGAGGTCGAGGCCGGTGGCGAGCGGGCCCGCGTCGCCCTGCTGCCGTTCCCGTCCCAGCGCTACGTCGTGACCGCCGACCTGCTGCTGGCCGGCGACGCCGCCGAGGCCCACGCCGCCTACGCCGACCGGGTGGCCCGGCTGCTGCGGCTGCTCACCGAGGGGTTCGACGGCGGCGCCGTCAACATCGTGGTCGCCCACCTCATGGTCATGGGCGGGACGATGGGCGGCGGTGAGCGGGGCGCCCACACGGTGTTCGACTACTGGGTGCCGGCCGCCGCCTTCCCGCCCGCCGCCCAGTACGTGGCGCTCGGCCACCTGCACCGGGCCCAGCTGGTGCCCGGTCCGGCCCCGCTGCACTACTGCGGCTCGCCCCTCCAGCTGGACTTCGGTGAGACGGCCAACGAGCCGGTCGTCAACGTGGTCGACGTCCGGCCCGGGCTGCCGGCCGCGGTCGAGGCGGTGCGGCTGGCCACGGGCAGCCGGCTGCGGACCGTGCGGGGCACGCTGGTCGACGTCCTGGCCGCGGCGGCCGGGGCCGGCGAGGCCGACCACCTGCGGGTCGTGCTGGACGAGGCGCCCCGGGCCGGCCTGGCCGACGAGGTGCGCGAGCGGGTGCCCCAGGCCGTCGAGGTGGTGCTCGCCCCGCGGGGCGGCGACGACGACCGGAGGCCGGCCGACCCCGACCGTCTGCGGCGCACGCCCCACGACCTGTTCGCCGAGTACCTGGCCGAGCAGGAGGTGGACGACGACCGCGTGCTGGCGCTGTTCGACGAGCTGGTCGACGACCTGGAGTCCGCGCCGTGAGGCCGGTCCGGCTGGAGGTCGACGGCTTCACCGCCTTCCGGGCGCGGACCATCGTCGACTTCGACGGCGTCGACCTGTTCGCCCTGGTCGGGCCGACCGGTGCCGGCAAGACCAGCGTGATCGACGCCGTCACCTTCGCCCTCTACGGCACGGTGCCCCGGCTCGACGACCGCCGGGCCGTGGCCCCGGTCATCAGCCAGAACCTCACCGAGGCCCGGGTCCGGCTCGACTTCACGGTCGACGGCGTCGCCCACACCGCGGTGCGGGTGGTGCGGGCCACCAAGGGCGGGGCGACCACCAGGGAGGCCCGGCTCCAGCGGGGCGACGAGGTGCTGGCCGGTACCGCCGACGAGGTGACCGAGGCCGTCGGCGACCTGCTGGGGCTGGGGTTCGAGCACTTCACCACGTGCGTGTCCCTGCCCCAGGGGCAGTTCGCCCGCTTCCTGCACGACAAGCCCAACGCCCGCCAGGACCTGCTGGTCCGGCTGCTCGACCTCGGCCTCTACGACCGGGTCGGGTCGGCCGCCCGCCAGCGGGCCGCGCTCGACCGCAACGCGGCCGACGTGGCCGCCGGCCAGCTGGAACGGCTGGCGGGAGCGACGCCCGAGGCCCGGGCCGCGGCCGCCGAGCGGGCGGCGGGGCTGGCCGAGCTGGGCGACCGCCTGGCCGCGGCCCGGCCGGGCCTGGACGACCGGGTGGCCGCGGCGGCGGCCGAGCGGGCGGCGGCCGAGGAGGCCGCGGCCCGGGCCGGCCTGCTCGACGGCCTGGCCCCGCCGGCCGGCGTCCCCGAGCTGGCGGGCGAGCTGGCCGAGGCCGACCGGATGCTGGCCCGCTGCCGGGAGCTGGACGAGGAGGCGGCCGAGGCGGTCACCGCGGCCGAGGAGGCGATGGCGGCGCTGCCCGACCGGGCCGGCCTCGACGCCGCCCGCGCCGACCACGCCCGCGCCGCCGAGCTGGCCGGGACGCTGGCCAGGGGCGAGACGGCGGCCGGCGAGGCCGCGCGGGGACAGGAGGCGGCCGAGGCGGCCGCGGCCGAGGCCCGGGTCGCCCACGCCGGGGCGACGGTCGAGCGGGACCGGGTCCTGGTCGAGCTGCGGGCCCGGGCCCTCGTGCCCGAGCTGGTGGTGGGGGATGCGTGCCCGGTGTGCGGCCAGGAGGTCCACGCCCTGCCCGCCCACGAGGCCGCGCCCGAGCGCGACCGGGCCGAGCGGGCCGCGGCCGACGCGGCCGCCCGGGTCGAACAGGCCGACCGGGCGCTCACCGCCGCCCACACCCACCAGGCCCGGGTGGACGAGAAGCTGGCCCGGGTGCGGGCCGACCACGCCGAGGTGACGGCCCGGCTGACGGATGTCCCCAGCCCGGCGGCGCTGGCCGACCGGCTGGCCGCCCTCGACGAGGCGGCCACCGCGCTGGACAAGGCCCGCCAGGCCGAGCGCGACGCCCACAAGGCGGTCGCCGCCGCCACCCGCCGGCGCGAGCAGCTGGCGGCCCGGGAGGGCGACGCCCGCCGGGCCTTCGACGCCGCCCGGGACGCGGTGGCCGCCCTCGGCCCGCCGGCCGCCGAGCGCCGCGACCTGGCCGCCGACTGGGCCGCGCTGGCCGCCTGGGCCGCCGACCGGGTGCCGGCGCTGGCCGAGGCGGCCGCCACGCACCTCTCGGCCGCCGAGGCGGCCGCGGCCGCGGCCGCGGCCGGGCTGGCCGAGCTGGTCGACGCCTGCCGGGCCCTCGGGGTCGACGTTCCCTCGCCGCGACGGGGGGCCGCCGCCTGGCCGGGCGAGGCCGTCGCCGCCGAGGCGGCCCGGGCGGACGAGGAGGTCAAGCGCATCGACGAGCGGCTGGCCGACGCCGGGCGGCTGCGGGCCGAGGCGGCCGCGGCCACCGGGCGGGCCCAGGTCGCCGACCTGCTGGCCGGCCACCTGGCCGCCAACCGGTTCGAGAAGTGGCTGCTGGACGAGGCCGTCCACGAGCTGGTGGCCGGGGCGTCGGTCACGCTGGCCGAGCTGAGCGGCGGCGCCTACGCGCTGGCCGTCGACCGCCGGTCCGGCGGATTCGCCGTGGTCGACCACGCCCACGCCTCCCAGGTCCGCTCGGCCCGCACGCTGTCGGGCGGAGAGACGTTCCTCGCCTCGCTCGCCCTGGCCCTGGCGCTGGCCGACCAGGTGGCCGGCCTGGCCGCCGCCGGCACCGCCCGGCTCGAGGCGCTGTTCCTCGACGAGGGCTTCGGCGCGCTCGACCCCGACACGCTCGACGTGGTCGCCTCGGCCATCGACGAGCTGGGCGCCCGGGGACGCATGGTCGGGGTGGTCACCCACGTGCGCGAGCTGGCCGAGCGGCTGCCGGTGCGGTTCGAGGTCCGCAAGGTGGGTGGGTCGTCGGTCGTGGAGCGGGTCGAGGCGTGAGGTTCGCGGTCGAGACCTGGTCGCCGGACTACGGCTCGCCGCTGGCCGGTGACGCGCTCGGCGACTCGGACGCGCCGGTCGGCGTCGACGCCGAGGTCCCGGCCGCCGCCTGGGCCCCGATCCGGCCCGCGGCCGAGCCCGCGGCGTCGGTGCTGTTCGTCGATGGCGTCGAGCGCATCGACGCCTGGGTGTGGATCACGGGCGACGACGGCGTCACCCGCCAGGGGGCCTGCGCCTCCTGGGCCGCCGGCGCCGTGCGGTGCGACGGCAAGGCCGAGATCGTGGCCGCCGAGGTGCGCCGGGGCGTGCTGTGCCCGGGCCCGGTGGTCGACGCCATCGCCACCCGCCACGGCACCTACGCCGCCCACCCGCTGGAGGAGGGCCCCGGCGGCGACCCCGTCGGCCAGGCGCTGGGCCGGGCCCGGGGCGACCTCGAGGGCCGGGTGGCGGTGGAGGCCGCCGCCGACCTGGTGGTGGTGGACGGCCCGCTGGGCGACGCCCGCCGCATCGCCGGGGCGGTCGGCTACGTGAAGACCCACCGGGTCGCCTACCTGCCGCCCGAGCTCCAGCGGGTGGTGGGCGACCTGGCGCCGGGGGAGCGGACCCCGCTGTTCAGCGTGGGCGACCGCCGCTTCCGGTGGTCGTGGTACCTGCGGCTGCCCGGCCCGGCGACGCACCCCTGGTGGGGCGTCGTGCGCTGCGAGGCGGCCGGCGACCTCGACCTGGCCGCGGCCACGGCCCGGGCCGACCTGGTGACCGCGACGCTGCCCCGCTTCGCCAGCGCCCCCCATCAGGACCCCCGGGCGCCCCAGAACCTCCACCCGATCGCCGGGCTGGAGCGCGAGCTCAAGCGCCGCCTCGGCGACCCGCTGGTGCTCGACCGGGCCCTGCGGGTGGCCGCTGGTCGCCCGGGGCGGTGACGAAGTCGATCAGCTGCTCGACCGCCCCCACCAGGACGGGGTCGAGGTCGGCGTAGCTGGACACCTTGGCCAGCAGGCCCCGCCAGAACTCGCCCGGGGTGACCCGGAGGCCGAGGGCGGCGATGACGCCCTCCTTCCACGGCTGCCCCGGCGGGATCACCGGCCAGGCGTCGATGCCCGCGGCCCGGGGCCGGACCGCCTGCCAGACGTCGACGTAGGGCGTGCCGGTGACCAGCACGTCGGGGTGGCGCACGGCCGTGGCCACCCGGGCCTCCTTGGTGCCGTCGACCAGGTGGTCGAGCAGCACGCCGAGGCGCCGCCCCGGCCCGGGGCCGAACGCGGCGACGGCCTCGGCCAGGTGGTCCATGCCGTCGAGCCGCTCGACCACCACGCCCTCGACCCGCAGGTCATCGCCCCACACGCGCTCGACCAGCTCGGCGTCGTGGACGCCCTCGACCAGGATGCGGCTGGCCCGCGCCACCCGGGCCCGCTGCCCGGCCACGGCGGTGGAGCCCGACGCCGTGCGCCGGCGGGGCGGTTCGGCGGCCGCCCGGGGCGGGACGAGTGTGACGTTGCGCCCGCCGACCCGGAAGCCGCCCGGGTCGAGGCGCACCAGCCGTCGGGCCCCGGAGTGCCGGTCCCGCACGGCGACGCCGCCGTGCTCGAAGCCGAGGACGGTCCCCTCGACCCCGGTCGACCGGTGGAACACCTCCAGCCCGGCCGTCCCCTCCACCTCGGGGTAGCTCGGCCGGGAGCGCCGGGGCGCGTCGATGTCGAGTGGTCCGGAGAGGATGCCGTCGCCTCGGGGCATGGGGGGCGACGCTACCGTCGCCCGGCGTGATCCTCGTGGACGCCCAGGGTGTGGCGGCGGCGCGGCCCGGCAAGCCGCTGTTCGCCGACCTGTCGGTGACGGTCGCCAGCGGCGACCGGCTGGCCGTCGTGGGCATCAACGGCACCGGAAAGTCGACCCTGCTCGGCGTCCTGGCCGGCACGGTCGAGCCCGAGGCCGGCGTCGTGCGCCGGGGCCGGGGGGCGCGGGTCGTCGCCCTCGACCAGCTGGCCGCGCTGCCCGCCGGCAGCGTGCGGGACGCGGTCGGCGGTGGCTGGGAGGGGGCGGCCATCCTCGACCGCCTGGGCATGGGCCCGCTGGTCGAGGCCCCCGTCGACCGCCTGTCGGGCGGCCAGGCCAAGCGGGTCGCCCTGGCCCGTGCGCTGGTGGCGGTGGGCGAGGACAGCGAGAGCGACCTGCTGATCCTGGACGAGCCCACCAACCACCTCGACATGGACGCCATCGCCTGGCTGGAGGAGCGCCTGGCCGCCTTCGCCGGCGGCCTCGTCCTCGTCACCCACGACCGCCACGTGCTCGACCGGGTGACCACCCGCATCCTCGAGCTCGACCGGGGCGCCGGGTTCGTCCACGACGGCGGCTACGCCTCCTACCTGGAGGCCCGGGCCCTGCGCAGCGAGCGGGAGGCGGCCGCCGAGCACAAGCGCCGCAACCTGGCCCGGGCCGAGCTGGCCTGGCTGCGCCGCGGCGCCCCCGCCCGGACCCGCAAGCCCAAGGCCGACGTGGCCGCGGCCCGCACGGTCGTCGACGGCCGGGCGCCCGAGCCGGCCCGCTCGGCCGACATCCCCCTCGCCGACCTGGTGCAGATGCCGCGGCTGGGCGACACGGTCATCGAGCTCGACGGCGTGGCCGACGGCTACGGCGGGACCGACCTGTTCGCCGGCGTCGACCTGCTGCTCGGCCCGGGTGAGCGGCTGGGGCTGGTGGGGGTGAACGGCAGCGGCAAGTCGACGCTGCTCGACATCCTGTCCGGCCGGCGCACGCCCCGGGCCGGCCGGGTGCGCACCGGCAGCACCGTGCGGGTCGGCTACTACGACCAGCGGGGCGTCGACCTCCCCCCCGACACC
Source organism: Acidimicrobiales bacterium (assembly GCA_035263165.1). Lineage (GTDB taxonomy): Bacteria > Actinomycetota > Acidimicrobiia > Acidimicrobiales > VFJN01 > ZC4RG19. Next base: position 13,102 of record DATFRN010000450.1, on the reverse strand, counting down.
CGGGTGCGCGAGCTGGTGGCCGGCTCGGCCCGCCGGCCCGACTGGACCGACGCCGCGCTGCTGGAGCGCCTGTGGTTCAACACCGACGCCCAGTGGGCCCCGGTGCGGCTGCTGTCGGGCGGCGAGCGCCGCCGGCTCCAGCTCGTGCTGGTGCTGCGGGAGGGGCCCAACGTGCTGCTGCTGGACGAGCCGACCAACGACCTCGACCTCGACACGCTGCGGGCCCTGGAGGACCTGCTCGACGCCTGGCCGGGCACCCTCGTGGTGGCCAGCCACGACCGGGCGTTCCTGGAGCGCACGGTCGAGGACGTGGTCGTCATCGACCCCCACGCCGGCCTGCCCGCCGATGTCGGCCGGGTGCCCGGGGGCTACGCCGCCTGGGAGCAGGCCCGCCGGGCCCGGGCCGCGGCCGCCGCCACCGCCGCCCGCCGCGACAGCCGGGCCGCCCGCCCCGCCCGCTCGCCCGCCCGGCCCGGCCGCCCCCGGACGCCGAGCACCCTCCGCCACCTGCTGCGCCGGGCCGAGGCGGACATGGCCCGCCTCCACGAGCGCCAGGCCGCCCTCACCGCCGAGCTGGCGGCCGCCGGGTCGGACCACGTCGCCCTGGCCCGGGTGGGCGAGGAGCTGTCGGCGGTCGGCGCGGAGCTGGCCCGGGCCGAGGAGACCTGGCTCTCGCTGGCCGAGGAGGCCGAGGCCTAGCGGCGGGTCGGGACCTCGGCGGTAGCCTTGGCCTCATGGTTCTGACCGTCACCGACCCGGCCCGGGACAAGATCCTGGAGCTGCGGGCCCAGGAGGACGACCCCGAGACCCTGGGCCTGCGCATCGAGGTCACCGGCGTCCAGGGCGTCGAGTACACCTACGACCTGAGCTTCGACCCGGTCGCCGAGGCCGACGAGGCGGCCGGCGACGTCATCGAGGCCCAGGGCGATCTCCAGGTGATCATCCCCGGCGACAGCATCGACTCGCTGCAGGGCGCCACCCTCGACCTGCCCACGACCGGCGCCCCCGGCCTGGTGCTGCGCAACCCCAACCGGCCCGACCCCCTCTCCGGTGCCCACCTCGAGCTCACCGGTTCGATCGAGGACAAGGTGCGCCAGCTGCTCGACGGCCAGATCAACCCTGCGCTGGCCATGCACGGCGGCTTCTCGGCCCTCGACCGGGTCGAAGGTGACGTCGTGTTCGTCACCATGGGCGGGGGCTGCCAGGGCTGCGCCGTGTCGGCCATGACCCTCCGTGAGGGGATCGCCCGTTCGATCAAGGAGGCGATACCCGAGGTCAGCGAGGTGATCGACACGACCGACCACGCAATGGGCGAGAACCCCTACTACACGTGAACCTTCGCGAGGCATAACCTTTTGGCTGTTCCCGCCGATAACACATGTGACAGGCGACACCTTCTCGACTAAGGTGACCTCTGATCCGCTGGGGGCGACCAGGGGGAGAGGCCCGGGCCGGAGTCTTCCGGTCCGGGCCTTGTCGCGTCAGGCGACAGGTCAGCCGACCAAGGTGCGAGCGGCGTCCGCGACGCCGGCCGCGTCGAGGCCGAAGGAGGCCAGGATCGCGTCGGGCTTGCCGTGGGGGATGAACTGCACGGGGATGCCCAGCACCGCGATGCGGGGAGCGTCGGCCCGGTCGCAGCCCTGGCACAGCCGGCCCTCGATGGCCGAGCCGATGCCACCCTCCCGGTAACCGTCCTCGATCGTCACCACGGCCGGGTGGGCGGCGGCGTCGGCCAGCATCTCGGGGTCGAGCGGCTTGGCCACCCGGACGTCCCACACGGTGGCCTCGATGCCCTCGGCGGCCAGCGCCTCGGCGGTCTCGCGGGCGACCTCCAGCATCTTGCCCACCGCCATCAGGCACACGTCCCGGCCGGCCCGGACGTTGCGGGCCGACAGCCCGGAGCCGACCTCGTCCTCGGGCCGGTCCTCGGGCGGCATGGTCTTGGGGAAGCGGATGACCGCCGGCCCGTCGACGCACAGCTCGAGGGCGTCGTGCAGCATCACCCCCAGCTCGCGGTAGGACGACGGGGCGAAGATCGTCATGCCCGGCACCTTGGACAGCAGCACCATGTCGAGCACGCCGTGGTGGCTGGCGCCGTCGTCGCCGGTGATGCCGGCCCGGTCGAGGCAGAACACGACCGGCTGGCTGTGCATGGCCACGTCCAGGTTGACCTGGTCGAAGGCGCGGGTGAGGAACGTCGAGTAGATGGCGACGACCGGCCGCAGGCCGCCCATGGCCATGCCGGCCGAGGCGGTGACCGCGTGCTGCTCGGCGATGCCGACGTCGAAGAACCGGTCGGGGAAGCGCTCCTTGAACGGCAGCAGCCCGGTCGAGTCGGGCATGGCCGCGGTGATGGCCACGAGCTCGGGCCGGTGCTCGGCCTCCTTGATCACCGCCTCGGTGAAGGCGGCGGTGTAGCTGCCCGGCTTGGCCTCGCTCAGGTCGTGCAGGCGCTTTATCGGGTCCTTCTCCGCCGGCTCGTAGCCCCGGCCCTTCTGGGTGCGGACGTGGACGACGATCGGGCCGTCGTACTCGGCCGCGTTGCGCAGCGCGCTCTCCAGCCCGCCGATGTCGTGACCGTCGAACGGTCCCGTGTAGCGCACGCCCAGCATCTCGAAGAACGCCGGCGGCTCGAACATCTCCCGCACCGCGGCCAGCGCGCCCTCGACGCCCCGCTCCAGGTGCTCGCCGACGAGCGGCACCTCGTGCAGGAGCCGGTCGAGCCGGGCCCGGTTGCGGATGTAGGACGGGTTCAGCCGGATGCGTCCGAGGCTCTCGCCCAGCTTGGACACCGTGGGGGCGTAGCTGCGGCCGTTGTCGTTGAGGATGATCACGGCCCGGCTGTCGGAGTGGCCGAGGTTGTTGAGGCCCTCGAACGCCATGCCGCCGGTCATCGACCCGTCGCCGATCACCGCCACGACCCGGCGGTCGTCCACGCCCTGGACGCGGAACGCCTCCGACAGCCCGTGGGCGTAGCAGAGGATGGTCGAGGCGTGGCTGTTCTCGATCCAGTCGTGGGGCGACTCGGCCCGGCTCGGGTAGCCGGACAGCCCGCCCGGCTGGCGCAGCGTGGCGAAGTCGGCGCACCGGCCGGTGAGCAGCTTGTGCACGTAGGCCTGGTGCCCGGTGTCCCACAGGATCACGTCCCGGGGGGACTCGAACGCCCGGTGGACCGCCAGCGTGAGCTCGACCGCCCCCAGGTTGGAGCCGAGGTGGCCCCCGTTGGCCGAGACGGTCGTGACGATGACGTCCCGGATCTCCTCCGCCAGCTCGTCGAGCTGGGCGTAGGAGAGTTCTTGCAGGTCAGAGGGGTTCTCGATCGACTCGAGGAGCATGGGGGCCGCTCCGGCGACGTGGGATGGACGAGGGGGCGGTGCGGCCCCGAGCAGCGACCAACGCTACCGCCCGCGGCCGGTAGACGCCTGTGCAGCATCCTTCGCCACCGGGAGAGGTGATAGATGAGGGAGGTGGCGACCTCGCGCGACCTCACCCTCGACCAGGTGCTCGACCTCCAGCGGGCCGGGTGCGCGATGGTCGGCTCGCCGCTCTACGCCGACGTCCTCGCGGGCGTCCGCGACGACGTGGCCGCCGGCGGCGTGTGCGACGCGATCCTGACTCCCCACGCCGGACCGTCGGCGTGGGAATCGGCCCTGCCCCTGCGGTTCCTCGGCGCGGTGCACCGGCTGGTGCTGACCGGGGAGGCGCCGGCGCTGGCGGCCCACTACCCCTCGGCCGGCGGCACGCCGGGCCCGACGCTGGTGGCCGACTTCGTGGCGGCGGTGGCCGAGCACCGGGAGGCCGTCGAGGCCGGGCTGGCCCGCCATGTCCAGACCAACGAGGTGGGCCGCACCGCGGCGCTGGTCGGCGGCTGGTGCGAGGTGGCCCGGCGCAGCGGGCTGCCGCTGCGGGTCCTCGAGCTCGGGGCCAGCGCCGGCCTGAACCTGCGCTGGGACCGGTTCTGGTTCGACACCGGCGAGACGTCCTGCGGCGACCCCGCCGGAGAGGTCCGGTTCGAGGGCGTGTGGCGCACCGCGGGCGACCCCGACCTCGGCCTGGCGGCCGGGGTGCTGCCCGAGCTGGTGCCCGGGGTCGAGGTGGCCGAGCGGGCCGGCTGCGACCGCAGCCCGGTCGACCTGTCGAGCGAGGACGGGCGGCTGCTCCTGCGGGGCTTCCTGTGGCCCGACCAGACCGTCCGGCGAGCCCGGCTCGACGCCGCCCTCGCCGTCGCCGACCGGGTCCCCGCCCGGCTCGACCGCAGCGACCTCGTCCCGTGGCTGGAGGAGCGGCTGGCCGACACCCCGTCCGGCGTGGCGACCGTCGTCTCCCACTCCAGCGTGTGGCAGTACCTGTCCGGGCCCGTCCGCGACCGGATGCGGGCCGCGCTGCGCCGGGCCGGCGCGGCGGCCACCGCCGCCCGCCCGCTCGGCTGGATGCGGCTCGAGCCGGCCGGCCCGGTGTCCGACGTGCGGCTCACCTGGTGGCCGGGCGGCGAGGAGGAGGTGCTGGGCGTGGCCGGCTACCACGGGGAGCCGGTGCACTGGGGGGTCAGGCCGCCGCCGACTCCGGCTCGGGGTTGAGCACGACCGGGCCGTACCGCGCCTCCCACCAGTGGGTGAGCACGCGGGCCAGCAGGTAGCCGACGCCGAGGGTCACGAGGCCGCCGAGGCCGTCGATCCAGTAGTGGTTGCCGGTGACGATGATGTCGAAGAGCGTCAGCACCGGGTAGGCGATGATCAGCGCCCGCAGCCAGCGCCGGCGGATGAGCGGCGCCAGCACCAGGGCGCACCACGTCGACCAGCCGATGTGCATGCTCGGCATGGCCGCGTACTGGTTGGAGACGGCCTTCATCTCGTCGCTGCCGAACGAGGCCCAGCCGCCGTAGCGGGCCACGGTGTCGACGTAGCCGTAGCGGTCGCACGGCGGCTTCCCGGCCGTGTCGGGCAGGTCGTGCTCGGCGCTGTGGGTGTAGACCTGGCAGCCGCCGTATGTCCCGGGGTCGTCGAGCAGCCGGGGCGGCATCAGCGAGAAGCTGGCGAAGCCGACCAGGGCCAGCAGCGTGGTGAACGCCAGCGTGTTGCGCCACACCCGGTAGCGCAGCGGGGCCTTGCGGTACAGCACGATCAGCGCCGTGAGCGCCACCACGAAGTGGAAGATGCCGTAGTAGACGTTCCAGATGCGGACCAGGCCGTGGGCCGGCAGGCCGAGGTACCACGACTGGAGGTGTTGCTCGAAGTAGAGCCGCAGGGTCCGCTCGATGTGGATGATCGCCTCGGCGTGGTGGAACGCCGGGCCGGCGTCGACGGTGGCGCCGGCGCCCGAGCCGAACTGGTTGCGCACCGCCGAGTAGGCGACGTACACGCCCACGATGTAGAGCACCTCGTGCCACCACCGCAGCGACGAGCGGGGGCCGCGCCGGGTGCGGCCCTGTCCCTCGTCGCCCGGCTGGTCGCCGTCGCCGGGCCGGTCGGTCGCGACGGTGGTCATGCGGCGACGGGATGGCTGTCGTCGTGCCGGTGACGGCCGCCGGCGGCGAAGGCCGGGGCGCCCAGCAGGCTCACGGCCAGGTTGAGCAGGTAGAGCAGGAGGCCGAGGGCGATGGCCTGCTCGTGGTGGACGCCGAGGGGGGCGAGGAACAGCACGAACGCACCTTCGCGCACGCCGAGGCCGGACATGCTGATCGGCAACACCTGGGCGATGAGCACGGCCGGGAAGAAGGCGAGCAGCGCGGTGAGCCCGGCGGAGTGCAGTCCGAGCGCCTGGGCGGCGGCCACGGCCGCCAGCACCAGCGCCAGCTGGTAGGCGAACCCGGCCACGAGCACGTTGGCCGCGGCCCCGGGGTCGGACCGCAGGCGGTCGACGCCGAGGTGGACGGCGCCCACGAATCGCCGCCAGCCGGTGGTGGTGGCGAAGCGGCCGCCGAGGTGGGAGTGGCCCGCCGCCACCAGCACGGCCACCAGCAGCACCAACGTGACGCCGGCCAGCACCAGGGCGACCCGGGTGGCGGCGCCGAGGTGGCGCAGTCCGGGGTTCACGGCGAAGCCGACGATCGTGATGACCGGCAGGACCAGCCAGCCGGTGAGCCGCTCGAGCACCACCGAGGCGAACGTGCCCGGCGACTCGCCGGTCTCCTTGGACAGCCGGCTGACCCGCAGCACGTCGCCGCCGATGGTGGTGGGCAGCACGTTGGAGACGAACTGGCCGGCCAGGTTGTGCGACATCAGTCGGGGGAGGCGGGCGTTCAGGCCCATGGCGTCGAGCACCTTCTGCCACCGCAGGGCGGACAGGGCGATGCCGACGAGCGTGAGGACCGCGGCGAGGGCGAGCCAGGCGCCGGTGCCGAGCGACCACTTGGGCACCAGGTCCGACGGGTCGAACGAGGGGACCTTGAGGACGAGCACGACGAGCATCACGGCGCTGACCGCGAGGCGCAGCCCCAATGACACCGCCTGCTTGCGTTGCACCATGACCTCCTGGACTTCCCGGTGGCGAAGTCGCCGCCGCCCGCACCGGGGGGCTCGCCACGCCGTCTGCCAGTCTACGACGGCCACGCGGGTTGTTCGCCGCGCGTTATCCGCCCGTTCCGCCGGCCGCCGTCTTGGTCACCCACCGCCGTCGTCGCCCGACGTCCTGGTCACCCGACGTCCTGCGCAGGGCACACGACGAGGCGCGCCGCGTCCCGGCGGAGCATCATTCCGGCATGACGTTGGGGAGCGGGGAGCCGGGTCCCGGCACGCTGGCCGCGGCCTTGGCCGCCAGCCGTGCCACCGGGCGGGCCCGCATCGAGATGGTGACCACGATCGCAGGGCCCTCGGGCCCCGTCGCCCTGATCCACCGGGGGGCCTACGACCAGCCCTCGGGCCGGGCCCGGGCGGAGTCCGACATGTCGGCGCTGGCCGCGGCGCTGGAGGAGGCCGGCCTACCGCCGGGGGGTGACTGGTCGCACCCCAACGGGGTGGTGGTCGACGGCGAGACGCTGTACTCGCAGCTGGGCCCGATGGCCGAGTCGCTGGGCCGGGAGCCGACCGACTGGATCCGGGTGCCGCTGCTGGCGGTCATGGCCCAGGGTGCGACCGACAACGACGCCCTCGCCCTGGCGCTCGACCCCCTGGGACCGCTCGACCTGCTCCAGCGGCGGGTGGTGGAGATCGGCGGCGCGGACGACTGCGAGGTGCGGGGCACGCCGGTGCGCCACCTCCGGGCCAGCCTGGCGCTGGACGGCCTGACCCCCGACGGGGCCACGGGCCCGTCCCCGTCGTCGTTCGAGGGCCGGCTGCGGGCGGCGGGCGTGGACGTCCTCCCGGTGGAGGTCTGGCTGGACGAGTCCGACGTGGTCCGCCGCCTCCGGGTCTCGCTCGACGACGCCCTGGGCGGCGGCGGCCTGTCGACGACGTTCGACGTCTACGACGTCGAGGGCGACGTGGACATCGAGGTCCCCCACCCCGACACGGTGGCGGGCACCAACCCGAACTAGGAGACGACCAGCCGCCAGGCCGGGCCGTCCATGACCAGGCGGTGGCGCGCGCCCGGGGCGTCGGGGTCGGCGGCGGCGTAGCCGGCGTCGCCGTGCCACATGACCACCCGGCGGTCGCCGTCCGTGCCGCCGTCGCGGCCGGCGTCGCCCGCCAGCACGACCATGCGGGAGACGTAGCGGGTCGGCTCCCGGCCGGCGGCCTCGGCCAGCACGCCGGCCATCGAGGCGGCGCCGGCCAGGGCCGTGAGCGTCATCCACGTGGGGGCGACGACGGCGATGTCGCCCCGCTCGTGGCGGGCCAGCGCCTCGGCCGGGGTGGTCCAGCGGTGGTCCACCGTCTCCGAGCCGTCGAGCACCACCGTGCCCTCGGGCGCCGGGGCCAGGAAGTACCAGGCGGCGAAGCGCCGGCCCCTCCCCCCGCCGGCGCCGCCGGTCCAGTGGCTGTACGGCACGAGGGCGTCGCGCGGGAACGCCAGCCCGATCTCCTCGGCCGCCTCCCGCACCGCGGTGCGCCGGGCCGCGCCCAGGTCGTCGGGGGCGTCGCCCGCCGTGCGGTCGCCGGGGTCGACCCGGCCGCCGGGGAAGGCCCAGGCGCCGCCGTAGGCCATCGAGTCCGCCCGCCGCACCATCAGCACGGCGATGCCCCCGCCCGGCTCGTCCCGCAGCGGCACGACCGTGGCGGCGGGGACCGGGGCGGGCTCGCCCTGTTCTAGCGGCACTTGTCCATGAACTTCTCGACGTCCACCACGACCCGGGTGACCCGGCCGGCCGCCACCAGCCCCCGCTCGTCGGACGCCGACACCGAGAACGTGAGCCGCCGGCCCTCGATCTTGTCGAGGCGGGCGTCGGCCTTCACCCGGTGGCCCACGGCGGTGGGGGCGAGGTGGTCGAGCTGGACCCGCATGCCCACGGTGGTGTGGCCCGCGGGCACCTGGTCGGCGACGGCGGCCATCGAGGCCTCCTCGACCAGGGCGATCAGCCGCGGCGTGGCCAGCACGGGGACGTCGCCGGAGCGGAACGCCACGGCGAGATCGTCGTCGCCGACATCGAGGGCGACGGTCGCTGCCAGGCCGGGTTGGAGAGGCACCCGGGTACAGTACGCAGCCATGTCGCCGGCGGGAAAAAGGTCGCCCGGCGCCCCGCTCAGCTCTGCGAAAGGTCGCCCGTGCTCGACGACGCCGTGATCCAGCGCACCCTGGCCGCCGCCCTCCGGACCGGCGGCGACTTCGCCGAGGTGTTTGTGGAGGACAAGCGGTCCTCCGCCGCCATGCTCGACGACGGGCGGGTCGAGGAGCTGTCCTCGGGCCGCGACCGCGGTGCGGGCATCCGGGTGGTGGTCGGCGAGACCACCGGCTTCGCCCACACCGCCGACCTGTCCGAGGCCGGGCTGCGCAGCGCGGCCGAGGCCGCGGCGGCCGCCGCCCGCTCCGGCGGGGGCGGGGTCAGGGAGGTGGCGCTCACCCGGCGCGACGCCCCCCGGCCCAACGAGGTCGCGGTGCTGCCCGAGTCGGTGCCCAAGGGCGACAAGGTCGAACTGCTGCGGCGGGCCGACGAGGCCGCCCGGGGCGAGGGCGGGGCCATCCGCCAGGTGCGGGCCCGCTACGGCGACTCGCGGCGCCAGATCCTGGTGGCCAACAGCGAGGGCCTGCTCACCGGCGACGACCAGGTGCGCACGCTGTTCGTCGTCAGCGCCGTGGCGTCGGGCGACACCGGCATGCAGACCGGCTACGAGACCGTCGGGCGCACGGTCGGCTTCGAGCTGTTCGACCGCTACGAGGTCGAGGGCATCGCCCGCACCGCGGCCCGCCGGGCGCTCACCAAGCTGGCCGCCCGGCCGGCCCCGTCCGGCACGCTGCCGGTCGTCATCGGCCCCGGGGGCGGCGGTGTGCTGTTCCACGAGGCGTGCGGCCACGGGCTGGAGAAGGACCTGGTCGACAAGGGCGCCTCGGTGTTCCGGGGCAAGGTCGGCCAGCAGGTGGCGTCGCCGCTGGTCACCCTGGTCGACGACGGGACCATGGCCGAGGAGTGGGGCTGCTACGCCGTCGACGACGAGGGCACGCCCGCCCAGCGCAACGTGCTCATCGAGGACGGCGTCCTCAGCGACTACATGTGGGACATGCTGCGGTGCCGCAAGGAGGGCCGGGCCCGGTCGGGCAACGGCCGGCGCCAGAGCTACCAGCACCTGCCGATGGTGCGGATGACCAACACCTACCTGCTCGGCGGCCAGGACGACCCGGCCGACATCGTCGCCGGCACCGACCACGGCGTGTACGTGGCGTCGCTGGGCGGCGGGCAGGTCAACACGGCCACCGGCGACTTCGTGTTCGGGATGCGCGAGGCCTACCTCATCGAGGACGGCCAGATCACCGAGCCGCTGCGGGAGGGCAACCTCATCGGCAACGGGCCCAAGGTGCTGCTCGACATCGAGGCGGTCGGCAACGACTTCGCCATGGGCTCGCCCGGCACGTGCGGCAAGGACGGCCAGGGCGTCCCCGTGGGCGACGGCGTCCCCACCCTCCGGGTCAAGGCCCTGACGGTGGGCGGCACCGCCGCGTGACCGACCTCGTCGACATCGCCGACGGCATCGTCGGTCTGGCGCGGGACGGCGAGGAGCTCGAGGCCTACGTCGCCCGGTCGACCGACACCGAGGTGCGGGTCTACGAGGGCGAGGTCGAGCAGCTGGCGGTGGCCGACTCGCAGGGCGTGGGCGTGCGCATCGTGCGCGACGGCCGCCAGGGGTTCGCCTACTGCGGCACGTTCGACCCCGACGCGCTGGCCGAGACTGTGGCCGAGGCCCGGGACAACGCCGCCTTCGGCGAGCCCGATCCGGCCGCGGGCGTGGCCGTCCCCGACGGCGTGGTGCCGCCCGCGCTCGACCTGTGGCGCCCGGCGCTGGCCGACGTGCCGACGGCCGACAAGGTGGCGCTGGCGCTCGAGCTGGAGCGGGCCACCCGGGCGGCCGACCCCCGGATCACCGGCATCGAGTCGTGCGACTACGCCGACTCCCGGGGCGAGTCGGCGGTGGTGACCACCACCGGCATCCGGCTGGCCACCCGGGCGACGGGCGCCGAGCTGGTCGCCTACTCGCTGGCCGCCGACGGCGACGACACGCAGACGGGGTTCGGGTTCAGCCTGGGGCGGGACATCGAGTCGCTCGACGTGGCGGCCGCCGCCCGCGACGCCGCCGACCGGGCCGTCCGCATGCTCGGCGCCACCCAGCCGCCGAGCGCCCGGCTCACGGTCGTGCTCGACCCGTGGGTGACGGCCCAGCTGGTCGGCATCGTGGCCGGCACGCTGTCGGCCGAGGAGGTCGTGAAGGGCCGCTCGCTGTTCGGCGGCCGGGAGGGCGAGCAGGTGGCGTCTCCGCTGGTGACCCTGGTCGAGGACCCGACCGACGCCCGCTCGTGGGGCGCCAGCCCCGGCGACGCGGAGGGCCTGGCGTCCCGCCGGGTGCCGCTGATCGCCGGCGGTGTGCAGGACGGCTTCGTCCACAACACGTGGACGGCCCGCCGCCTGGGGACGCAGTCGACGGGCTCGGCGGTCCGGGGCGGCTTCAAGTCGACCCCGGGCGCGGGCTGCCGAGCGGTGTCCCTCGCGCCGGGGACGGCGGCCGCCGCCGACCTGGTGGCGGGCGTGGAGGACGGCATCCTGATCCAGGAGGTCTCGGGCCTCCACTCCGGGGTGAACCCGGTCTCGGGCGACTTCTCCACGGGCGCCGAGGGCCTCCGCATCCGCAACGGCGAACTGGCCGAGCCCCTGCGCGAGTTCACGATCGCATCGACCCTCCAGCGCCTGCTGTCCGACGTGGCCGCGGTGGGCTCGGACCTGACGTGGCTCCCGATGTCGGCCGCGGGCCTGACCCTGGTGATCGCCGACGTCTCGGTCTCGGGCTCGTGACCACGGCTCTCGCCGGGTGCGGCGCCGGCGTCCACGCGGCGGTGCCCGATCCGGCCGGTCGGGCCTGTGCCGCTGGTGCGGGCGGTGTCGCTGTGTGGGCTGCCGGGGGTGGCGCGGCGGTGGCTGATCGGGCCGGTCGGGGCTGCGCCGGCGGTGCGGGCGGTGTCGCTGCGTTGGTTGCCGGGGGTGTTGCCGGTGTCGGTGCGGCGGTGGCTGATCGGGCCGGTCGGGGCTGTGCCGCCGGTGCGGGCGGTGTCGCTGTGTGGGCTACCGGGGGTGCTGCCGGCCTTGTTCCCGCTGGGCGCGGTGTGGCGCTGGGCGGTGCCGGCTGGGTGGTGTCGGGCTCGTGACCGCCGGCTCCGTCTTCCCGGCCGAGGACGAGTTGCTGGCACTGGCCACCAAGGTGGCCGGCGAGGCGGCGGCGGGGGAGCAGGTCGAGGCCTACGTCACCAGCGGGTCGTCGACGTCGGTGCGGGTCCAGGGCGGCGACGTCGAGTCGCTCACCCAGGCGGCGTCCGCCGGCATCGGCGTGCGGGTCGTGGCCGACGGGCGCCAGGGGTTCGCCTACGCCGGGTCGCTCGACCCCGACGTCATCGCCGACGTGCTGGCCGAGGCCCGCGACAACGCCGCCTACGCCCAGCCCGAGGAGTGGGTCGGCCTGGCCACGCCCGACGGCGTGGCGCCGCCGGCCGTCGACCTGTGGCGCGACGAGCTGGCCGAGCTGCCGACGGCCGACAAGGTGGCGCTCGCCCTCGAGCTCGAGCGGGCGGTCCAGGCCCGCGACCCCCGGGTGTCGGGCGTGCGGGTGGCGGCGTGGGGCGACGGGTCGGGCGTCGGGGCGGTGGCCACGTCGACCGGCATCGCCGTGGCCGGCCGGGCGACGCACTGCCACCTGTCGGTGCAGGCGCTGGCCGTCGACGGCGACGAGACCACGACGGGCTACGGCGTGTCGGTGGGCCGGGCGCCGGGCGACGTCTCGCTCGACGAGGCCGCCGACGATGCGGTCGACCGGGCGACCCGACTGCTGGGCGCCACCCAGCCGGCCAGCGGGCTGGTGACGCTGGTGCTCGAGCCCCGCATGGCGGCGACCGTGCTCGGGATCGTGGCCGGGATGCTCAACGGCGAGTCGGTGCTGAAGGGCCTGTCGCCCTTCGGCGACCGGGTCGGCGAGACGATCGCCTCGCCGCTGGTGACTCTGATCGACGACCCGACCGACGCTCGCTCGCTGGGCGCCGACAGCCACGACGGCGAGGGCCTGGCCACCCGGCGCATCCCGCTGATCGAGGCGGGGGTGCTGGGCGGGTTCCTGCACAACACGATGACCGGCCGGCGCGCCGGGGTGCCGTCGACCGCGTCGGCGGTGCGGGGGTTCCGGTCGACCCCCGGAGTGGGCGCCCAGGCCCTGGCGCTGGCCCCGGGCGAGGGCTCGCTCGACGACCTGATCGCCGCCGTCGACCACGGCATCCTCGTGCAGTCGATGACCGGCCTGCATTCGGGGGTGAACCCGGTGTCGGGCGACTTCTCGGTGGGGGTCGAGGGCCTGATGATCCGGGGCGGGGCCCGGGCCGAGCCGGTCCGCGAGGCGACCGTGGCGTCCACGCTCCAGCGCCTGCTGCTCGACGTCGCCGCGGTCGGCGGCGAGCGCGAGTGGACCCCCGGCGGCACCGGCGCCTCCGCGCTCGTCATCCCCGGCGTCACGCTGAGCGGCAAGTAGACGTCGCACCCAGCGTTCGG
>DATFRN010000449.1:0-4078 GCA_035263165.1 Acidimicrobiales bacterium | reverse complement strand
CATCCGGCTGCGCAACCGGTTCATGGTCCAGGACGTGTGGGAGCGCCTCGGCGTCGACCCGAAGGAGATCGTCGCCTTCATGAACTCCCACCCGAACCCGGGCCAGGAGATGTTCCAGACGATGCTGTTCTCCAAGATCGTCCCCAACACCAAGAAGCTCGGCCTGCTCGACGCGGGCGACGGCTGGCTGCGGACCAAGTTCACCGAGCTGGGCATCATCCAGTTCGAGGACTGGACCGACACCACCGAGGAGTACGCCTCCCTCGACGCCGTCGCGGCCGACGCCGGGTGACGCCATGACCGCCACCGCACCCGCGCCCCCGACCGGCGACCTGCTGGACGAGCTGCGGGACTGGCTGGCCGCCAACTGGGACCCCGACCTCACCGTCGGGGCCTGGTGGGAGCGCCTCGGGCTCGCCGGGTGGGCCGCCCCGCTGCTGCCGGCCGACCGCTACGGCCGGGCCGTGAGCCGCCCGGACGCCCTGCGGGTGGCGCAGGCGATCGCCGACCACGGTGCCCTCGGAGGCCCGGTCGGGATGGGCGTGTCGCTGGCGGCGCCCACCATCGTCACCCACGGTGCGCCGGACCAGGCCGAGCGGTACGTCCGCGACATCGTCACCGGGCGCATCGGCTGGTGCCAGCTGTTCAGCGAGCCGGGCGCCGGGTCCGACCTGGCGGGCCTGGCCACGCGGGCCGAGCGCGACGGCGACGTGTGGGTGGTCAACGGCCAGAAGGTGTGGACCTCGGGCGGCCACCTGGCCGACCTCGGCATGCTGCTGGCCCGCACCGATCCGACCGCTCCCAAGCACCAGGGCATCACCTGGTTCGCCATCGACATGCGCCAGCCCGGCATCGAGGTGCGGCCGCTGCGCCAGATGACCGGCGACGCCAGCTTCAGCGAGGTGTTCTTCAGCGACGCCACCGTGCCCGACGCCAGCCGCATCGGCGCGGTCAACGACGGGTGGTCGGTCGCCAACACGACGCTGGCCTACGAGCGCGCCGGCATGGGCGCCGGCGGCAACGCCGGGCCGGCCGGCCTGGCTGCCCGTCCCGGCACCGTGGCCGGCGACCTCGACCGCCGGGCCGGCGACCTCGTGCGGGCGACACCGGCCCGCCCCCGCCCCGAGGGCGCGGGCGCGGGCCGGGCGTCGCCGGCGCGGCAGTACATCGACCTGGCCCGGTCGGCGGGCCGGGACCGGGACCCGGCCGTGCGCCAGCGGCTCGCCCGGGCCCACACGCTGGGCGAGCTCCGGCGCATGACCACCGAGCGCCACAAGGCGGTGCGGGCCGCCGGGGGCGACATCCCGGGCGTCGCCAACTTCTCCAAGCTGCTCGTGGCGCAGATACTCCGGCTCAACCGGGACCTCGGCCTCCAGCTGCTGGGCGCCCGGGGCATGCTCCACGGCTACGACGCCGGCCAACGCCGGGCACTCGACGAGGCGGTGGACGGCCGGCCGGCGCACGCCGTCACCGCCCAGGCGCTCCAGGCCCAGGCGCTGCCGATCTTCGGTGGCACGGACCAGATCCAGCGCAACATCATCGCCGAGCGGGTGCTGGGGCTGCCCAAGGAGCCCGGCGACCTGTCGCGGGTGCCGTTCAACCAGCTGCCCCGCAACGGCTGACCCACTCAGCGGGCGAGGATGCCGCCCAGCGCGCCGACCAGCCCGTCACGGTCGGCGGGCCCGCGGGCCCGGCGCCAGGCGACATGGCCGTCGGGCCGCAGCAGCACGGCGCCGCCGTGCTCCAGCCCGTAGGCCGGGGCGAACCCACTCGCGTCGCCGAGGCCGGGGCCGCCGACGACGTAGCAGTCCACGGGCACGCCGAGCTCGGTGGCGACGGCCGCGGCGGCGGCACGCCACCCGTCCCCGCCCGGGGCGGCCAGCAGGGTGAAGCCGGCACCGATCAGGTCGTGGGTCGACAGCGTGCCGCCCGGACCGCCCAGCCGGACGTGGGGCGCACGGCAGCCGGGCGTGGCGCTGGGGGCGTAGTCCGAGTACGGGTCCCCGACCGCGGGCGGCGCCGTGCCGTCGGGCGCGACGGCCGGGGAGGCGTAGGCCGCGCCCAGCTCGACGCCGAGGTGGTTGCCGTAGCGGCGCGACTCGGCCACGACCTGCTCGGTGGTGAGCCCGCTGTCGGCGCCCCGGGCGACGGCCGCGCCGATGCGGGCGACGTTGACCGAGTTCTCCAGCGACTGGCGAGCGATCTCCTCGGCCACCGGGCGGCGCTCGGCGTCGTAGGTCTCGACCAGCGACCAGCCGGCTCGTCCCCGTGCGTACAGGGCGAGCTTCCACATGGCGTTGTGCATGCCCTGCAGCCCGGTGTTGACGCCGAGCCCGCCCGTGGGCGGGAACTGGTGGGCGGCGTCGCCGCACAGCACGACCCGGCCCTGCACCAGGCGCTCGACGACCGTCGAGTTGAGCTTCCAGAACCCGATCGAGAGCACCTCGGGGTCGAGGTCGTCGACCCCGACCGCGGCCCGGATCCAGCGCCGGGCCCGCTCGGCGGGGAAGGCGTCGGGCGTGTGGTCGGCGGCGCTCACGCTGATCTGGCACAGCCAGCGGCCCGAGCCGTCGAGCGGCTGGAGCACGCCGTTCACGTCGCCGTTCGCCACGAAGAACAGCACGCCCGTGCGGCCTCCGAGGTGCCGCTCGAGGTCGGCGCGGAAGTAGCAGTTCACGAGGTGCAGCAGATCCTGCACCCCCTCGAGGCGCAGGCCGAGCTCGCCCCGGATCAGGCTGGCCGCCCCGTCGGCGGCCACCAGGGCGGGTCCCGCCAGGGTCTCCTCGGCGCCGGTGCGGCCCGACCGCACGGCTACCGCGGCGTGGTCGTCGGTCGGATCGGCCCCCGCCACCAGGCCGGTCACCTCGCTGTCGAACCGGACGTCCACCAGCCCGGTCGCCCGCACGGCGTCGAGCAGGATCTCCTCGATCAGCTCCTGCGACGACATGATCGGCTCGGCGGGGCTGACGTCGGGGCCCGGCCCCGCGAAGCCCTCCGACTCGATGCGGCCGAACTCCTCGCCGGTGGCCGTGCGCAGGAAGCGGATGGGGCTCTTCCACCCGGGCGGCGTGTCGATGGCGCGCAGGCGCCGGTAGACGGCGTCGCCCCAGCCGCGGGCGATCTCCATCGTGCGGGTGTTGAGGTTCCGCGTCTTGGGGTGCCACGAGGTCGACGCGTGCCGCTCGACGAGCACGCTCGGCACGCCGAAGCGGGCCAGCTCCAGGGCGGCGCCGAGGCCGACCGGCCCGGCACCGGCCACGATGACCCGTTCGCCGCTCACGGCCGCCCCCCGTCGTCGGGGGCGACCGCGGCGACGAACGCCCGGGTGAGCCGGCGCACCAGCTCGTCCCGACCGGGTGGGAAGCGGCTGGGCTCGGCGCCCCACAGCACCCAGCGCTGCTGGAGCACCGCCACCGCGGCGCGCCAGGCGAAGTCGACGTCGTGCTCGTCGACACCCGGCCCGAGCAGGCGGGCCAGCCGCTCGCTCCCCGCCCGGACGAAGGCTGCGGCCCGCCGGTTGGTCTCGTGGTCGGCTGCGGCCAGCACCGCCCGGAACACGTGGGCGTGGGCGTCAGCGAAGTCGACGGCCCGCCCGATCACCTCGGCGGCGACCGTCGCCACCGGCGCCCCGGCGAGGGCACGGTCGCCCACCGCGTCGTCGAGCCGCCCGACCCCGGCGGCGATGACGCGCTCGTGCAGCGCCAGCACCAGCGCGCTCTTGCCGTCGAACCGGGCGTAGACCGACGTGATCGACAGCCCCGCCCGGTCCGCCACCTCCTGCACGCTGACGGCCGCCAGGGGCCGCTCCCGCAGCAGGTCGTCGAAGGCGTCGAGCGCCGCGGCGAAGGCCCGGCGGCTGCGTGCCTGTCGCGGGGCCTTCACCCGGGCCAGGTCGTCGAAGATGCCGGCCGCCGTCATTTATGTAACGGTACTACAGTTACGATTCGAGCGGCGGGACGTAGGCCGCAGTGGTGGCGGCGGTGGTGGCCGCGGCGGTGGCAGGGTCGGCGCCCGCCGCCCGGTAGGCCTCGCCCCAGGCCTCGCTGCTGGCCCGCATGCCGTCGCGCACGGCCGGGTC
>DATFRN010000448.1:0-9519 GCA_035263165.1 Acidimicrobiales bacterium | reverse complement strand
CGCCGCACCCCGGCCCGCCGCACCCCGGCCCGCCGTACCCGCGGTCGTGCAGCCGGCGGTGGCAGGGCTCGTCTCCGGTCGTGCGCCGAGGCCTGGCCCCGCTAGTTGTTGTTGTCCCACTCCCCCGGTTCGCAGGCGTGGCCGTCGCCGTCGGGGTCGAGGTTGCGGCTGTAGCCCGGGTCGCCCCGGTCCAGGGGGAGCGCGCCGGCGGCCAGGGCCTCGAAGCAGCTGCGGTACGGGCGGCCTCGGGGCGGGTCGGTCGTCGTGGTCGTCGGGCGGGTCGTGGTCGGCCCCCTCCGCGGGGTCGTCGTCGGGGGCACCGTCGTCGGGGCGACCGTCGTGGGCGCGGTCGTGGTGGCCGTCGTGGGCGGCTCGGTCGTGGCTGTCGCCGGCGACAGCGTGACCGGGGGCAGCGTCGTCGTGTCCAGGCTGGTCGTCGTGTCGCCGGTGGCGGCCGCCGGGCCGCTGGCGCCGGCGCTCTCGGAGCCCGACGACCGCATCCCCAGCGTCACCCCCGCCCCGACGATCAGCCCCAGGGCCAGCAGGGCGGCGGTGACGTCGGCCGTGACCCGGACCCACAGCGGCGCCGACCGGTAGCGCCAGGCCAGGTCGGCCGCCGCCCCCCGGACGCCGCCCCGGCGCTCCTCGTCGTCCTCGCCGTAGTTGTCGTACCCGTAGCCGTCGTCCCCGTACGAGGCATCGCCGTACCCGTCGTCGCCGTAGCCGTCGTCCCCGTAGGTCTCCCGGCGGTAGCCGTAGGCGTGCGTGCGGTCGCGGGCGTCGTCCGGCCAGGACCCGTAGTGGTCACCACGCATGTCGTAACTTCACCCCAGCCCGACACCACGGCGGCGCGCCCGCTGCGCCCGGAGTACCCCGGTCGAACCGTCGCTCAACCTACCCGACGCCGCCTGGCCGCCCCAGTGCATCATTGCCAAGCGCCGAATCACATCGCTAGGATTTGCCCGAGTTGACCCTGTGTGGGTGCGGGGCAGGGCCACACCCCGGAGGCCGTAGCAACCATGGATGCCAGACGAGCTTTTATGATTGTCGCCGCGGCGTTCCTGATCCTGTCGATCTGGCACAACCCGTCAGGTACGGCCACGGCGTTCGCGGACTTTCTCGGCACGGTCGGCAACTTCATCCAGGAAGCCATCGACAAGTTCACCGAGTTCTTCCGGGGCCTGACGGCGTGATCCGCCTGCGCCGTCGGCGCGGGGACGACGACCTCTACGGCGGGGACGTCGCTCCCCTCTACCCCCAGAGCGCACCGGCGCGGCCGTCGAGCGACTACAGCCCTGCGGTTCCCGAGCCGGACCACGACGCCGCGTCGCCGACCCGCCTCCGTCGGTGGGGCCGGCACCTCGACGACTTCCGCCGGAAGGTCCTCCCGCTCCCCGACGAGGTGATCGACCAGTACCTCGGCCACGGCGAGCGCATGATCCACAACGACCACCCGTCGCTAGGGGCATTCATCGTCCAGAACACGCTGCTTGTCGGTGGCCTGTTCCTCGTGGCCGCGTTTGTTCTCGGCGTCACATTCAATGGCTCCGCGGTCACTGCGGGTGTTCTCTTCCTCATCTTCGGGGTCGTCCTGCTGTACCTGGTTCTGAAGCGGTTGCGCGAGCGATACACCAGCTACGTGGTCACGAACGTCCGCATCATGCGGATCTCGGGCGTGTTCGCGCGCCGGGCCCATTCGATCCCCTGGGTGCGTGTCACCGACCTGACCTACGAGCAGAGTTTGACCGGCCGCATGTTCGGCTACGCCACCCTCCACATCGAGTCGGCCAACGAGGAGGGCGGGCTGCGCAACCTGGAGGGGGTCAGCGACCCCATCCGGTTCAACCAGTACATCGTGGACATGGTGGTGGCGAAGCAGGGGCCGACCGCCCCCGGGTGGGAGCAGCAGGGCGAGCCGGCGCCCATCATCTCGCTGCCCCGGTCGGGGCTGTTCGACCGGTTCCGGGCCGGCCGCCAGCGCCGCCGCTCGGCCCGCTCGGCCGCCCGCAGCGCGGCGGCCAGCGCGGACCGCGGCCGGCAGCCCGACCTCGGCCCTCCGGTCTCCCGCCGCAGCCGCCCGGCCACCGCCCCGGTGCGCCAGGAGGTCCCCCGCTCGGTCACCACGACCCGCATCCCGCCCGAGCAGCGCCCGCGCACCGACCCGGCCCTCGACCCCCCGCCCGGCCTGGCCCCGTACGACGTGGACCTCGAGGAGCCGCCCCCGGACGACGACGAGCCACCGCCCCGGGACCGCGGCGAGACCGGCGACGGCCTCCCTTGGGCGCCCTAGCTACTCCGGCGGGCCCTCGAAGCGGTAGCCCATGCCCGGCTCGGTGATGAAGTAGCGGGGTCGGGACGGGTCGGGCTCCAGCTTGCGGCGGATGTGGGCCATGTGGACCCGCAGGTAGTTGGTCTCCTCGCCGTACTGGGGGCCCCAGACGTCCTGGAGGAGTTGGCGCTGGGAGACCAGCTTGCCCGCGTTGCGGACCAGGACCTCGACCAGGCCCCACTCCGTCGGGGTCAGGCGCACCTCCTCGCCGGCGGAGCGGACCCGCTTGGCCGCCAGGTCCACCGTGAAGTCGTCGGTCACCACCAGGGCGCTCTCCGGCGCCGGGGCGTTGCGGCGGAGGGACGCCCGCAATCGGGCCAGCAGCTCGTCCATCCCGAACGGCTTGGTCACGTAGTCGTCGGCGCCGGCGTCGAGCGCGGCCACCTTCTCGTGCTCGGCCTCCCGGGCCGACAGGATGAGGATGGGCACCGCGGTCCACCCCCGCAGCCCCTCGATCACCTCGATCCCCGAGATGCCGGGCAGCCCGAGGTCGAGGATCACCGCGTCGGGCCGGTGCCGGGCCGCCAGCGCCAGCGCATCCTCGCCGGTGCCCGCCACGTCGACCGTGTAGCCGCGCGCCCGCAGGTTGGTGGCCAGGGCGCGGAGGATCGGCGGCTCGTCGTCCACGACCAACACCCGCGAGTCCGGCAGGGTGGAGGAGTCGTTCATGTACCCGCCTTCAGCTCGATCGTCATGGTCGTGCCCCCGCCCGGGGTGTCGTCGATGGTCAGGTCGCCGCCCATGGCCCGGGTGAACCCCCGCGCCACCGCCAGGCCCAGCCCCACGCCGGCGCCCTGCGACGGGCTGTCGTCCATGCGCTGGAACGGCTGGAACACCCGCTCCCGCAGCTCGAGCGGGATGCCCCGACCCCGGTCGACCACCCGCAGCAGCACCCGGCCCCCCACCTCGCCGGCCGACACCCGCACCGGTGCGCCCTCCGACGAGTGGGCCAGCGCGTTCTCGACCAGGTTGGCCACCACCCGCTCCAGCAGCGCCGGGTCGGCGATCACCGCCGGCAGCGTCTCGGGCACGTCGACGTCGACGCCCTGGGCCCGGGCCCCCAGCCCGGCCAGCGCCGCGGGCACCACCTCGTCCAGCCCGACCTCCCGGGCCGCGACCGCCACCGCCCCCGCCTGGATGCGGCTCATGTCGAGCAGGTTGCCGACCAGGGCGGTCAGCCGGTCGGTCTCGTCCTCGATCGTGCGCACGAACTCCTCGTGGTCTGCCGCCGACCACTCGATGTCGGACTGGCGCAGGCTACTGGCCGACGCCTTGATCCCCGCCAGGGGCGTGCGCAGGTCGTGGGACACGGCCTGGAGCAGAGCGCTGCGCATCTCGTTGGCCTCGGCCAGCGCCGCCGCCTCGGCCGCCTGGTCGCCCACCCGGCGGCGGTCGATCGCCCCCGCCAGCTGGGCCACGAACGCGTTGAGCACCCGCAGGTCCTCGGCCGCCAGCCCCTCGCCCCGCAGCGCCAGCACCAGCTCACCGGGAAGCGAACGCACCTCGTCGGCCGCCGCCGGCGTGCGGGGCGGCTCGGGGCCCGACGCCGCCTCGACCTGCCAGCGGTCGCCGCCCAGGTCGCGCAGCAGCGCAGCCCCGGTCAGCCCGAACGCCCGGCGCAGGTGGTCGACCAGCACCGGCAGCGGGTCGGGCTCGGCCACCGTGCCGGCCAGGCCGGCCAGCGTCTCGGCCTCGGCCGCGGCCCGGGCCGCCTCGGCGGAGCGGCGGGCGGCCGCCGCCACCAGCGCGCTCACCACCGACGCCACCGCCAGGAACACCACCAGGGCGAACAGGTTCTCGGGCTCGGCGATGGTGAACGTGTGGATGGGCGGCGTGAACAGCCGGTTCACCACCAGGAACCCCACGACCGCGCAGGCCAGCGCCGGCGCCAGCCCGCCGACGGTGGCCACCAGCACCACCAGCACCAGGTAGAGCAGCAGGATGGTGGGCAGGCTGACCTCGTCGCGCATCGGCACCAGCACCGCGCTCAGCCCCACCACGCCGACCACCGCCAGCAGCCAGCCGAACAGCCGCCGCTGCGGCGTCAGCGCCGCCGGGTGGCGCCGCACCCGGGGCACGGCGGGCGTGTCGTGGTCGTCCTCCGGGTCGCGGGCGTGGGAGATGACGTGGACGTCGATCGGGCCCGACAGCCGGATGACCCGGTTGATCACCGACCCCCGCAGCAGCTCGGCCACCCGCGACCGGTGGCTGGCGCCCAGGATGAGCTGGGTGGCGTTCTCGGCCCGGGCGAAGTCGACCAGGGCGGCGGCCACGTCGCTGCCGGCGGTCTCGTGGTAGGTGCCGCCCACCTCCTCCAGCAGCCGGCGCTGCACGTCGATGCGGTCGTTGCCGCCGGCCAGGCCGTCGTCGGACCGCACGTGCACGCCGACCAGCTCGCCCCGCGCCCGCCGGGCGATGCGGGACGCCCGCCGCACCAGCTGGTCGGCGCTCGGCGCCCCGGTGATGGCCACCACCACCCGCTCGCGGGTCTCCCACGGCTCGGTGATGCCGTGGCGCTCGCGGTAGCCCTCCAGCTCGTCGTCGACCCGGTCGGCCACCCACAGCAGGGCCAGCTCCCGCAGGGCGGCGAGGTTGCCGGGCCGGAAGTAGTTGGCCAGCGCGGCGTCGACCTTCTCGGCCGCGTAGATGTTCCCGTGGGCCATGCGCCGCCGCAGCGCCTCGGGGGTCATGTCGACCAGCTCGATCTGGTCGGCCTCCCGCACGATCTCGTCGGGCACGGTCTCGCGCTGGCGCACCCCGGTGATGCGCTCGACCACGTCGTTGACCGACTCGAGGTGCTGGATGTTGACCGTCGTGACGACGTCGATGCCGGCGTCGAGCAGGTCCCGCACGTCGAGCCAGCGCTTGGCGTGGCGCGACCCGGGGACGTTGGTGTGGGCCAGCTCGTCGACCAGGGCGACCTCGGGCCGGCGGGCCAGCACCGCCTCCAGGTCCATCTCGGGCAGCCCGGTGCCCCGGTAGACGACGGTCTTGCGGGGGACGACCGGCAGGTCGGCGATCTGCTCGGCGGTGGCCTCCCGCCCGTGGGTCTCGACGAAGCCCACCACCACGTCGGTGCCCCGCTCGCGGCGGCGCCGCCCCTCGTTGAGCATGGCGAAGGTCTTGCCCACGCCGGGGGCAGCACCGAGGTAGATGCGCAGCGTGCCCCGCCGCCGGGTGGTCCCGGCGGCGGTGGCGTCAGCGGCGAGGTCGGTGCCGGTCACCGCCCTCCATGCTGCCCGGTCGCGGCGTCGAGCGCGAGGTTCAGCTCGAGCACATTGACGCCCTCCTCGCCCAGGATGCCGAGGTCGCGGCGCTCGGTGTGCCGGCGCACCAGGGCCAGCACGTCGTCCTCGGACATGCCCCGCTCCCTGGCCACCCGGGGCGCCTGGAGCCGGGCGTTGGCCGGCGAGATCTCGGGGTCGACGCCCGAGCCCGAGGCGGTCACCGCGTCGACCGGCACCTCGGTGGTGGCCGGCAGGTCGTTGGCCTTGCGGTAGGCGGCGATGCGCTCGGCCACGGTGTCGAGCAGCTCCTTGTTGGTCGGCCCGAGGTTGGAGGCCCCCGAGGCCGCGGCGGACAGGTCGTCGGCCGACCTGGCCGACCCGGCGGCGGCGTCGCCGGCGGCCGAGGGTCGCCCCTGGAAGTAGTCGGCGCTGGTGAACGTCTGGCCCAGCAGCGACGACCCGACCACCCGGCCGTTTCGGTGGACCAGCGAGCCGTCGGCCTCGTCCTTGAACGCCACCTGGGCGAGCCCGGTCACCACCAGCGGGTAGCCCAGCCCGAGGACCAGGGTGAAGACGGCGACCGTCCGCAGGGCGGCGAGCAGTTGGGCACGCATCAGTGCACTCCCATCGCGGTGATGACGACGTCGACGGCCTTGATGCCGATGAAGGGGGCGATGAGGCCGCCGACGCCGTAGATGAGCAGGTTGCGGCGCAGCACGGCGGCCGCGCCCATGGCCCGGAACTTGACCCCCCGCAGCGCCAGGGGGATGAGGCCGACGATGATGAGGGCGTTGAAGATGACGGCCGACAGGATCGCCGAGCGGGGCGACTGGAGGTCCATCACGTTCAGCGTCTGGAGCTGGGGGAACACCCCCACGAACATCGCCGGGATGATGGCGAAGTACTTGGCCACGTCGTTGGCGATCGAGAACGTGGTCAGCGAGCCCCGGGTGATCAGCAGCTGCTTGCCGATCTCGACGACCTCGATGAGCTTCGTCGGGTTGGAGTCGAGGTCGACCATGTTGCCGGCTTCCTTGGCCGCCTGGGTGCCCGTGTTCATGGCCACGCCGACGTCGGCCTGGGCCAGGGCGGGGGCGTCGTTGGTCCCGTCCCCGGTCATGGCCACCAGACGTCCGCCCTCCTGCTCCCGGCGGATGAGCGCCATCTTGTCCTCGGGGGTGGCCTCGGCGAGGAAGTCGTCGACCCCGGCCTCGCTGGCGATGGCCCGGGCGGTGAGCGGGTTGTCGCCGGTGATCATCACCGTGCGGATGCCCATCGCCCGCAGCTGGTCGAAGCGCTGGCGCATGCCCTGCTTGACCACGTCCTTGAGGTGGATGACGCCGAGCACGTCGACGCCGTCGGGCCCGGCCTCGGCCACGACCAGCGGCGTGCCGCCGCCGGTGGCGACGCCGTCGACCAGCGGGCCGAGGTCGTCGGGGGCCTTGCCGCCCGACTCGATCGCCCACCGCCGCACGGAGTCGGCCGCCCCCTTGCGGACCTGGAGGCCGTCGATGTCCAGCCCCGACATGCGGGTCTGGGCGGTGAAGGGGACGAGGGTGGCGTGGCCGACCTCCCGCTCGCGCAGGCCGTAGCGCTCCTTGGCCAGCACCACGATCGAGCGGCCCTCGGGCGTCTCGTCGGCCAGGCTGGCCAGCTGGGCCGCGGCGGCCAGGCGCTCCTCGTCGACCCCGGCCAGCGGCAGGAACTCGGCGGCCTGGCGGTTGCCGAGCGTGATCGTGCCGGTCTTGTCGAGCAGCAGCGTCGAGCAGTCGCCCGCCGCCTCGACGGCCCGCCCGGACATGGCCAGCACGTTGTGCTGCACCAGCCGGTCCATGCCGGCGATGCCGATGGCCGACAGGAGCGCCCCGATCGTCGTGGGGATGAGGCAGACCAGCAGCGCCACCAGCACGACCAGCGTCTGCTCGGCACCCGAGTAGACAGCGAAGGGCTGGAGCGTGACGGTGGCCAGCAGGAAGACGATGGTCAGACCGGCCAGCAGGATGTTCAGCGCGATCTCGTTGGGGGTCTTCTGGCGGCTGGCCCCCTCGACGAGGGAGATCATCCGGTCGAGGAAGGTCTCGCCCGGCTTGGCCGTGATGCGCACGACGATCTGGTCGGACAGCACCCGGGTGCCGCCGGTGACGGCCGAGCGGTCGCCACCCGACTCGCGGATGACCGGGGCCGACTCGCCGGTGATGGCCGATTCGTCGACCGAGGCGATGCCGGCGATGATCTCGCCGTCGGACGGGATCATCTCGCCGGCGTTGACCACCACCACGTCGTCGACGCCCAGCTTGGACGACGACACGGGCTGGAGGGTGCCGTCGGCCAGCCGCCGGTGGGCGACGGTGTCGGACCGGGCCTTGCGCAGCGTGTCGGCCTGCGCCTTGCCCCGGCCCTCGGCCACGGCCTCGGCGAAGTTGGCGAAGAGCACCGTGAACCACAGCCAGATCGAGACGAGGAAGGCGAACAGGGTGGGGTCACGGAAGAACTCGATCGTCGTGAGGATGCTGCCCACCCAGACCACGAACATGACCGGGTTGCGCACCATGAGCCGGGGGGTGAGCTTGCGGAAGCTGTCGACCGTGGCCACCTTGAGGATGGCCGGGTCGAACAGCGAGGCCTTGCGGGCCCGGGACCGCGGGGCCGCCGGCTGGTCGCCGGGGCCCGGGTCGGTGGCCTGTTCCATGGTGTCGGACATCGGGCCTCCTACAGACCCAGGTGCTCGACGATGGGGCCGAGCGCCAGCGCGGGGAAGAACGTCAGGCCCACGACGATCACCACCACGCCGACCAGCAGGGCGACGAACAGCGGGGTGCCGGTGGGGAAGGTGCCGGCCGAGGCGGGCACGGTCTGCTTGCGCCCCAGCGAGCCGGCGAGGGCGAGCATGGGCACGATGAGCAGGAAGCGGCCGCACAGCATGGCCAGGCCGAGCGTGGTGTTGTACCAGTCGGTGTTGCCGGTGAGACCGCCGAACGCCGAGCCGTTGTTGTTGCCGGCGGACACGAAGGCGTAGGTGACCTCGGTGAGCCCGTGGGGCCCCGGGTTGAGGATCGACGCCTTGGACGTGCCCATCACCACCGAGATGCCGATGAAGACGAGCACGACCGTCGGCATGGCCAGGATGTAGAGGGTGATGAGCTTCATCTCCGAGGCCTGGATCTTCTTGCCCAGGTACTCGGGTGTTCGTCCGACCATCAGCCCGGCGATGAACACCGCCAGCAGGGCGAAGATCAACATGCCGTAGAGGCCGGCGCCGACGCCGCCCGGGCTGACCTCGCCGAGCATCATGTTGACCAGCGGGACCGCGCCGCCGCCGGGGGTGAAGCTGTCGTGGGCGGCGATGACCGCGCCGGTCGAGGTGCCGGTGGTGGTGGCGGCGAACAGGCCCGAGGCGCCGGCCCCGAACCGCACCTCCTTGCCCTCCAGGTTGCCGCCGCCGGCGGTGGCGGTGGCCACGTGCTGGTCGGCGCCCAGCCGGGCCAGCTCGGGGTTGCCGTGGGTCTCGAAGCCCTGGGCGATGAGGGCCGAGGCCGCCCACAGCAGGAACATGGCGCCGAACACGGCCCAGCCCTGCTTGCGGTCCTTGGCCAGCTTCCCGAACGTGAAGGTCAGGGCGAACGGGATGACCAGGATGAGGAACATCTCGGCGAGGTTGGTCCAGCCGTTGGGGCTGCCGAAGGGGTGGCCCGAGTTGGCGTTGAGGAAGCCGCCCCCGTTGGTGCCCAGCTCCTTGATGACCTCCTGGCTGGCCGCCGGGCCGCCGGGGATCGTCTGGACGGCGCCGTCGAGCGTGTGGGCGGTGACGAATCCGCTCAGGTTCTGGATCACGCCCTGGCTGACCAGCACCAGCGCGCCGATGACCGAGATGGGCAACAGGACGCGGGTCACCGACCAGGTGAGGTCGACCCAGAAGTTGCCGATCGTCGCCGACCGGCGACGGACGAGCCCCCGCACGAAGGC
>DATFRN010000447.1:0-3952 GCA_035263165.1 Acidimicrobiales bacterium | reverse complement strand
TGTCCTCGTTGCTGCGGGGCTCGTCGCTCCCCCGGTCGACGGTGCCCCGGCCCTGGCCGGCCATCGACAGGAAGCCGGAGAAGTCGAGCCCGGCGCAGAAGGCCCGGCCCTCGCCGGACAGCACGACCGCCCGCACGGTGGCGTCGCGGGCCAGCTTGGCGCCGGCGTCGACCAGGGCGGCGAACATGTCGTTGTCGAGGGCGTTGAGCTTGTCGGGCCGGTTGAGCCGGACGTCGGCGACCCCGCCGTCGACCTGCACCGTCACGCGATCGGACATGGCTTCCTCCTGGTCGGTCCCGACCACCACTCTGCCCTCCGCCGGCCCGGCGGGCCACACGGGAGGGGTCACCGAGGTGTCCCGCTAGCGTCGGCGGCATGAGCGACTTCCGGGCGCTGCCGGTGACCGCCGAGCTGATCGACTATGTGGTCGACCACGGGTCGTGGCCGGTCGACGAGGTGCTGGCCGACCTGCACGACGAGACCGCCGCCCTCGGCGCCGTGGCCGGCATGCAGATCGGGCCCGACCAGGGCCAGCTGCTGACCCTGCTCACCCGGCTGGTCGGCGGCCGCAAGGCGGTCGAGGTGGGCACGTTCACCGGCTACTCCTCCACCTGCATCGCCCGGGGCCTGGCCGAGGGCGGCACCCTGCTGTGCTGCGACGTCAGCGAGGAGTGGACGGCGCTGGCCCGCAAGGCCTGGGACCGGGCCGGCCTGGCCGACCGCATCGAGCTGCGCATCGCCCCTGCCATCGAGACGCTGCGGGCGCTCCCCCCGGACGCCGACATCGACCTGGTGTTCATCGACGCCGACAAGCCCGGCTACGTCGACTACTGGGAGGAGCTGGTGCCCCGGGTGCGCCCCGGCGGGCTGCTGCTGGCCGACAACGTGCTGTGGTCGGGCCGCATCCAGGACCCGGCGGTCGACGACCCCGACACCGTCGCTCTGCGGGCCTTCAACGACCGGGTCGCCGCCGACGACCGGGTGGAGGCCGTCGTGCTGCCGGCGTTCGACGGCCTCACGCTGGCCCGCCGGGTCTGATCGCTCGCTAGCGTCGGCGCCATGGCCGACGACGAGACCTGCACCGTCCTGTTCAACCCCCGGTGCTCCAAGTGCCGCCAGGCACGGGACATCCTCGACGAGCGGGGCGTCGGCGCCGATCTCGTCCACTACCTCGACGACACCCCGAGCCGGGACGAGATCGTGCGGATCTACGGGCTGCTGGGCCTGGACGACCCCCGGGGGATGATGCGCAAGGGCGAGCCCGAGTACAGGGAGCTGGGCCTGGCCGACGCCGACGACGACGCGCTGTTCGACGCCATGGCCGCCCACCCGATCCTCATCGAGCGGCCGATCGTGATCGTCGGCGACCGCGCCGTCGTGGCCCGGCCGCCCGAGCGGCTGCTGGAGCTGCTCGGCTAGAGGCCGAGGTCGGCGGCCTCCAGGGCCGCCCGGGCCTCGTCGGGGCCGGTGATCTCGACCTTGGCCGCCGAGCGCCGGCCGGAGAGGTAGAGCGCCAGCTCCTGGGGCCCGCCGACCAGGCGCACCGCGGGGCCGCTGCCCCGGGCCGGCAGCTCGCCGTAGCCGGGCGCCTCCAGCGCCACCCCGGCGCCCTTGACGTGCCGGGTCATGAACCGCCCGGCCCGGTGCAGGGTCGACCACAGCGCCTCGTCGAGGTCCGGCCGGCCGGTCCGGGGCTCCTCGCCGCCGGCCCGGCGCACGTCCTCGTGGTGGATGAACCACTCGTTCAGGTTGAGCAGGCCCCGCAGGCCGGGCACCCGCCACGGGAAGGCGGGCGGGCCGCCCCGCAGCCGCTCGATCAGGCGCTCGTAGCCCTGGGCCCGGGCCCCGTCCATCACCTTGCGCTCGAGCCCGGCGAAGCGCTCGCCGCCCATGATGAACAGCCCGGACCGCACGTCGTGCTCGCGCACGACCAGGTGGGCGGCCAGGTCCAGCGTCGCCCACCCCTCGCACAGCGTGGGCGCATCGGGGCCGCGAGCGACGAACAGGTCGCACAGCTCGTCCCGCTCGCGGGCGTCGAGGGGTGGGGTCGCGTCGGGTGCCATCGCCGGCCAGGCTAGGCGGGGGCGTGGTACGACGTTCCCGTGGACACGCTCCGCCTGCGCCAGGCCGTCGTCGCGGCCGCCGACCGGGACGCCGTCGTCGCCGCCTGGCAGCGCGACCTCGGCCTGGGTCGCCCCTTCGCCGACCCGGGCGTCGAGGCGTTCGGCCTCCACAACGCCGTCGTGCCCGTCGGCGACGCCTTCCTCGAGGTCGTGTCGCCGCAGGTGCCGGGCGACGGCTGCCCGGCCGAGCGCTACATGGCCGCCCGGGGCGGCGACTGCGGGTACATGGCCATCTTCCAGGTGGCCGACATGGCCGCCGCCCGGGCCCACCTGGCCGGCCTCGGCCTGCGCACGGTGTTCACCGCCGACCTCGACGACATCCGCTGCACCCACGTCCACCCGGCCGACCTCGGCGCCGCCATCGTCAGCTTCGACGAGGCGACGCCGGCGGGGTCGTGGCGGTGGGCCGGGCCCGGCTGGCGGGACGAGGTGCGCACCGAGGTGGTGACCGCGCTGGCCGGGATCCGCCTGGCCTCGCCCGAGCCGGACGCGCTGCTCGTGCGCTGGGCGGCGGCGCTCGGGGTCGAGCCCGACGGCCGGGTGCTCCGGCTGGCCGACGGCGGCACCGTCGAGGTGGCCCAGGGTCCCGACGAGGGGCTGGCCGGGATCGACCTGGCGGCCGCGCCCGGCACCCCGGACCGGGAGGTCCTCGTGGCCGGGACGGTATTCCGGGTCGTCGGTCGCCGCTAGGGTCGCACCCATGGCAGCTTCTCCCCCGGCCCATGAGATCGACGACACCGCCACCTACGAGGTGACCATCGCCACCGACAAGGGCGACATCGTGATGCAGCTCGACCCGACGCTGGCGCCGGTCACGGTCAACAACTTCGTGGCCCTCGCCCGCCAGGGCTTCTACGACAACGTGACCTTCCACCGGGTCGTCCCCGAGTTCGTCATCCAGGGCGGCGACCCCGAGGGCTCGGGGCGGGGCGGCCCCGGCTACCGCTTCGCCGACGAGCCGGTGAAGGGCGAGTACACGCTCGGCGCCGTGGCCATGGCCAACGCCGGGCCCGACACCAACGGCTCGCAGTTCTTCATCTGCATCGACGACTGCACCCGCAAGCTGAACAAGGCCTACAACCTGTTCGGCTACGTCACCTCCGGCCTCGACGTCACCCAGCAGATCCGCCAGGGCGACGTCATGCGCACGGTCTCGGTCACCGAGAAGCCGGGCGGCTGACCGCCGCCCACCGCCGCCGCCCGGTGTGACATCTGGCCGCCGCCGGCGTTCTTGTCCGCCGGCGGCCGGCCGTTAGGCTCGCCGCGATGTCCGCCGAGCCGCTGTACACGCCGAGCGGCGCCGACTTCGTCCCCTCCGAGCACACCCGGGGACCCTGGGATCCCCGCCACCAGCACGGCGGCGCGGTGGCGGCCCTCGTGGCCCGCACCGTGGAGCGCATCGCCGGCCGCGAGTTCGCGCTGACCCGGCTCACGCTCGAGCTCATGCGGCCCGTCCCGCTGGAGCGGCTGGCGGTCGACGTCGCCGTGCCGCGGCCGGGGCGCCGCGTGCTGGGCATCACGGTGTCGCTCAGCGCCGGCGACCTCGAGGTCGAGGTCGTGCGGGCCCACGCGGTCGCCGTGCGCTGCACCGACCTGCCCACCGGCGAGGGCCACGCCAGCTTCCTCGAGCCCGGGCCCGACGACGGCGAGGAGCTCCCGTTCCGCTTCGCCGAGGACGACGACTCGCCGGCGTTCCACCGCAGCGGCATGGAGGTGCGCTTCGTCGACGGCGGCGGCGACCGCCCCGGGCCGGCCAAGGCCTGGTTCAGGCTGCGGCGGCCGGTGGTGGGCGACGAGGAGCCGAGCGGGGTGCAACGGGCGGCGGCCGC
>DATFRN010000446.1:0-13741 GCA_035263165.1 Acidimicrobiales bacterium | reverse complement strand
CTACGGCCTGGATGCCATCGCCGTCGAGAGCGGCGGCGCCCCGGTCGCCGGGACGGGCCAGCCGTGATGACCGAGGACGTCGTCCCTGGCGGTCCGGGGTGGATGGTCCGCCAGTGAGATGAGCCCTCCGAGCGAGGCTGTGTGTCTTCCACAACGCACGTCTCGCAAGGAGGGCTCGTGACGTGGCGGGACCGGAGTCGCTGCTCCCCCTGCTGAGCGAGCTCTGCGGCAGCGACCCCGGCGCCGGCTAGACCTCGTCCAGCGGGCGCCGGTCCCCGACCTCGGGTTGGCGGCCCAGGCGCAGCGGGGCGAGCGGGGCGTCGACCAGGAGGGTGCGCCGCCAGTCGGCGCCGAGGGAGAGGGCCGTGCGGCGCCACGGGGCCAGGAGGTCGGCGGCGTCGCCCTCGCCCAGCCACGCACGCTCCAGGCGGGCCCACGCGTCCCACCCGGGCAGCGCCCAGATGACGATCGCCTCCGAGTCGTTCACCATCGCCACCCGGAACGCCCCCACCACCGCCAGCCCCAGCGCCTCGTGCGCCGGCACCGCCTGCTCGGCCAGCGCGGCCAGGAAGTCCGGCGCCGCGCCCGGCGGCACCGTGACCAGCTCGTGGGCGTACACCTCGCCCCGCACGCCCTCGGCCACCAGCGCGTCGATCGTGCGGGTCCACGGCTCGGGCACGACGATGCGGTCCACCCCGCCCCGCCGCAGCGACGCGGCCGCCGCCCACCACTCGGCCAGCGCCGGATCCTGCATCCCCGCGCCCACCAGCTCGTGGCGGAAGTTGCCGACCAGGCCGTCCCAGCCGTCGAGCTCCCACATGTTCACGACCTCGGGCCACCGCCCGGTCGAGCCCACCGTCGCCCACACGCCGAAGCACCGCTGGTCCCGCTCCTCCAGCGCCACCGGCACCCAGTTGGCCGTCATGTGGTGCATGTACCGGGCCCGGTTGTGCCCGATCACGTCGATGAACTCGTGGATGTAGACCTTGCCGTTCACGACGGGGCAGGCGACGAGTTCGACGGCCACTGCGGCCGGTGGTAGCCGTCGAACCGCAGCTCGCCACCCCGCAGCTCGCGGATGGTGAGGAAGTCGCCCTTGTACCCCTTGCGGTCGTGCGGCCCGAACTGGATGTAGGTGCCCGGCCCGCCGTTGGTGGCCGGCATCCAGCGGATGCGCTCCATCCCCTCCTTCACGTGGCGGGGCGTGGGGATGGCGGCGTTGCCGATGCCGTGGATGGCGACCCGGGCCGTGTCGTAGGCCAGCGCCACCACGACGTTGCGGGTCGAGCGCCCGAAGCGGGCCTCGAACCGGGCCATCATCGCCTCGTAGTTGGGGTTGGCCCCGTCCTCGCCCAGCTGGTCGACGCCGTGCCAGCCCTCCAGCCCCTCGGCCCAGGCGTTGGAGTTGGAATAGAACATGAACGCGGTGCCCATGACCCGGGGCGGGTCCCACCCCAGCTCCTTGAACGCCGCCGCGAAGTGGAACGTGGCGTAGCCGTAGCCGCCGTAGTACAGGCCCTCGACGCCGAGGTCCCGCATCATGGCCAGGTCGTCGGCCAGGCCCCGGGGGTTGGGCTCGAGCTTGACCTCCCGCACCACGGTCAGGCCCAGCTGGCCGGCGGTGTCGCGGAAGTAGTCGGCGTAGTCCCGCCCCGACGACCCCTGCTCCCAGAACGACCCGACCTTGGTCAGCCCCCGGGCGGCCAGCCACTGGGCGCACATCACGCCCTCGGTGGGGATGTCGCCGTTGGCCACCGTGAAGCAGTAGTCGGAGGCGAAGCGGTGGGCCCCGGTCCAGCCGATGCAGGGCACCCCGAGCTCGTTGGCCGTGTCCTGGAGGACCAGCGAGTTGTCGGAGATCATCGGGCCGAGCACGACCACGACGCCCTGCTCGACCAGCCAGCGGTAGCCGTCGATCACCTTGCGGTAGTTCTCCCGCGGCAGGCCCCGGGCGTCGGCGATGACCAGCTGGATCGGGCCCCGGCCGTAGACGCCCTCGTTGAGCGCGTCCTCGAGGGCCAGGATCGTCGGGTCGATCCAGTCGGCCAGCAGCTGGTTGAGGTCCATGTCGATGAGGACGCCGATCTTCACCGGCTCGAACGGGTCGCCCTGGGTCTGCACCCCCCGGGTCGGGGGATAGACGGTGATGCCCTGGACGGCCCGGTCGCTGGCGGCGCCGCCCCCCTGGTACCAGCGGCCCCCCTCGCCGCCCCGCCCGGTGAGCCAGGCCTCCGTGCCGTGCCTCACCGACGACACGGCCCGGTCGGGCTGGGCGATGCCCAGGTCGACGGGGGCCGGGAACATGCGCTCTGCGTACTCGTAGTTCACTCCGTTGAACTATAGTTCAGGCGTGAACGTCGACGACATGATCATGGTCAGCGTGGACGACCACCTCGTCGAGCCACCCGACATGTTCGAGCGCCACCTCCCGGCGCGCTGGGCCGAGCGGGAGGAGGCGCCCCGGGTCCACCGGCGCCGGGACGGGTCCGACGTCTGGGCGTTCAACGGGCAGAAGATCCCCAACGTCGGGCTCAACGCCGTGGCCGGCCGGCCCAAGGAGGAGTACGGCATCGAGCCGACGGCGTTCGACGAGATGCGGCCCGGCTGCTGGAACGTCGACGACCGCGTGCGGGACATGAACGCCGGCGGCGTCCTGGCGTCGATGTGCTTCCCGTCGTTCCCCGGGTTCTCGGGCCGGGTGTTCTCGTCCGTCGAGGACAAGGACTTCGCCCTGGCCGTGCTGCGGGCCTACAACGACTGGCACGTCGACGAGTGGTGCGGCTCGCATCCCGGCCGGTTCATCCCGATGGGGCTCGTGCCGCTGTGGGACGCCTCGCTGGCGGCCGACGAGGTGCGGCGGCTGGCGGCCAAGGGCGTGCACTCGATCACGTTCACCGAGAACCCGGCCACGCTGGGCTACGACAGCTTCCACCAGCCGTCGTGGGACCCGCTGTGGGCGGCCTGCTCGGACGCGGGCGTCGTCGTGTCGATCCACCTGGGCTCGTCGGGCCAGCTGGCGGTCACCGCACCGGACGCACCGGTCGACGTGATGATCACGCTCCAGCCGATGAACATCTGCCAGGCGGCGGCCGACCTGCTGTGGTCGCGCATCCCCAAGCACTTCCCCGACCTCCGCATCGCCCTGTCCGAGGGGGGCACGGGGTGGATCCCCTACTTCCTCGACCGGCTCGACCGCACCTACGACATGCACCACCTGTGGACCGGGCAGGACTTCGGCGACCGCCTGCCCAGCGACGTGTTCCGCCACCACTTCCTCACGTGCTTCATCGCCGACCCGGTCGGCGTGGCGCTGCGGGGGATGATCGGGCTCGACAACATCGCCTGGGAGTGCGACTACCCCCACTCGGACTCGTCGTGGCCCGAGGCGCCCGAGGAGCTGGCCCGGGTCATGTCCGCCGCCGGCGTGACGGACGACGAGGCGGCCAGGATCACCCACGAGAACGCCATGCGGTGGTACTCGTTCGACCCCTTCGCCCACCGGCCCCGGGCGGCGTGCACGGTCGGCGCCCTGCGGGCCGAGGCGGGCGACTGGGATGTGTCGATCCGCAGCTACGACAAGGGCCGCTTCGAGATCAGCCACACGGGCACCGACCTCGGCAAGCTGTCCGACCAGGCGACGGCCTAGTCGGCCTCGCCCCTGGAGATCACCTCGATCGTGCCCTCATCCCCGGGGTCCGTGCAGCCGCAGTACGCCTCGCCGATGATGCTCGCCACGGCTGCGGCGGGGACCGGGACGGCCAACTCGACGCCCTCGCGGGCCCGGGCGACCTGGCGGCGGTTCCGGGACGCCCAGGCCACGACCAGCACCACAGCCAGGACGACGATCAGCCATCCCACTGCCGGGATCGAACCAACCGCCGGGGCCGGCGGGCCATGGCAGGCGGTGCCAGGCGACGGCCTGGGCGGCGGTACCCTCGCGGGCCGCATGTTGCCCACCCTGCACGACTCCCTGACCTTCGCCTCACTCGCCCGTTGGCCCGTCGACGCCCTGGTGACCACACGGGCCGACGGGGACCTCGGGGCCGATCCCGACGTGTACCCCGCCAACCGGGCGCGGGTGCTCGGGGCGCTCGGGTGGGATGCCGCGGCCGTCGTGTGGGCGCGGCAGGTGCACGGGCGCGGGGTCGCCGTCGTCGGCGGGGGCTCGGTGCCCTCGCCGGAGGTCGTCGAGGCCGATGCACTCGTCACCGCCTCGCCCGGGGTCGGGCTGGCGATCAAGGTCGCCGACTGCGTGCCGCTCGTGCTGTACGACCCCGGGGCGCAGCTGCTGGCGGCCGTGCATGCCGGGTGGCGAGGCACCACGCTCCGGGTGGTCGAGGCCGCCGTCGCCGCGCTGGCCGGGCTCGGGGCCGATCCTGGGCGGCTGGTGGCCGGCATCGGGCCCTGCATCGCCGCCGAGCGGTACCAGGTCGGGGCCGAGGTGGCCGACGCCGCGCACGACGCTGGGCTCGGGGACGCGCTGCGGCCCGACGGCACCGGGCGGTGGACGTTCGACCTGGTCGCCGCCAACCGCCGGGTGCTGGCCGACGCCGGCGTGCCACCCGAGCGGGTCGAGGCGGCGGGCGGGGACACCGGGCCCGGCACGCCGTTCTTCTCCCACCGCAGCGAGGGCCCCTGCGGGCGGGTGGCGCTGCTCGCCCGCCTCCGGCCGGAGGCCGCCCGCCGGTGACCGCCGCGTTCCGCTACGAGGGCTACGACCTCGACCCCGCGGCCGGCGCCGTCACGGCCCGCTACCGGCTGGGCGACCGCCGGTTCCGGGAGACGTTCACCTACCCCGGCCTGGCCGGCGAGGCCGGGCGCTGGGACGCCCCGGCGGTCGACGCCGCCGCCCGGCTGCTGTTCCTGCTGGCCGGCGTGTCGTACTACAAGACCGCGGCGCCGCCGGTGATCGAGCTGCCGGACACCCCGCTGCGGCCGGCCGAGGCGGCGTTCCTGCGCGACTTCCACCTCGACGGGCTGGGCGAGTTCGCCTACCGCAACGGCCTCGACCTGAGCGGCCTGCGCATCGAGGCCCCGACGACCGGCGGGCCCCCGGCGCCCGCCGGGCCCCGCCGTGACGGCGACGGGCGGCGGCCGCTGGTCCCCTTCGGCGGCGGCATCGACTCGATCGTCACGGTCGAGCTCGTGCGGGACCGGGGCGACGCCGCGCTGTTCGTCGTCGACCGCCCCGGCGACCGGTTCGCCGCCATCGAGCGGGCCGCCGCCGTCACCGGGCTGCCGATCGTGCGGGCCGAGCGGGACATCGACCCCCAGGTGCTGCGGTCGGCCGAGCTGGGCTTCCTCAACGGCCACGTGCCGGTGACCGGCATCATCTCCGCCGCCGCCGTCCTGGCCGCCGCCCTCGACGGGCGGGACGCGGTGGTGATGTCCAACGAGTGGTCGTCGTCGTCGGCCACGCTCACGGTCGGCGGCCGGGCGGTCAACCACCAGTACTCCAAGAGCCTGGCCTTCGAGGCCGGCTTCCGCCGGGTGGTGGAGGGGGCGCTCGGCGGCGTCGACTACTTCTCCCGCCTGCGGGCCTACCCCGAGCTGCTCATCGCCGAGCGCTTCGCCGCCCTCCGCCGCTACCACCGGGCCTTCCAGAGCTGCAACCGGGGCTTCCACATCGACCCGGCCCGCCGGCTCGACCACTGGTGCGGCGAGTGCGACAAGTGCTGCTTCATCGACCTGATCCTCGCCCCCTACCTCGACGCCGCCGCCCTGGCCGAGGTGTTCGGCGGGCGGGAGCCGCTCGACGACCCCGCCCTGCTGCCCCGCTTCGAGGCGCTGGTCGACACGTCCGGGGCCGCCAAGCCGTGGGAGTGCGTCGGCGACGTCGACGAGAGCCGGGCCGCCGTGGCCCTGGCCGCCGCCCGGCCCGACCGGGCCGCCACGCCGGTCCTGCGGGCGCTGGTCGAGCGGCTCGGCGACCGGCTGCCCCCCGCCGAGGCCGTCGCCGCCCTCCGCCGGCCGGTGGGCGACCACTTCGTGCCCGATGCCTACGCCACCGACGATCTCCTGGTCTGACCTGTCCGGCCGGCGGGTCGGCGTGTGGGGGCTCGGGGTCGAGGGGAGGGCCTCGGTCCGGCGGCTGGCGACGCTCGGGGTCGAGCCGGTGCTGGTCGACGACCGCCCGCCGGTCGGGGGCGGGCCCGGCGGCCTGCCGGTCCTCGCCACGGGCGAGGGCGGGCTCGACGCCCTGGCCGGCTGCGACGTCGTCGTGAAGGCGCCGGGGATCAGCCGCCACCGCCCGGAGGTGGCCGCCCTCGAGGCCGGGGGCACGGCGGTGACCGGCGGTCTGGCGCTGTGGCTGGCGGGGGCCGACCGGTCCCGGGTCGTGTGCGTCACCGGCACCAAGGGCAAGAGCACGACCACCGCCATCGCCGGCCACCTGGCCGCCGGGCTCGGCCAGCGGGTGGCGACCGGCGGCAACCTGGGCACGCCGCCCTACGACCCCGACGGCCCCGACCCGGCGGCGGTCGACTGGTGGATCATCGAGGTGTCGAGCTACCAGGCCGCCGACGTGGCCGTGTCGCCGCCGGTGGTGGCGGTGACGTCGCTGCACCCCGACCACCTGCCCTGGCACGGCGGCGACGCCGAGACCTACTACGCCGACAAGCTGGCGCTGTGCACCCGGCCGGGCGCCGACCTCACGGTGGCCAACGGCGACAGCGCCGAGCTGCGGGCCCGCCGGGCCCAGCTGGGGCCCCGGGTCGAGTGGGTCGTGCTGCCGCCGGGCGGGGGCGGCGCCGTGCCGGTGACCGACTGGACCGCCGGGCTCGGGCTGCTCGGCGCCCACAACCACCGCAACGCGCTGATCGCCCGGGCCTGCCTGGTGGCGGCGGGCGTCCCGGGCGCCGGCGACGAGGCCGCGGTGGCCCGGGCCGCCGGCGGCTTCGCCCACCTCGACAGCCGGCTCACGCCGGTGGGGACCGTCGACGGCGTCCTGTGCGTCGACGACAGCCTGTCGACCAACGTGCTGCCGACGCTGGCCGCGGTCGACGCCTTCCCCGGCCGCCGGGTCGCGCTCATCGTGGGCGGGCAGGACCGGGGCATCGACTACCGGCCCCTGGCCGACGGGCTGGCGGGCCGGGGGGCGCCGACGCTCGTGGTGGTCACCGCGTCGGAGGCGGCCGACCGCATCCGGGCCGCCTTCCCGCCCGGCGCCGGGATCACCGCCTGTGACGACCTGTTCGCGGCCGTGCGCACGGCGCACGCCTGGGCCCGGCCCGGCGGCGTCGTCCTCCTGTCGCCCGCCGCGCCCAGCTTCGACCGCTTCCGTGACTACCGGGAACGCGCCGAGGTGTTCCGGGCTGCGGTGATGGCCGTCGCACAAACGGAGCGCTAACGACCCCCCAACTTGACTATTGCGTGAGTAACAGGCGACGGGTACGACTGTCGGGACGGACCGTGGTGGGGCGGCTACTGCGGCGGACAGGGAGACAGGCACCTGGCGGACGGGTGTGGCGGGAGGCGGAAGGACATGGGGGGTATCGCGTCCGTGCGGGACGACGAGCAGACGCGCCCGGGAGCGGCGGACGGTGGCCGCCTCGGCCCGTGGTACTGCGGGCCGCCGGGCAAACGTCGGACCTACCGGGTCGACGACATCGAGGGCATCCAGGGCGGCCAGGGCCTGGTGGTGCGGGCGCGGCGGGCGACGTCCCCGGGCGACCCGGTGGGGTGGGCGGGGGCGACCTCGCTCAAGCTGACCACGGGCGACGACCGGCCCGACCTGGCGGTGATGCGGGAGCGGTGGGCCCGGCTGGCGACCGTGCGCCACCCGTCGCTGGCCCGGGCGGTGGAGGTGTTCGAGGGGCCCGGGCTGTTCTCCGGGTCCGCCCCGCCGGACGGCGACGACGACGTGCTCTACCAGGCGGCCGAGTGGGTGGAGGGCGTCGGGCTGCGGGACGTGGTGCCCCTGGCACCGGCGAACGTGTCCCGGCTGGCCCGCGACCTGGCCGGCGGCCTGGCGGCGCTGCACGCCGCCCGGCTGGTGCACCGGGACATCCACCCGGGCAACGTCGTCGTCGGTGGGGACGGGCGGGCGGTGCTCATCGACCTGGGCTCGGTGCGGCCCGACGACGGCGGGTGCACGGTGACCGTGGCGGGCGCGCTGGGGTTCATCGCCCCGGAGGCGCTGCACGGTGCCGACGGCCGGGCCGCCGCCGACCGCTGGGGCCTGGGGATGACCGTGGTGTACGCGCTGCTCGGGCGGCCGCGGGGCGGCGTCCCCCGGGCCCGGCTGCGGGCCGACCTGGCCGGCGCCCTCGCCGCCGCCGGCGCCCCGCGCCCGAGGCGCGCCGCCCGGCTGATCGACCACATGCTGGCCCCGGACCCCGCCGACCGCCCCACGGACCCGGTCCGCTGGGCGGCCCGCCTCGACCGCTGCGTGACCCCCCGCCCCCCGTCCCGCCGCCGCACGACGGCCGCCCTGGCCGCCGGCGCCGGGGGCACGATCCTGGCCACGGGCGCCGTGGCGGCCAACCAACCGGCGGCCATGGCCCCGGCCCTCGCCGCGGCCGTGGCGGGCGCCCTCCTGGCCGGCACCCGCCTCCGCCACCCCACGGTGCCGACGGCCCCGGCCCCGGCGGCGCCCGAACCAACCGACACTGCCACTCCGTCCGGCCACGTGAACTGGTGGTCCGACCCGCCATCGCCCACCCCGCGCCCGGGCGGCACCACCGCAGCCGACGTGTCGACGGCCCGGACACGTCGCCGCCGTGAGCGTCGCACCGGCGCCGGGCGCACCCGGGGCGCGTGGCCGCGGCTGACGAGCCAGCGCGGACGCCGCCCAGCGCCCCACGGCCCCACCGGGGGCGCCTGGCCGGGCCTGGCAGCCCTGCTCGGGCGGCGCCCAGCGCCCCACGGTCGCACCCGGGGCGCGTGGCCGCGGCTGACGAGCCTGCGCGGACGCCGCCCAGCGCCCAAGGGCCCCACCGGGGGCGCCTGGCCGGGCCTGGCAGCCCTGCTCCGGCGGCGCCCAGCGCCCCACGGTCGCATCGCCGCCGCCGGCGTGCCGCTGACCGACGGGCGGGCGCCGACGGCGCGGGTGGCGTGGCGCCGGGAGCCAGGTGCCTATCCCGCCGAGCGGGCGCCGGCCGCGCGGGCCGAGTGGCGCCGGCGTGCCACCAGGGCAGCCGCGGCGAGCGCGCCGTCGGCTGCCGAGCGTGGGCTGGCGCGCCCGCCGCGCCGGCAGGCCGGGCCGAGGGCCTGGTGGCGGTGGGTCGCGGTTGGTGTCGCCGTCGCGATCGTGGTGGTCGTCGGGGTCGGGCGGTGGGGGGTCGGCGGCGCCTCGCACGCCACCGCCCGGGAGTTCGTGTGTCGGCCCGCCGGCGTACCCGGGGCGTGCGCCGCGGGTGCGGCCAGCCGGTTCGGGCGGGCGCAGGTGCAGCCGATCGCCCGGCCCGGCGGAGCGCCCGACGGGGTCGTGGTGGTGGCGCCCGGCGCAGCTCCGGCCCACCTCACCGCGGCCGAGTGGGCGTCCTACCTGGCGATCGGGGGCGGGAGTGCCGGGCGGGCCGCGGCGAGGGCCGGGTATCCCAAGCCGCCCAAGGTCGGCCTCGTCCACGTGCGGGTCCAGCTGAGCGGGGGCGGGCTGCTGCTCGGCCGGCGGGCCGACACCCGGATGTTCTGGCTGCCCGCCCTCGCCGTCGGGCTGTGGCGCCGCCACGGCGCGGTCACCGGCGACCTGGGCCTGCCCACCTCCGACCCCTACCGGGTCGGCCCCGAACTGCACCTCGACTTCGAGGGTGGCGAGATGCGGGCCCACGCCGACGACCTCGACGCCCTGCTGGCCGGCGGCAACAGCCCCGGCATGGTCGGCGTGTCCACGTTCACGGCGGCCGCCCGCGGCGCGAGGCTCGGCGTGCCGGCCCCGGCCGGGATGGTCCTGCGCCAGCAGGACGGCACCACCTGGTGGGTCGATGACCAGGGCCGACGCCACTGGGTCGCCGACGGCCCCACCGGGGCCTGCTACACGCACAGCAGTCTCGCTCGCGACCACCTCCCGGGGTGGGCGGTGGCCTCGCTGCCGCTCGGCGCGCCGGTCCGGTGCCCGTGACCGGGGAGGAGGCAATGGCAGTGGCTGCCAGCGCCGCGGGCGAGGTCCTGTCGGCCGACGGTCGTACGGTCCTCGTGATGGACGAGGTGGTCGCGGGCACGATCTCGACCGACACCCGGGTGGTCGTGTTCGGGAGCGGGCGCGAGGTGACGTTCGGACGCTCGCCCGACGCCCAGGTCCGCGTCGGCCACGCCCCCGTCTACGACGACGTCGTCCCCAAGCTGGCCGGCAAGGTCTTCGCCCACGAGGACCACGTCGTGGTGGCCAACCTCCACGACACGCTGGCCCTCGACATCCGGGTGCCCGGCCGCCCGCTGGTGTCGGTGCCCCCCGGCGCCTGGCACGCGCCCGGCGAACGGGCCTACGACGTGCTGGTCCGGGGCACCTACACCTACGAGCTGGCGGTGACCGTCAACACCGCCCACGTGCGCACCCGCATCGTGCCGGCCGATACCGTCGCCACCCCCGTGCCCCCGACCGGCGCCCGGCCCCGGCTGAGCGACCGCCAGCGGGCCATCCTCGACGCCTACGTGGCGCCGCTCGAGAGCGGGGCCGCCCCGGCGAGCCACCAGCAGGTGGCCGGAGCGCTCGGCATCAGCCGCTCGCTGGTCCGCCTGGAGTGCCACCGGATCTGGAGCGAGCTCCTGGTGACGGGGGTGCCCATGCGCGCCCTCGGCGACGCCCGGGACGAGATCGCCGACGCCTGGGCCCGCCACCGCTTCTGACCCGCCCGCCGGCGACGCGCGCCGCGGGTCGACGCCTTGGACCGCCTCCGGGGGTTGGCCCTGGTCGGCATGCTCGTCCGGCACGTCACCGATTGGGCGACCGGCGACGCCCGGGCGGAGCTTCCGGGCTGGCCGTCGTTCACGCTCACCGACGTGGCGCCCGTGGCGTTCTTCGTGGCCGCCGGGGCGTCGATGGCCCTGTTCGTCGCCGCCCGCCGGCTCGGCCTGCTGGGCGACATCGGGGCGGGCCTGGCGGTGGCCGACTGCGTGGTCGCCCCTCGGGTGCCCCTGATGCCGTGGTCGCCCCGCACGGGGCGGCGGCCCCGGGCCGGCGAGGTCAGCGCCGCCGCTCGTACGGCTCGACCAGCACCCGCACCGCCCGCTCCAGCTCGACCATGACCACGTCGAACTCGCTGCGCCCGCTGGCCCAGGCGACCAGCGTCGAGTACCAGACGTGCCCGAGCACGGCCAGGATGTCGGACCGCACCGCGGGGTCGAGGTCGGCCAGGATCGGCTCGGCCATCGCCGCGATCTGCCCCTGCACCTCGACCGCCGACCGCTGCACCCCGGCGTCGGACGACGACAGCGCCCGCACCAGCGCCGCGCTCAGCTTGGGCTGGCGGGCCATGGCCCGGCATGCCCGGCCCAGCACGTCGACCAGGCGGTCGGCCGCGCTGCCGGCCCGGGGCGGCGACTGCGCCACCCGGCCCTGGAGCTTGGCCGTCCACTCGGTCATCGCCGCCGCCAGCAGGTGGTCCTTGGACGTGAAGTAGCGGTAGATGGTGGCCAGCGAGACGTTGGCGCTGGCCGACACGTCCCGCATCTGGACGGCGTCGTAGCCCCGCTCCGCCCCCAGCTCGAAGGCGGCGTCGATGATGCGCCGACGCCGGTCGAGCTGCTCGGCCGACAGCTCGGGCGCCGGGACCGGCGGCGAGACCGCGCTCACCCGGCCACCAGCCGCACGGGCAGGTGCTTGATCCCGCCGATGAAGTTGGACCGCAGCCGGTCGGGCTCGCCCAGCTGCTCCAGCCGGGGCACCCGCCGGGCCAGCTCCTCGAACAGCAGCCGGATCTCCAGCCGGGCCAGCTGGGCGCCCAGGCAGAAGTGGGGCCCGCCGCCGCCGAAGGCGATGTGGGGGTTGGGGTCGCGGGTGATGTCGAAGCGGAACGGGTCGTCGAAGATCGCCTCGTCCCGGTTGCCCGAGATGTACCAGAGGCTGATCTTCTCCCCGGCCCGGATGGTCTGGCCGGACAGGGTGACGTCCTTGCGGGCGTTGCGCCGGAAGAACAGGACCGGCGACGCCCACCGCAGGACCTCCTCGACCGCGGTGGCCATGTGGCGGTCGGGGTCCGACACCAGCAGCGCCCACTGGTCGGGGTTCTCGAGGAAGGCGTTCATGCCGTGGGCGATGGCGTTGCGGGTGGTCTCGTTGCCGGCCACCGACAGCAGCATGAAGAACAGGTTGAAGTCCATCTCCGACAGCGAGTCGCCGTCGATCTCCGAGGTGAGCAGCGTGGTGACGATGTCGTCCTGCGGCTCGGCCCGGCGCTTCTCGGCCAGCGCCTGGGCGTACATGAACATCTCGATCTGGGCCTCGGTGACGTGCTCCTCGCTCACCTGGTACTCGGGGTCCTCCGAGCCGACCATGCGGTTGGACCAGTCGAACAGCTTGTGGCGGTCCTCCCGGGGCACGCCCAGCAGCTCGGCGATGACCTCGAGCGGCAGCTCGGCGGCCACGTCGACGACGAAGTCGCACTCCCGCTTGGCCAGCGCCGCCTCGACGATGCCGACGGTGAGCTCGCGCACGTGCGGCTCCAGCGCCCCGATCATGCGGGGCGTGAACCCCCGGTTCACCAGCTTGCGGTAGCGGGTGTGGTCGGGCGGGTCCATGAACAGCATCATGTTCCCGGCCATCTCGGTGCCCGGGAACGGCGCCGTCGGCCCCTCCAGCGTGACCACGCCCCCCAGCTCCTGGGACGACGACAGCGACGCCGCGTCCCGGTTGGCGGTCACGATGTCGTCGTAGCGGGTGATGACCCAGAACCCGGCGCCGTCGGGCTCGTCGTGGTGGTACACGGGCGCGTTGGCCCGCAGCCACGTGAACCACTCGTGGGGGATGCCCTGGGTGAACCGGTCTCGGTCGAGCAGGTCGATCTGGGCCACATCCACGGTGTCGTCTCCCCTTCGGTCGTGGGTCAGTGCCCGGTGAACTGGGGCGCCCGCTTCTCGACGAACGCCCGCGGCCCCTCGCGGGCGTCGTCACTGGCGAACACCGCCATGCCGATCTGCGAGTCGATGCGCATGGCCTCCCGCTCGGGCACGGCCTCGGTGGCCCGCAGCGCCCGCAGCACCGCCTGGACCGCGACCGGGCCGTTCGCGGCGATCCGTGCGGCCACCTCCCGGGCCCGCTCGAGGGCGGTGCCGTCGGGGACGACCTCGCCGATCAGCCCCATGCGCAGGGCCTCGGCGGCGCTCAGGTGGCGGCCGGAGAGCAGGATGTCGGCGGCCAGCGCGTAGGGGATCTGGCGGCGCAGGCGCACCACCGAGCCGCCGAGGGGATAGAGCCCGAGGCGGACCTCGGACACGCCGAAGCGGGCGCTCTCGCCGGCGATGCGGACGTCGGTGGCCTGGAGGATCTCGGTGCCGCCGGCGATGGCCGGCCCCTCGACCGCGGCGACGAGGGGCTTGTCCAGGAGGAAGCCCTTGAGCAGGGGCTTGATGACCCCGTCGGCGATCTCGGCCACGGTGCTGCCCGAGCCGTCCTCGGGGACGGCGGTGCTGCCCGAGCCGTCCTCGGCGGCCATGCCATCGCCCGCCTCGGCCGCCGCGAAGGCGTCGCCGGGGGCCTGCTCGGACATGGCGGCCAGGTCGGCGCCGGCGCAGAAGCAGCCACCCGCCCCGGTGAGGACGACGACCCGCACGTCGGGGTCGGCGTTGGCCTCGTCCCACGCGGC
Source organism: Acidimicrobiales bacterium (assembly GCA_035263165.1). Taxonomy (GTDB): domain Bacteria; phylum Actinomycetota; class Acidimicrobiia; order Acidimicrobiales; family VFJN01; genus ZC4RG19. Next base: position 2 of record DATFRN010000446.1, on the reverse strand, counting down.
CG
>DATFRN010000445.1:0-27216 GCA_035263165.1 Acidimicrobiales bacterium | reverse complement strand
ACCCCCGCCAGGCGGGCGTCCCAGGCCGCGGCCGGCGTGACCACGTCCCACAGAGCGGGGAGCGCCCGGGCCACCATGCCTGGCGCGAAGTTGTAGAGGACCGCCGTGGCCGTGGACGCCGGGACCGGGCCCAGCGGGGCCGTGCGGGTCGCGAAGTAGCCCCGCCAGAACCCCCGCAGCCCGGCGTCCGCCCAGGCCGCATGGGACTCGGGCGCGAAGTAGGTGACGGCGTGGATCGGCTCGGCCACCGTCCACAGGTCCCGGGGGCGGGATGCGGTCATGGCCCCACCCTTCCAGAAATCGGACCATGGTCCACCTGGGCGGGCTGACACGATGACCCCGTGCACGACCCCGCCCCCCACCCGGCACTGTCCGCCACCACCCTGGCCCGGGTGCTGGACGGCTGGTCGGCCGGGCCGGCGCCGCTCTACCGCAGCCTGGCCGGCGCGGTGGTGGCCGCCGTCGAGCGGGGCGACGTCCCCCGGGGCACCCGCCTGCCCGCCGAGCGGGCGGCGGCCGCCGCGCTGGCGGTGGCCCGGGGCACGGTGGTGGCGGCCTACGACCTGCTGGCCGCGTCCGGCGTGGTCGAGCGGCGCCGGGGCAGCGGCACCTGGGTGGTCGACGAGGACGCCCCCGAGCTCCGCCTGCACGAGCTGGCCGCCGGCCTGCGGGCCCGCCAGCTGACCCGGGACACGCTGGCCGGCGGCGGCGTGGTCGACCTGGCCCTGTCGGTGCTGCCCACCGCGGCCGACCTGCCCCGCGACGCCTTCCGCCTCGACGTGGTCGAGCTCGACCGCGTCGCCCACGGCCACGGCTACCACCCCTCCGGGCTGCCCGAGCTGCGCGAGCGCCTCGCCGCGCTCCACTGCGACCACGGCGTGCCGACCACCCCCGACCAGGTCGTGGTGACCGGCGGCGCCCAGCAGGCGGTGGCCCTGACCGCCCGGCTGCTGATCCACCCGGGCGACGTGGTGGCGGTCGAGTCGCCCACCTACCCGGGCGCCATCGACGCCTACTCCCGGGCCGGGGCCCGCTTCGCCACCGTCGCCGGCGACGGCGCCGGCGTCCTGCCCGACGACGTCGGCCGGGTCCTCGCCGCCCACGACCCCCGGGCGGTGTACGTGGTGCCGAGCGCCCACAACCCCCGGGGCACGGTCCTGCCCGACCACCGCCGCCGGGCCCTGGCCGCCCTGGCCGAGGAGCACGACACCTGGCTGGTCGAGGACGAGTGCCTGGCCTGGGCGGTGTACGGCCTCGACGGCCCGCCGCTGCCGGTCGCGGCCCACGGCCACGACCGCCGGGTCCTCACCATCGGCTCGCTGTCCAAGGTGCTGTGGGGCGGGCTGCGGCTCGGCTGGATCCGGGGCCCCGCCCCCGCCGTCGCCCGCCTCGGCCGGCTCAAGGCCGCAGCCGACCTCGGCAACTGCGCCGTCTCCCAGGCGCTGACCCTCGGCCTGTTCGACCGCATCCCGGCCATCGCCGCCGAGCGCCGCCGCGGGCTGGCCGCCGGCGCCGAGACGCTGTGCGCCCTGCTGGCCGCGGCCCTGCCCGACTGGCAGGTCCGCCCGCCCGACGGCGGCCTGTCGCTGTGGGTGCGGCTGCCCGACGCCACCGGCGACGCCTTCGCCCCCGTGGCGCTGCGCCACGGCGTCCGGGTGCTGCCGGGCAGCGCGGCCAGCCCCGACGAGGCCGACCTCGACCACCTGCGCCTGGCCGTGTCGCCGCCGCCGGCCCGCCTGCGGCTGGCGGTCGACCGCCTGGCGGCGGCCTGGGCCGAGTTCACCGGCGCCGGCCGCCCCGGCGTGGCCGCGGCCGCGGCCGGCTGACCAGCGCCGCCGGCGTGCCGTCCGCCGGCCGCCGCGCTTCACTGTCCCCATGGGCAATGTGCGCACCCGCCTGTATCGCGACGGGACCCTGGCCAAGGAGGACTTCCCGATCGACGAGGTGTCGGACTGCGTGTGCGAGCCCAACACCCTGGTGTGGATCGACTTCCTCAAGCCCGACGAGTCCGACCTGGCCGCCCTGGCCGAGGAGCTGGGCCTGCACCGCCTGGCCGTCGAGGACGCCGTGTCGCCCCACCAGCGGGCCAAGGTCGACCGCTACGCCAGCCACCTGTTCCTCACCGCCTACGCCGCCCGCCTGGACCGGAGCGACTACAGCCTGGTCAAGACCGAGATCGACGCGTTCATCGGCTCGCAGTGGCTGGTCACAGTCCGCTCCAGCGACGACTTCGTGATGGCCCCGGTGCTCGAGCGCTGGGACCGCTCGCCCGACATGGTGGCGATCGGCGTCGGCTTCCTCGTCCACGGGCTGCTCGACGAGATCGTCGACGGCTACTTCGACACGGTGGCCCAGTTCGACGAGTACTACGACGACATCAGCGACGGCATCTTCAGCGACCTGCCGCTCGGCCCCGGCCAGCAGCGGGAGTGGTTCGAGATGCGGCGCACGCTGGCCCGGTTCTACCGGCTGGTGGCGCCGCTGCGGGAGGCGATGAGCGCGCTCATGCACCGCGAGCAGCAGCTGACCAAGCCCGAGCTCCTCCCCTATTACCAGGACCTCTACGACCACGTCGTGGTGGTGAGCGAGTCGACCGACTCGGTGCGCGACCTGGCGTCCTCGCTGGTCGAGGCCAACCTGAGCCTGCGGGACTACCGGCAGAACCAGGTGATGAAGAAGGTGTCGAGCTGGGCCGCCATCATCGCCGTGCCCACGCTCATCACCGGCTACTACGGGATGAACGTGCCCTACCCCACGGAGGGCCAGCGCATCGGCGTGGTCGTGTCGTCGGTGCTGATGGCGATGTGCTCCTACGGGCTCTACCGGCTGTTCAAGCGGCGGGACTGGCTCTAGGCGATGCGGCGCAGGCGGGGGGTGGTCCTGGGGGCGGCGCTCGCCGCCCTGGCGGCGTGCAGCTCCGGCCCGGAGCAGGCCCCCGAGCCCGCGGTCACGCTGGGCGACGTGGCGGCCCGGGCCGCCCACACCGCCACGCCGCTGGCCGACGGGCGGGTGCTGGTGGCCGGCGGCTGCGTGGTCGACGGCTGCGCGACCGCCACCCGGGACACGTTCCTCGTCGCCGCCGACGGCCGCTCGGCGGCGACCGGCCCGGCCATGGGCGTGCCCCGGACCTCCCACGCCGCCGCGACGCTGCCCGACGGCCGGGTGGCGATCATCGGCGGGTTCATGGGCGAGGGCGAGCCGGTGTCGGCCAGCGTCGACGTCTTCGACCCCGAGACCGGGAGCGTCGAGGCGGCGGCCCCGCTGCACGAGGCCCGCGGCGGTCACGCGGCGGCCGTGCTGGCGGACGGGCGGGTGCTGGTGGTCGGAGGCTGGGTCGCGCCGCGCACGACGACTGCGTCGTCGGAGCTGGTCGACCTGCGGCACGGCGTCGTCCGCCCGGCCGCCGCGCTGCCCTGGTCGGCCGACGCCCTCGACGCCGTGGCCCTGGCCGACGGCCGGGTGCTGGTCACCGGCGGCCACGACGGCGGCGACGGGACCGCCGACGCCGCGGTGTACGACCCGGCGACCGGCGCCTGGACCACGGTGGGCCCGATGTCCACGCCCCGGTTCAAGCACGTCAGCGTGCTGCTGCCCGACGGCCGGGCGCTCGTCCTCGGCGGCACGACCGACGACCGGGAGATCCTGGCCACCACCGAGCTGTTCGACCCCCGGACCGGCCGGTTCACGCCCGGGCCGACGATGGCTGCGCCCCGCTACAAGCTGGCCGGCGGGGCGGTGGCCCTCGCCGACGGCCGGGTGCTGGTGGGCGGGGGCGCCACCACGGTCGAGGTGCTCGACGTCGGCCGGGGCACGTCCCGGCCGGTGGCCACGCCCCGGGCCAGCGGCTCGTTCACCACCGTCACCGCCCTCGGCCGCGACCACTACCTGCTGCTCGGCGGCTACGACGACCACATCCGGCTGAGCCGGCAGATGGCCGTGCTCGCCCCGCCCTAGGTCGCCGGCGCCTCCAGCTCGACCAACCCGGCCAGCAGCTCCAGCGAGCGCAGCCAGTCGTCGACGTCGCGGCGCCAGGGGGCGGCCACCACGTAGGAGATGCCGGCCTCGGCGAACTGGTCGCGCTCGGCCCGGATGCGATCCGGCTCCATGCCCTGGGGGTCCCACCCCGTGCGCAGGGAGATGACGAAGCCGTCCTCGGGCCGGTCGCGGCGCAGGCGGGCGATGGGCGCCGCCACCTGCTCGGGCGTCGACCCGACGAACTGGTAGCCGTCGCCCAGCTCGACGGCTCGCCGGTAGGCCGGCTCGGCGGAGCCGCCCACCCAGATCGGGATGTCGTGGGCCGGTTGGGGCAGCACCCGGACGTCCTCGAAGGCGACGTGCTCGCCGGCGAAGCTGGCCGGGTCGTCGCGCCAGACGGTGCGCCACAGCCGCAGCGCCTCGTCGGTGCGGCGGCCCCGGTTGCCGAAGTCGTAGCCGAGGGCGGCGAACTCTGCCGCCGACCAGCCCACGCCGACGCCCACGGTGAGCCGCCCGCCCGACAGGTTGTCCAGGCTGGCCAGGCTGTTGGCCAGCTCGAGCGGGTTGTGCTGGGGCACGACCAGCACGCTGGTGCCGAGCCCGACCCGGGTGGTCACCGCCGCCGCCCAGGTGAGCGTGACGAGGGGGTCGTAGAGCACGGGCGAGGGGTAGTCCTGGGCCGCCGGGTGGACCGTGTGGTCGCTGACCCACACGCCGGCGAACCCGAGGTCCTCGGCGTGGCGGGCGGCCCGGGTCACCGCGTCTGCGCTGGCGACCCGGCCGTACTGGGGAAGGTGGACGCCGACCTGCATGCCGACATCCTGGCGCGTGATTCGCTAGGGCGTGGTCACCGGCGCGGTGCCGAGGGCCCGCTCGGGCGGCTCCGGGACGTCGCCGGACGCCGGGCCACGGACGCCGGCGACGAGCCCGGGGAGAACCTGGGCGGCCCACCGGAAGGCGGGGGCCGGGAGGACGAGGACCTCGACGCCGGCGCCCGCCACCACGGTGGCCCGGTGGGCGGTGCGGGCCAGCAGCGGCTCGGCGCCGATCCAGGTGCCGGGGCCGCGGCGCTCGACGCCACCGGGGGTGATGAGCGAGACCTCGCCGGCCAGCACGCGGATCACCTCGCGCGCCGGCCGGCCGGCGTGGGCCAGGACCGTTCCCTCCCCGACCCGCAGCCGGTCGGCATGGCGGCCGAGCGGGGCCAGCGTGCGGGCGTCGTAACGGTCGAAGGGCGCCACGCCGGCCAGGGCGGAGCGGGCGGCTCGGGCGGCTCGGGTCGGGAACATCACGCGGCCTCCTGGGCGGGGCTCGGCGGGGGGACGGGCACGCGGACCGCGACCTCGTTGCCGCCGGCGTAGCGGCTGACCGCCGCGGGGGCGACGGCCCGGACGAAGCGCAGGGCCCGCTCGTTGTCGGCCTGGACGGTGGCCCCGACGCTGGCCTCGCCGGACTGGGCGGCCTCGGCCAGGGCGACGGCGAACAGCCGGCGGCCGAGGCCGCGGCGCCGCCAGCCGTCCTCGACCACGAACGCGATCTCGGGGCCGCCGGGGCCCCAAGCCAGCGTGGCGGTCCCGTGGACCTCGCCGTCGGCGGGCGACACGGCCAGCCAGGAGCGGTGATCGGCCGAGGGGGCGGCGATGCGGTCGAGCTCGTGGCGGATCGGGCCGACGGCGCTGCCGTGGAAGCGCCGGTACAGGGTCTCGCTGCTGCACCGCTCGATCAGGGCGTCGAGGGCGGGACGGCTGCCGGGTCCGGCGGGGCGGATGGTGACGGGGAGGTCGGTCCGCATGAGCCGAACGTAACTAGACCAGTCGTCATAGTCAATAGACCAGTCGCCATAATTGGTATAGTCAGGGGGTGCCATCGGACACACGCGACCGCCTCATCCGCTCGACCAGCCGCCTGCTGCGCCGCCAGGGCTACGCCGCCACCGGGCTCAACCAGGTGGTGGCCGAGGCCGACGCGCCCAAGGGGTCGATGTACTTCCACTTCCCCGGGGGCAAGGAGGAGCTGGCCGCCGCCGCCCTCGCCCAGTTCCAGGGGCGGGCCACCAACCGCATGCGCCGCTACCTGGCCGAGCACGGCTCGGTGCGGGACGCGGTCGTGGCCATGTTCGACGCCTACGTCGAGCACCTGGAGCGCACCCGGTACACCGAGGGCTGCCCGGTGGCCACGGTGGCGCTCGACGCCGCCGCCAACCACGACCTGCTGGCCGAGGCCACGGGCCGGGCGCTGCAGGAGTGGGTCGACGTGTTCGCCACGGCGCTGGAGGCCGAGGGCCGGGCCCCCGACGAGGCCCACGGGCTGGCCACGCTGGTGATCGCGGCGGTCGAGGGCACGGTGGTCATGGCCAAGGGCGAGCGCTCGACCGAACCGATCGCGGCCGCCCGCGACGTCCTGGCCAGAGTCCTCGCTCCCGCCTGACCGGCCCTCTTGCGAACGGATGTTCCACGGGGAACATCCGTTCGCTAGTGTGGGGACCATGACCGCGATCCGGTGGGATCAGGCGGAGGCGCCGCGGGCCCAGGGCGAGCTGTTCGACGACCCGATCTTCGAGCGCCACCCCGGGCGGGGCGAGTTCCGGGGCATCGAGTTCCTCCACGTGCGGGCGCACCGCATCGTCAACGAGGTGACCGGCGCGCCCTTCGGCTTCCGCTACAGCATCAACGCCTACCGGGGATGCAGCCACGCCTGCACCTACTGCTTCGCCCGACCCACCCACACCTACCTCGACCTCGACGCCGACCGCGACTTCGAGCGCCGCATCGTCGTCAAGGTCAACGCCGTGTCGCTGCTGCGCCGCGAGCTCGATCCCCGCCGCTGGTGCGGCGAGCTCATCGCCATGGGCACCAACACCGACCCCTACCAGCGGGCCGAGGGCAAGTACCGGCTCACCCGGGGCCTGGTCGAGGTGCTCGCCGAGGTGGGCAACCCGTTCTCGATCCTCACCAAGTCCACCCTCGTGCTGCGGGACGTCACCCTGCTGGCCGAGGCGGCCCGGCGCACGAGCGTGCGGGTCGACCTGTCGATCGGCACGCTCGACGAGGCCGTGTGGCGGGCGACCGAGCCGGGCACGCCCCACCCGATGCGCCGGGTGCGGGCGGTGGAGGCGCTCAACGAGGCCGGCGTGCCCTGCGGCGTGCTCATGGGGCCGGTCCTGCCCGGGCTGTCCGACGGCCCCGACCAACTCGAGGCGGTGGTGAAGGCGTGCGTGGACGCCGGGGCCCGGTCGATCTCGGCCGTGCTGCTCCACCTGCGCCCGGGGGTCAAGGAGGTGTACCTGTCCCGCCTGGCCGAGACCCACCCCGACCTCGTCGCCGAGACCCGCCGCCTCTACGGCGACCGCGCCTACGCGCCCAAGGCCGACCAGGCGGCGCTGGCCACCCGGGTGCGCGACCTCGTGCGCCGCCACGGCGGCGCCGACGCGCCCCGCGGCGACCCCGAGCACCTCACCGGCCGGGCCGCTCCCCCACCGGCCAGCCCGCCGGCGGAGACCCCGGTCGACCTCCGGGGCTCGCAGCTCACGCTGCTCTAGCGGCCGGGGGCGGCGGGGGCGCGCAGGTCGACCACCAGCCGCTCCAGCAGGTCGGCCAGCAGCACGATCTCCCGCTCGTGCCAGCCGGCCAGGTGGGCGGCGAAGATCTGGTCGTCGGCGACCTGGATGCGGACGTGGGCCGCCTTGCCCTCGGCCGTGGCCCGGATCAGCGTGCAGCGCCCGTCGGCCGGGTCGGGCGCCCGCTCTATGTAGCCGCCGGCCTCCAGGATCCGCAGCTGGCGGCTGAGCGCGGCCGGCTGCATGCGGCACTGGTCGGCCAGCAGCCGGGCCCGGGCCGGGCCGCGCTCGACCACCTGGTACAGCACGCCGGTCGCCACCAGCCCGAGCGGCACGCCCGAGCGCTCGACCCGGCGGGCGTCGATGCGCCGGCTGTTGGTCACGCGCTGGAGGGCGACGATCGCATCCTTCACCCGTTGCGTGCTGTCGCGGCCCCCCGGCACCGGCCGCACGGTAGGGCCGATCGACCAGGGGGACAAGCGTTACCTTGCGGCCGTGCCGACGTTCACGCTCATCACCGACGCCCCCCACGCCGTCGACGCCGAGGCCCAGCCCGGCGACGGCGGCGACGGCGGCCCCGGCCGGCTGTGGCTGACCCCGGCCGACCTGGCCGCCGCCACCGGTTGGGAGCGCAGGCCCGAGGGCCTGTGCCGGGGCGACGTGTGCGTCCCGGTCGAGCTCCACCCGGGTCTCGAGCGCGACGACGGGTGCATCGACCTGGCCCGCCTGGCCCCGCCGGCCGGCGCCCTGCTGGTCGTGGACGCCGGCGAGCGGGTGGCCGTCCTCGGCGCCTCGGCCGCGGCCCGGGCCGCGGCGCTGGCGTCGGGCGCCGCCCCCGACTTCACGCTGCCCGACCTCGACGGCGCCCCCTTCGCCCTCCGGGACGTGCGGGGCCGCAAGACGCTGGTGGTGGCGTTCGCCTCCTGGTGCGGCTGCCGCCACGACCTACCGGCCTGGCAGGCCCTGCACGACGAGCTGGCCGGCGACGGCTTCGGCGTGGTGGCCGTGGCCATCGACGAGGACCCCGAAGCCGTCCGCCCCTTCGCCGAGGGGATCGACCTGCCGGTGCTCATCGACCGCGACCGCACCTTCGCCGACGCCTACGCGCTCACCAACGTGCCCACGGTGGTGTGGATCGACGAGGAGGGCCGGCTGGTGCGGGCCAACGACGTCGCCTTCGGCTCGGACATGTTCCGCGAGTTCCACAAGGTCGACTCGTCGCCCCACCACGAGGCGCTGCGGCGCTGGGTGCGCGGCGGCGTCGAGCCGGCCGCCGGCGACGGCCCGCCGGCGTGGGCGCCGAGCGAGGGCGAGCAGGCCGGCCACCTGCGCTACCGGCTGGCGCTGCACCTGTGGCGGGACGGCCGCACCGAGGCGGCGCTGACCCAGTTCGACCGGGCCGCCGCCGACGCCCCGCTCGACTTCACGGTCCGCCGGGCCCGCCTCGCCCTGGAGGGGAAGGACACGTTCCTCGGCGAGGAGTTCCTCGAGCTCTGGACCGAGTGGGAGGCCGCCGGCCGCCCCTACTACGGGCGCACCAACCCCGACCCCGCCGGCTAGCCCGCGGCCGCCTGCCACTGGTCGCGCAGCACGGCGGCGGTGGCGGCGTCGGCCGGGAAGAACGACTCGATGGCCAGCTCCTCGACCGTGATGTCCCGGGCCGTGCCGAAGGTGGTCAGGGTCGAGAAGAACGTCAGCTCCCCCTCCCCCGTGCGCAGCACCAGCGGCACGAACAGCTCGGCCGCGGTCGCACCCGGCGACGGCGAGCCGGCCACGCCCGGGTAGCCGCAGATCTCCTCGATCAGCTCGCCCAGCCGGTCGTCGGCGTAGGCACCGGCCTCCCGCCGCAGGCGGTCGACCAGGTTGGCGGCGTACTGGGCGAAGTTGACGACGCGGGACGCCAGCCCGTCGGGGTGCAGGACGACCCGGATGGCGTTGCACGTCGGCGCCAGCAGCGCCGGGTCCACGCCGTCGCTCATGATCGCCCCCGCCGGGGCGTTGGCGCCCACCAGGTCCCAGTGGCGGTCGACGGCGATGGCGGGGAACGGCTCGTGGCCGGCCAGCAGCAGGGCCACGGCGTCCCGCACCGGCGTCATGTCCTCGGACTCGAGCGGCGTCTCCCGGTAGGTCGGGGCGTAGCCGGCGGCCAGCAGCAGGGCGTTGCGCTCCCGCAGCGGGACCTCCAGGTGCTCGGCCAGGTGGAGCACCAGCTCGCGGCTGGGCTTGGACCGGCCGGTCTCGACGAAGCTCAGGTGGCGGGCCGACACCGCCGCCTCGCTGGCCACCTCCAGCTGGCTGAGCCGGCGCCGGTGGCGCCAGCCGCGCAGCAGGTGGCCGACGGGGGGACGGCCCGGGGCGGTGAGTGTCGCTGCCATCGGGTCGACCCTAACGCCGGCCCGTCGTGGCGACGCCTACCCGACAGGTAATGGCCGCGACCCCCCGGCCGGTCGCACGGTGGGGCGCACCGAGACCCATCACGGAGGACACACCAGTGACCGACACGACCACCACCCCCGACGTGGCCGCCACCATCGACGCCTACCTCGCCATGCTCAACGAGACCGATCCCGGCCGCCGGGCCGAGCTGGCCGGGCAGGTGTGGGCGGACGACGCCGTCTACGTCGACCCGCTGAGCCTGGTGACCGGCCCGGCCGCCATCGCCGACATGGTCGGCGCGGTCCACCAGCAGTACCCCGGCCAGCGCTTCAGCCGCACCAGCGGCATCGACGCCCACCACTCGGTGGTGCGCTTCGAGTGGCAGCTGGCGGACGACGACGGCAACGTCACCGTGCCCGGCCTCGACGTCGGCGTCATCGCCGACGACGGCCGGCTCAGCCGCATCGCCGCCTTCTTCGGGCCGGTGCCCGAGGCCTGAGGCGGCGGAGCTCAGCCCCCGGCCGGCGACCCCGACGACTCCGGCGGCGAGGGGTCGCGCACGGGTGCGGCCGGGGGCATCGCGAAGCCGGCGGCGGGCGCCCACCCCGCGGCGCCGATGACCTCCCCGACCTCGGCCATGTTCAGCACGTCGAGCTCGTAGGAGAAGCGCCCGCCGCCGGCGTAGTGCAGCAGCGACATCCCCGGTGCCTGGTGGGGCCGGCCGTCCGGCCCGGCGCCGGGCAGCCGGTTCCACCACAGGGACATGACCCGGTCGCCCTCGGCCACGGTCACCTCCTCGGGGAAGGTCCAGCCGTCGAGGCCCCGCATGCTGGCGTCGAAGAACCGGGCGATCTCGGCCCGGCCCTCGCTGCGCCCCCACGCCGGGTCGACGAACACGGCGTCCTCGGTGAAGAAGGCCTCGGCCAGCTCGCCCCAGGTGATCTCGCCCCGCTCGGCCCGGCCCCGCTCGGCCACGTAGCGGGCGTAGGCCGCCCGCGCCTCCCCGGCCGTCGTCTCGTCCCCCGTCATGTTCCCCTCCCGTTGGCCTTACGCCGTTGTTACAGTCCGTAGCACCGAGCACGAGGGAGCCCGCACCGATGCCCTACGCCACCGGTCGCGTCTACTACGACGCCGACAGCCACATCATGGAGCTTCCGGACTGGCTGGGCGGCTACGTCGATCCCGACATGCGCGACCGCATCGGTCCGCTGCAGCTGGGGGCGGCCGGCCGGCTGGCCGAGCAGGCGGTCGAGCGGGCCGCCCACCGGGCCCACGACGAGGGCGCCCGGGCCAAGGGCGAGGAGCGGCTGATGGAGGCCAAGGGCTGGGACGCCCTCGGCGCCTTCGACCCCGCCGAGCGCAGCCGGGCGCTCGACCTGCTCGGCTTCGACCGCCAGCTGGTCTTCCCCACCTTCGCCTCGTCGCAGTTCGTCGGCGCCGACGACCCCGCCACCCGCGCCGCCGGCAACCGCGCCCTCAACCGGGGCATGGTGGACTTCTGCGCCCGGGACGAGCGCCTGTTGGCGGTGGCCTTCGTCCCCCTCGGCGAGCCCGGGCAGGCCGCAGCCGAGGTCGCCGCCTGCCTGGACGACGGGGCCGCTGCGATCTGGGTCACCCACGACGCGCCCCGCCAGGTGTCGCACACCCACCCGGACTACGACGGCGTGTGGGGCGCGCTGGCCGAGGCGGGCGTGCCGTTCGTGCTCCACATCGGGGGCGCCCGCCTGCGGGTGGCGCCGTCGCTGCACGAGAACGGGCTGCCGCCGGTGACCGACTTCCTCGGCGGGGGCGAGAACATCCGGTCCAAGGACTCGCTCGCCCTCAGCCATGCAGCCGAGCTGTTCCTCGGCTGCATGGCGATGGACGGCACCTTCGACCGCCACCCGGGGCTGCGGGGTGCGGCGATCGAGCTGGGCGCGGTCTGGGTGCCGGCGCTGCTGACCCGGCTCGAGCTGGCCGCCCGCAACTTCCGCCGGTCCGAGCCCCGGCTCAACGCCATGCCGCTGTCGCCCCGCGAGTACCTCCAGCGCCACGTCTGGTTCACGCCGTTCCCGGGCGAGCCGGTGGGCGACCTCATCGAGCGGTGCGGCGACGACCTGTTCCTGTTCTCGTCCGACTACCCGCACCCGGAGGGGACCCGCGACCCGCTCGGGCGGTTCGAGGCCACGATGGCCGGCGTCGGCGACGCGGCCCGCGACCGGTTCTACGCCGGCAACTTCGCGGAGCTCATGCGCCTCGACGCGCCCGCGCCGGCCTGACCGGCTCGCCCGTCACGCGGGCGCCGCCCCGCTGGAAGCCGTTCCACAGCACCGCGCTCAGCCGGTTGGCCAGCTCCTCGGAGGAGCCCGAGGGCTCCTCGACCCAGCGGCTGGCCGCCGCCTCCAGCCCGCCGACGAACAGGTCGGCGCCGGCCACCGCGGTGTTGGCCTCCCAGCCGGCGTCCCGCAGGGCCCGGGCCGTGGCGTTGGCCACCAGGCGGGAGAAGCCGCTGCCGTGGGTGATCGACCGGGGCCGGTCGGGCGGCGTCTGGTCCTTGAGGAAGCGGTAGACGTCGGGCTCGGCGGCGATGAAGGCCAGGTACTCGTGGACCTGGTGGCGCAGCAGGTCGCGGCCGTGGTTCATCTCGGCCGGGCCCTTGCGCAGGCGCTCGAGCAGCTCCTGGCAGAAGTGGTCGGCGACCGCGGCGTACAGCCCACTGGCGTCGCCGAAGTGGCGGTAGAGGATGGGGCGGCTGATGCCGGCCTCGGCGGCGATGTCCTCCATCGCCACCCGGCCGTGGCCCCGGCGGATCACCCGCAGGGCGGCGTCGAGCAGCTCGGCCCGGCGGGCCTGGCGCCGGGGCGACCCCTCCTTCGGCGCGGCCGGCGACCCGTCCTTCATCCCGGCCCGGGCGGCGGCTGGCTGGGCGGTCGTCGTGCCTCGGGCCATGAGCTTCCACTGTACCCAGGCCGGCGTGTCATCTGACACACCGTTAGAACTCAAGTTCACGTGAAGTTCCACTCGGCGCCGGTAGCCTCGCCCGCGTGGAGCACGACCTGTCCATCGGCTCGGTGAGCGAGCGCACCGGCGTGGCCCCCTCGGCCCTGCGGTTCTACCAGGCCGAGGGCCTGATCTCGGCGACCCGCACCGGCGGCGGCCAGCGCCGCTACGCCCGGGACGTGCTGCGCCGGGTGTCGTTCATCCGGGTGGCGCAGGCGGTCGGGCTCAGCCTGGACGAGATCCGGGCGGCGCTGGCGTCGCTGCCCGAGAACCGCACCCCCACCCCGTCCGACTGGGCCCGGCTGTCCCGGGCCTGGCGCCCCCGGCTGGACGCCCAGATCGCCCTGCTGGAGGGCCTGCGCGACCGGCTCGACGGCTGCATCGGCTGCGGCTGCCTGTCCCTGCACGCCTGCAAGCTGCTCAACCCCGGCGACGAGGCCGCCGCCCAGGGCCCCGGCCCCCGCTTCCTCCTCGGCGACCGCAGCCCGCGTCAGTCGGCCAGCGCCCCGTAGACCAGGTTGCGGAGCTGGCCCCGGAAGTTGAACGTGCCCGACGGCATGAGCTGGGTCATGAAGATGGTGGCGATGTCCTCGACCGGGTCGATCCAGAAGATCGTCGACGCCGCGCCGCCCCACATGTACTCGCCGGGCGACCCCACGGCCTGCGCCGGGGCCGGCCCCTGGCTGACCGCCACGGTGAGCCCGAACCCCATCCCGTCGAAGCCGACCTCGCCGTAGCCCCCGGGCAGCGCGTACTCCCGCAGGCTGGCGCCGCCGGGCAGGTGGTTGGTGCGCATGAGCTCGACCGTCTTGCGGGACAGGATGCGGGCGCCGTCCAGCTCGCCCCCGTTGACCAGCATGTGACAGAAGCGCAGGTAGTCGGCCATGGTCGACACCAGCCCGCCGCCGCCCGACTCGAAGCTGGGCGGCCGCCGGTAGCGGCTCTCGAACGGGTCGTCGATGAGCTCCAGCGCCTTGTCGGCGCCCCGCCGGTAGTTGGCGGCGAACCGGCCGACGTCCTCGTCCCGCACCGAGAACCCGGTGTCGACCATGCCGAGCGGATCGAAGATCGTCTCCCGCAGGTAGTCGCCGAACCGCCGGCCCGACAGGACCTCGACCAGCCGGGCGCACACGTCGGTCGACCACGAGTACAGCCAGCGGGTGCCGGGGTGGAAGCGCAGCGGCTGGGTCGACAGCCGCTCGACCAGCGTCTCCAGCGTCGCCCCGGGGCCGAGGCGGGTCATCGGCTGGTTGGGCCCGGCGGCCAGGCTGAGCCGGGCGTCGCGCGGCCCGTAACCGATGCCGGTCATGTGCATCATGGCGTCGCGCACCGACATCGGCCGCTCGGGCTCGACCGGCAGGTAGCTGCCGTCGTCCTGGCGCACCCCGACCTTGAGGTCGCGGAACTCGGGGATGAAGCGGTGCACCGGGTCGGACAGGGCGAACAGCGCCCGCTCGTACAGCGTGAGCAGGGCGACGCCGGTGATCGGCTTGGTCATCGAGTACAGGCGCCAGATCGTGTCGTCGGCCACCGGGGCGCTGCGCTCGCGGTCGGCCAGGCCCAGCGTGGCGTGGTGGGCCACCTGGCCGCGGCGCGACACCAGCACCTGGCAGCCGGTGATCTTGCCGGGGTCGATGTAGCGGGTACGCAGGTGCTCGTCGATGCGGCCGAGGCGCGCGGCGTCGAACCCGGCGGCATCGGGGTCGATCTTGAAGGTCACGACTGCGAGGTTACAAGCTGTAGCTTGCGCGTGTCGGAAGACCTAATACGACTGTGTTCGACCTGGTGAACCGTAGGCTGGTCGGCCGCATGCCCCGCCCGATCAGCTACCCCGAGGCGCTGCCGATCTCGGCCCGCCGCGCCGAGGTCATGGACGCCATCGCCGCCCACCCGGTGGTGATCGTCGCCGGCGAGACCGGCTCGGGCAAGAGCACCCAGCTGCCCAAGATGTGCCTGGAGCTGGGCCGGGGCGTCGACCGGCTGATCGGCCACACCCAGCCCCGGCGGCTCGCCGCCCGGACCATCGCCGCCCGGATCGCCGACGAGCTGAGCACCCCGCTCGGCGAGGAGGTCGGCTACGCGGTGCGGTTCACCGACCAGGTGAGCGACCGCACGCGGGTCAAGGTCATGACCGACGGCATCCTGCTGGCCGAGCTGGGCCGGGACCGGCGGCTGGCCCGCTACGACACGCTCATCATCGACGAGGCCCACGAGCGCAGCCTCAACATCGACTTCCTGCTCGGCTACCTGACCGACCTGCTCCCCCGGCGGCCCGACCTCAAGGTGATCATCACCTCGGCCACCATCGACACCGACCGCTTCGCCCGCCACTTCGACGCCCCGGTGGTCGAGGTGTCGGGCCGCAGCTACCCGGTCGAGCTGCGCTACCGGCCCCTCGGCGACCCGGCCGACGGCGGCACCGGATCGATGGACCAGGTCGACGGCATCCGCCGGGCGGTCGACGAGCTGCGGGCGGAGGGGCCGGGCGACATCCTCGTGTTCCTGTCCGGCGAGCGGGAGATCCGCGACACCGCGGCAGCGCTGGCCGAGGCGAACCTGCCCGACACCGAGCTCCTGCCCCTGTACGCCCGGCTGTCGGCGGCCGAGCAGCAGCGGGCCTTCCGCCCCCACCGGGGCCGGCGCATCGTGCTCGCCACCAACGTGGCCGAGACGTCGATCACCGTGCCCGGCGTGCGCTACGTGGTCGACCCGGGCACGGCCCGCATCTCCCGCTTCAGCCGGCGGACCAAGGTGCAGCGGCTCCCGATCGAGCCGGTGAGCCAGGCGTCGGCCGACCAGCGGGCCGGGCGCTGCGGCCGGGTGGCGCCCGGCGTCTGCATCCGGCTCTACGGCGAGGACGACTACGAGTCCCGGCCCCGGTTCACCGAGCCCGAGATCCTGCGCACCAGCCTCGCCTCGGTCATCCTGCGCATGGCCGCGCTGGGGCTGGGCGAGGTGGCGTCGTTCCCCTTCGTCGACCCGCCCGACGCCCACGCGGTGCGGGACGCGGTGGCGCTGCTCACCGAGCTGGGCGCCCTGCGCGACGACGGCGGGCTCACCCCGCTCGGGCGGCGGCTGGCCCGGCTGCCGGTCGACCCCCGGTTCGGGCGCATGATCATCGAGGCCGACCGGCGGGGCTGCGTGCGCGAGGTGCTGGTGCTGGCGGCCGCGCTGTCGATCCAGGACGTGCGGGAGCGGCCGACCGGTCAGGAGGAGGAGGCCGATGCCCTCCACGCCCGCTTCGCCGTGCCCGACTCCGACTTCCTGGGGACGCTGGCCCTGTGGCGCTACCTGGAGGAGCAGCAGCGGGAGCGGTCCTCCAGCGGCTTCCGCCGGATGTGCCGGGCCGAGCACCTCCACCACGTGCGGGTGCGGGAGTGGCAGGACCTGGTGCGCCAGCTGCGGGAGGTGGCGGCCGAGGTCGGCATCCGCCGCCGGTCGGGGCCGCCGGCCGCGCCCGAGGCCGTCCACCGGGCGGTGCTGGCCGGGCTGCTGTCGCACGTCGGCATGTACGACCCGGTGACCCGCGATCACCGGGGCGCCCGGGGCGCCCGCTTCCTCGTGGCCCCCGGGTCGGTGCTGCACCGGCGCACGCCGGGCTGGGTGATGGCCGGCGAGCTGGTGGAGACGACCCGGCTGTGGGCCCGCCAGGTGGCCCGCATCGACCCGGGGTGGATCGAGCCGCTGGCCGGCCACCTGGTGCGGCGCAGCTACGGCGAGGTGACGTGGGACGAGCGGCGGGGCGCGGCGATGACCACGGAGCGGGTCACGCTGTACGGCCTGCCCGTCGTCGAGGGGCGGCGGGTGGCCGTGGCCCGGGCGGACGAGGTGCTGGCCCGGCGGATGTTCGTCGACCACGCGCTGGCGGCCGGCCAGTGGGAGGGCCGCTACGGGTTCGTCGAGCGCAACCGGGCGCTGCTGGAGGAGGTGCGGGCGCTGGAGGACCGGGCCCGGCGGCGCGACCTGGTCGTCGGCGACGAGGCTCTCGCCGCGTTCTTCGACGCCCGGGTGCCGGCCACGGTGACCTCGGCCCCGGCCTTCGACCGCTGGTGGCGGCGGGCCCGGGAGGAGACGCCCGACCTGCTCACGCTCAGCCGGGACGACGTGGTGGCGGCCGGGGCCGGCGCGGTGGGCGAGGACGACTTCCCCACCACCTGGCGCCAGGGCGACCTGGCGCTGCCGGTGTCGTACACGTTCGGGCCGGGGGCCGAGGACGACGGGGTGACGGTGCACGTCCCGCTGGCGGTGCTCAACCGGCTGGACCCCGGTGGCTTCGACTGGCAGGTGCCCGGCCACCGGCTGGACCTGGTCACCGCGCTGGTGCGGTCGCTGCCCAAGGCGGCCCGGCGGCACCTGGTGCCGGCGCCCGACCGGGCGGCCGAGGCGCTGGCCGCCATCGGGCCGGGCGACGGTCCGCTGCCGGAGGTGCTGGCCCGGCGGCTGGCCGCGATGGCGGGCGAGCCGGTCGGGCCGGCCGACTTCGACCTGGCCCGGGTGCCCGCCCACCTGCTGGTGCGGTTCCGGGTGGAGGACGGGGCGGGCGCCGAGGTGGCGGCGGGCCGGGACCTGGCGGACCTCCGGCGCCGGCTGGCCCCCGACGCCCGCCGGGCGGTGGCCGCCGCCGCACCGGGCCTGGAGCGCCGGGGCCTGCAGACCTGGGACGTCGGGACGCTGCCCCGGGTGGTCGACGCCGCCGCCGGGTCCGGGCTGTCGGTGCGGGGCTACCCGGCGCTGGTCGACGAGGGCGACACCGTCGGCGTGCGGGTGCTGACCGGCGAGGACGAGCAGGCCCGGGCCATGGCGGCCGGCACCCGCCGGCTGCTGGCCCTGGCCGTGCCGGCGGCCCGCCGGGACGCCGAGCGCCGGCTGCGCACGGTGCCCGCCCTGGCGGCGGCCCCGGCCCGCTACCCGGGGCCGGTGGCCCTGGCCGACGACTGCGTGGCGGCCGCCGCCGACCGCATCGTGGCCGCGGAGGGCGGCCCGGCCTGGGACGAGGAGTCGTGGGCCCGCCTGGCCGCCGCCGCCCGGTCCCGCCTCCCCCGGCTGGCGGCGGGCGCCGCCGCCCAGGCCGGCGACCTGGTGGCGGCGGCGGTGGCGTTGGAGGCCCGCCTGGCCGGGGTCCGCGCCGACGCCCTGCGCCCGGCGGCCGCCGACATGCGGGCCCAGGTCCGCTCGCTGGTCGGCGTGGGCTTCGTCACCAGGGTGGGCCTGTCCCGCCTGAAGGACGTCGGCCGCTACCTGGAGGCGATCCGCATCCGCCTGGACAAGCTCCCCGACCGCCCCGACCGCGACGCCCGCGCCATGGCGACGGCGAGGGCGGTCGAGGCCGAGTTCACCGAGGCCCGGGCCGAGCTCGCCCCGGACCGCCGCGCCGCCCCGGAGGTGGTCGACCTCGCGTGGCAGCTGGAGGAGCTGCGGGTCAGCCTCTTCGCCCAGACCCTCGGCACCCACCGCCCGGTCAGCGAGCAACGCCTCCGCCGGGCGATCGCGGCGCTGGCCGGCTAGCCGACCTGGCGGTCGCGGCCCTCCCAGTACGGCTCGCGCAGCTCGCGCTTGAGCAGCTTGCCCGACGGGTTGCGGGGCAGGACGTCGGCGAAGTCGACCGACTTGGGCAGCTTGTAGCCGGCCAGCTGGGTGCGGGCCTCGGCGATGATGTCGGCCTCCACCTCGGGGCCGGGCTCGACGCCTTCGGCCGGCACCACGATCGCCTTGACCGCCTCGCCCCAGCGCTCGTCGGGCACGCCGATGACCGCCACGTCGGCCACCGCCGGGTGCCTGGACACCACGTTCTCCACCTCGGCCGGGTACACGTTCTCGCCGCCCGACACGATCATGTCCTTCACGCGGTCGTGCAGGTACAGGTACCCCTCGGCGTCCACGAAGCCGGCGTCGCCGGTGCGGAACCAGCCGTCGGCCGTGATCGCCTCGGCCGTCGCCGCCGGGTTGTTCCAGTAGCCCTTCATGTTCTGGTGCGACCGGGTCCACAGCTCGCCCACCGCACCGACCGGCACGTCCTCGCCGGTCGACGGCTCGACGATGCGCACCTCCACCCACGGGTAGGGCCGCCCGCACGAGCGCAACAGCTGGGGCTTGTGCTCGGGGTCGTGGTCGACGCCGTCGAGCTGGGTGATGGCCCCCGTCGTCTCGGTCAGCCCGTACACCTGGATGAACTCGCACCCGAACGCCGCCATCCCGGCGGTCAGCACGCGGTCGGTGATGGGCGACGCCCCGTAGACCAGCGCCCGCAGGGTGGAGAAGTCGGTCGTCTCGACGCCCGGCGTCACCAGCAGGAACTGGATCACCGCCGGCACCATGAAGGCGTTGGTCACCCCGTGGGCCGGGATGACCCGCAGCACCTCGGCCGGGTCGATGTCCCGCAGCACCACGGTGGCGCACCCGTAGTAGAGGCCGACCATCGCCCACCCCGCGCCCGCGATGTGGAACATCGGCATCATGGCGATGTTCACCGAGTCGGGGGTGAACCGCCACTGGTCGGCGATGCCGATGACGCCGGAGAAGAAGTTGGCGTTGGTCAGCATCACGCCCTTGGGCAGGCCGGTCGTGCCCGACGTGTAGAGCTGGAACGCCACGTCCTCGCCGCCCGAGGTCGCCCCCGGGTCCTCGTCGGGGCGCGAGCCCACCCAGGCGTCGTAGTCGGCCCACCGCTCGTGCCCGCCGATGGCGACGATCGTGTGGACCCGGGTCAGGTCGTCCTCGATCTTCTCGACGTGGCCCACGAACTCGGGCCCGACGATGACCACCTCGGCCTCGGCGTCGTCGATGATCGTGGCCATCTCGGGCGGCGCCAGCCGCCAGTTGACCGACACGTTGACCGCGCCCAGCTTGGCCAGGCCGAACGTGACGTCGAACCACTCGACACCGTTCTTGTCGATGAACGCCACCCGGTCGCCCGCCCCCACGCCCGCCTCCCGCAGGGCCTGGGCAGCCCGGCTCGAGCGCCGGTCGAGCTCGCCGAAGGTCACGGTCCGGTCGCCCAGGATCAGCGCCGGGGCGTCGGGCCGGGCGGCGCCGTGGACCCGCACGACGTCGGCGACGGTGGCGATGCTGGCATCGGTCATCTCGACCTCTCCCCCTCGGGCGCGCCGGCGGCCGCGGCGCGCGTGCCCGGTGTCTTAGCCGCTCCGGCGGCCGCCATGCCGGCCACCGTGTCCTCGACCCCGAGGAACAGGGCGGTGGCGTCGTCGACCAGCTGCTCGCGGTCGAGTGCGATCTGCCCGTCGAGCCAGGCGACCAGCGCCTCGTTGAACCCGCCCACCACCACCGCCGCGGCCAGCACGGCCCGCGGGTCGTGGGGGCCGGTCGGGCTCCCGACCCGGTCGCGGACCACCCACTCCACCAGCGTCCGCCCGGTGGCGGCCCGGCGCCGGCTGAGCGTGGCGCTGCCCACCGCCTCGACGTAGAGGACCCGGGCGCGGCGCCGGTCGCGGTCGACGAAGCCGACGATGCAGTCGACGGCGGCCCGGGCCCGCGCCCGCCGGCCCGTCCCCGCCTCGGCCAGCGCCGCCAGGACCTCGGCGGTGAGCTCGGCGACGATGCGGTCGTACACGGCCACCGCCAGGTCGTCGAGCGTGGCGAACGACTCGTAGAAGTAGCGGGGGTTGAGCCGGGCCTCCTGGCACACGCCCCGCACGGTCGTGCCGGCGACCCCGACCGTGCCCAGCAGGTCGAGCCCGGCGTCGAGCAGCCGGGTGCGCCGCTCGGCGCGGCGGTCGGCGGCCGGCACCCCGGCCCACCGCCGCCGTTGGGCGGCCTCGGTGGGGGTTGGCAACGGCCGTTACCATAACGTACGTTCGCAGCAGCAGCAGCCGGTCCCCGGGGGGAGTGCAGGCCATGATCGATCGACGGTTCCCGGCCACGGCCGGGGGCGAGCGCTGATGCGCGCCGCCGTCCTGCGCGCCGGCGAGGTCGTCGTGCGCGACGACGTCCCCGACCCGGTGCCCCAGCTGGGCCAGGTCCTGGTGGCCGTGCGGGCCTGCGGCATCTGCGGCTCCGACCTGCACTTCGTCCGCCACGGCGCCACCATGCTGCGGCTGGCCGACGAGATGTCGGGCGTGCCCGCTCTCGGCGGCCCGGCGGTCGACCTCGGCCGCGACGTGTTCATGGGGCACGAGTTCGCCGCCGAGGTGCTCGAAGCCGGGCCCGACACGGTGGCGCCGGCCCCCGGCACGATCGTCACGTCGATCCCGGCCATGATCAGCCTCACCGGCGTCCAGGACCTCGTCTACACCAACGACCTCCCGGCCGGGTACAGCGAGCGCATGCTGCTGTCGGCGCCGCTGCTGCTCGAGGTGCCCAACGGGCTCGACGCCCGGGTGGCGGCGCTCACCGAGCCGCTGGCGGTCGGCGTCCACGCGGTCAACCGCTCGGGCGTCGCCCCCGGCGACGGCGCGGTCGTGCTCGGCTGCGGGCCGGTGGGCCTGGCCGTCATCGCCGCCCTCGGGCGCCTCGGGATCGAGCCGATCGTGGCCGCCGACCTCTCCGCCGCCCGCCGGGCGCTGGCGGCGACGCTGGGCGCCCACGAGGTGGTCGACCCGGCGGCCGAGCCGGCCTTCGAGGCCTGGGCCCGCGTCGGCGGCGCCCGGCCGCTGGTGGTGTTCGAGGCCGTCGGCGTGCCGGGCATGATCGACGGCGTGCTGCGGGACGCCCCCCAGCGCGCCCGGGTGATGGTGGTCGGCGTGTGCATGGAGCCCGACCGGGTCACGCCGTTCTTCGGCATCGCCAAGGAGCTCACGGTCGGGTTCAGCTTCGGCTACGACCCCGACGAGTTCGCCACCACCCTGCGGGCGCTGGCCGAGGGCGAGCTCGACGTCACGCCCATGATCACCGGCGAGGTCGGCCTCGACGGCGTCCCGGGGGCGTTCGCCGACCTGGCCGACCCCCAGCGGCACTGCAAGGTGCTGGTCGTCCCGGAGGCGTCCGGGTGAGCGACGCCCCGGCCTCCTCGCTGCGGGCCCGGGCGCTGGCCGCCGCCCTGGAGCCGTTCGCCGCCCAGGTGTACTTCTCGCCCGAGTGCCACGCCGAGTACGTGGCGCTCGGCTTCGACCCCAGCCCGCGCACGCTGGAGGGCGGCGTGGCCGCCCCCGACGGGGCCGCCTACTTCTGCAGCCGGGGCGCGGCGCTGGGCCAGCCGCCGGGCGACCTGGTGGCCTCGGCCTTCGCGGTGTTCAACCCGGCCGTGGTCGTGCCGCTGGTCGAGCTGGGCTGGACCCGCTGCGACGGCCCCACCATCGGCGCCGCCCGCACCCGGGGCGGCGTCGCCCAGCTCGCCCGCATCCTCGGCCGCGAGCCGGGCGGGGTCGACCGGGCGGTGGCGCTGCTGCGGCGGGCCACCGCCGACCTGCGCCCCGAGGGCCGGCCCCTCTACGCCGGCCTGCGGGCCCAGCCGGTGCCCGACGGCGCGCTGGGCACGGCCTGGCGGCTGGCCGACCTGCTGCGCGAGTACCGGGGCGACGCCCACACCGCGGCCTGGACGGCCGCGGGCTTCGACGCCACCGAGATCGGCCTGCTCACCGAGCTCTACTGGGGCGTGCCGATGCGCAGCTACATCCGGACCCGGGCGTGGTCGGCCGACGACCTCGACGCGGCCCAGGACCGCCTGCGCACCCGGGGCCTGATCGAGGGCGACGGCTTCACCGCCGCGGGCCGCGACGCCCGGGAGGCCGTCGAGCGGGCCACCGACGACCAGTGCCGCGCGTTCGTCGAGGCGCTGGGCGACGACCTCGACGAGCTGGTCACCCTGCTCGACGGTTGGAGCCGGCAGGTGCGGGAGGCCGGCGGCTACCTCGGGGCCGGGCCCCACACCCTGGCCGCGCGCAGCACGCGTTAGCACTCCGACCACGCAGGGTATTTGGTTACGATCGCAACGAAGCCCTAGGGGGGAGGGTGCACCGCCACCGCGGGACCCGAACATGAGGCGCACCGACGACGAGCGTGCACGCCGCCGGAGGGGCGGGCGCCGTGTGGCCGTGACCGAGCATCCGGCGGGCGAGCGCGCCCCGGCGACCGCCGGCGCTCCGGGCGGCGTCGCCGGGCCGGCCAACCCGCTGATCTTCCCGGCCCGGCTGCGGTGGACCGTGACGCTGGGTGCCCTCGCACTGGCCGCCGCCATCGTGGCCTGGTCCTCGGTGCTCACGACGTCGGACGACGACCTGCTGCTCGGCTACGCCGTCGCCGGCTTCCCGTTCCTGGCCCTGAGCCTGGTCACCGCCCGCCCAGTGCTGGACGCCTGCCCCCGGGAGTACGCCGCCTTCTGGCGCCGGTGGTTCGCCGCCATCGCCGCGGCCGCGCTGGCCTGCGTGGCCGCGCTGGGGTCGCGGGCGCTCGACTCCCCGCTCCTGGTGGCGGTCGACGTGGCCCTGCTGGCCGTCACCGTCCCGCTGTGGGTGTCGGCCACGCTGTTGATGCTCGAGGCCCAGGCCGGCCGGCGCGACGTGTCGGTCGACGTCCTCGACGCGGCCACCGCCCTGCTCGTGCTGGGGGCGCCCGGCGTCCTGCTGCTCGGCCCGTCGGTGATGCAGGCCGATCAGCCCGGCTTCGCCATCCCGCTGGTGGTGACCGTGCTGCTGACCCCGGGCGTGCTCTACGTGTCGTTCGTCAACCTCGAGCGCATCCCCCGGGGCGAGCGGGCGGCGCAGGGCATCGGGCTGGGCCTGGCCGCGCTGATGACCGTCAACCTCACGCTGCTGCTGGCCGAGCTGGCCGGCCACCTCGCCCTGCCGGCGGCGGCGCTGGTGGGCTGTTTCGCCCTCCAGATGGTGCTCACGCTGGCGCTGCCGCTGTGGGCCCACCGCCAGACCACGGGCCGGCTGGCCCGGGTCGGGCCGGAGGAGCAGATGCGGGCGGCCAACCCCATGCCCTACGTCAGCGCGGTGGTGCTGCCGGCGCTGGCCGTCTACGTGCTGCTCAACGAGGACGAACGGCCGTGGGGGGTGGCGTTCTTCTGCGCCGTGCTGCTGGCCGTCATCGTGCTCAACGCCCTGCGCTACACGCTGATGAGCCGGGAGGCGCGGCGGCTCTCGGCCGAGCTGGCCGGCATGGCCGAGGAGCGCCGCCGCCTGCTGGCCAACATGGTGCGGGCGCTGGAGGACGACCGCCACCAGACGGTGGCCGAGCTGCACACCCAGGCCGTCGGCTCGCTGGCCACGCTGTCGAGCATCATCCAGACGGCCTACGTGACCCTGCCGAGCGACACGGCCCAGGCCGTGCGGGAGACGATCGCCCAGCTCCAGGGCGACCTCAGCGAGCGGGCCGAGGAGCTGCGCCAGCTCATGGTGGCCATGCGACCGCCCCGGGGCGACCAACCCCCGCCCGACGAGGGCCTCGACGACAGCACGCTCGGCACCGCCCTGCTGGCCTACGCCTCGGAGCTGTACCGGGAGCGGTCGACCCGGACCGTCAGCGTGCACGTCGACCCCGACCTCCAGCTCGACCGCATCTCGGTCACGATCGTCTACCGCATCGCCCAGGAGGCGCTGCTCAACGCCGCCCGCCACGCCCGGGCCCGGACGGTCTCGGTGTCGGTGACGGCCCAGGACGGCGGGGCGCTGGTCGAGGTCAGTGACGACGGCGTGGGCTTCGAGCCGGGCGTGGTGGCGGCCGGCACCGGCATCGCGACCCTGCAGATGTTCTCCAACCTCGGTCGGGGCGAGCTGACCATCCGCTCGTCCCCGGGCCAGGGCACGGTGGTGCGCAGCCTGCTGCACCTGCGGGTGCGGGGCGACGCCGGCAGCCGGGCCGGCGACGCCGCGCCCCCGCCGGCGAGCCCGGACGACACCCCGCCCCACGGGCACCTGCGGCTGGTGGCGGCACCCGACACGCCCGAGTGACCCCTAGATCAGGTCGAGGCCGCCCAGGCCTGCGAGCACGAAGCGCTGGGCGAGCTCGGCCGCCTGCTCCTCGGTGATCTGGCCGGCCAGGCACAGCTCGCACACGTGCAGCAGCGCGCCGAGGGCGGCGGCCGCGCCCGCCATGGTGACCGGCAGCGGCTGGCCGGCCGCGGCCAGCAGGCCGCTCAGCTCGCCGGCGAGCCGGGCCCGCACGGCCATGGCCTGGCCGACGACGCCGGGCTCGCCCGACCCCCAGGGCTCGAGGATGAGCAGTCGGTAGGCGTCGCGGTGCTGGCCGAAGTAGGCCAGCAGCGCCTCGACCAGCGCGGCCAGGCGGCGCTCGGTCGACATCGGCGCCCGCACCGCGGCCTGGACCGCCTCGACGACATCGCCGACCAGCCGGTCCATCACCTCGCGGTAGAGCTCTGGCCGTCCGTCGGGGAAGTAGTGGTACAGCAGCGTCTTGGACACCCCGGCCAGGGTGGCCACCTCGGCCAGGCCGGCCTGGGTGTAGCCGCGGGACGCGAAGGTCTGCTCGGCGGCGTCGACCAGCAGCGCCCGCCGCTCCTCGGGCGCCAGCCTGCGGGTGTGTGGCTGGCTGATGCTCATGGCGTCCTCCCCGGCTCACAGCCGATCACCCTTGATCGGCGGCGCCCGGCGACCGCTCGACGGCGTCTCGTCACCGCAAACCGTCACCAGGTCGCCCGACACGCTACAGGCCCGTTACAGGTCCCGGGAAAGCATGGCGTGAAGCCTCGATGTCTGGTTACTGACGCGTCAGCCTAGAGCGGGAAGCACGACGCTCGGTGCGGGGCTGGGTTAGCGTCCCCGGCATGCGATCTCGCTGGGGAGCGGGGGGCGCCGTGCTGGCCGCCGCGGCCCTGACCGTCGCGGCGGCGTCGTGCGGGGGTCACGACGACCTCGTCACCCAGGTCGGCGTGGACGCGGCCCCGGCCACCACGGCCCCCGCTCCGGCGCCGCCGGCGGCCCGGCCCGGGCGGCCGAAGGCCGCCGTGGCGCGGCCCGCGTCCGCACCCTCCGTGCCGGCCGGCAACCCCGGGGGCGGCGTGCCCGCCGCGGGGGCGGCGGTCGACACCTCCCACCCCGACCGGGTCGTCGGCACGGGGACGGCCGCCAGCTGCACGTCGGACGCCGTGGTCCGGGCGGTGGCGGCCGGCGGCATCATCACCTTCGCCTGCGGGGCGGCGCCGGTCACGATCACGCTGGCGGCCACGGCCAAGGTCCGCAACGACACCGGGCCCGACGTCGTCCTCGACGGCGGCGGCAAGGTCACGCTGTCGGGCGGCGGCCGCCGGCGCATCCTCTACATGAACACCTGCGACGAGGCCCAGGTCTTCACCACGTCGCACTGCCAGGACCAGGACACGCCCCGGCTGGTCGTACAGAACCTCACCTTCGTCGACGGCAACGCCACGGGCGAGACCACCGACGGCGGGGGCGGCGGGGCCATCTTCGTGCGAGGCGGGCGGTTCAAGGTCGTGGGCTCCCGCTTCTTCCGCAACGCCTGCGACGCCACCGGGCCCGACGTCGGGGGCGCCGCCATCCGCGTGCTCAGCCAGTCGCAGGGCCTGCCGGTCTACGTGGTCGGCAGCACCTTCGGCGGCGCCGCCGGCCAGGGCGGGCGCTGCTCCAACGGCGGCGGGCTCAGCAGCATCGGCGTGTCGTGGGAGGTCTACAACTCCGTGTTCAGCCACAACGAGGCGATCGGGTTCGGCGCCAACCCGCCCTCGGCCGGCAACCCGGGCGGCGGCAGCGGCGCCGCCATCTACACCGACGGCAACCGCTACACGGTCCACGTCGTCGGCTCCCGCATCGAGGACAACCACGCCCGCGAGGGCGGCGGCGCCATCTTCTTCGTCAGCAACGACCACACCGGCACGCTGGCGATCGACGGCTCGACGCTGCGCCGCAACCGCAGCGACCAGTTCGAGACGGCCGGCTTCCCCGGCATCTTCTTCGTCGGCGCCGGCCGCCCCCGGGTGAGCGGGTCGACGCTCGGCTGATCAGGCGCCCCCGGCCGCCGCCAGGCGCCGGCGCCGCAGCTCGGCCCGGCGGACCTTGCCGGCGTCGTCGCGCAGCGCCTCGTCCACCAGCTCCATCGTGCGGGGCACCTTGTAGCGGGCCAGCCGCCCGCCCACGAACTCTGTCAGCTCGGCGACGGTCACCGTGTCCGGGTCGGCCTCGACGATGGCGTGGACGCGGTTGCCCCGGTCCTCGTCGGGCAGACCGATCACGCAGCAGCTGCGGACCGCGGGGTGCTCCTGCAGCGCCGCCTCGACCTCGGCCGGGTACACGTTGGCGCCGCCGCTCAGGATCATGTCCTGCATGCGGTCGTCGAGGTAGAGGTAGCCCTCGGCGTCGACGTGGCCCATGTCGCCGAGCGACTCCCAGCCGTCGCCCATGGATCGCGCTTCGGCGCCGATGTATGTGTACGACGGCTTCTCGCGTCCGACCGACCGGATC
>DATFRN010000444.1:0-9240 GCA_035263165.1 Acidimicrobiales bacterium | reverse complement strand
TCGTGCGTTGGGGGCGGCTGGCCGCCACGCCCAACGGTCGGCCGACGGTCGTCACCCGGTGCGACGATCCCGGCTTCTCGGCCGGCGGCACGTACCGCTTCCCTATCGAGGCGGTGGACTGATGGTGACGTCCGCATCCCGTCAGCAGATGGACCCCCACGGCCGGGAGTCGGTGCGCTACCCGGGACCCCCGTCCCTGGACCTCGCCGGCTCCCAGGCACCGGAGTTCCCGGTCGCGGCCGCGGAGGAGCTCGACAGGGGGCTGATCGACCTGGCGGCCAAGCTCGAGCTGGCCAAGACGGACCGCACCCGGGCGGAGCGGAACCTGACCGAGTTCAAGGGCACGGTCGCCGAGCAGTACCGCGCGGATCTCGCGCGCCACGTCGGTCACCTGAACGACACCATCGAGCTGCTGCAACACACCGTGGGCCTGCTGCGTGACGCGATCAGGGACCACGAGAGCGCCGTGGCGCGGCACCAGCGGCTGGGGATGCCGCCGGCGGGGTGACGAACCGTGCAGCTGGTCTACGAGGACGGTGACGGGCGGCGGGAGCTCGATCTCCGCGTGAACCGGCCGTCGGCGACGGTGGGCGACCTGGCGGTGGCGCTGCGTCCCGCGGGCGGTCGGCTGTCGATCGGGGACCGTCGGCCGGACCTCGACGTGGAGCTGGCGGAGGCGGGCCTGTACGAGGGCGCGGCGGTGCGCTTCGACGGCCCGGCGGACCGGCCGGGTCCGTCCCGGGGACGCAGGGTCCGGGTCGCCGCCCGCGAGCTGGTGGTCGTGAACGGCCTGGACGCCGGGCGTCGCTTCCCGCTGGCGCCCGGGGGCCGGGCGGTGCTCGGTCGGGACCCGCGCTGCGACATCGTGCTGCACGACGAGACCGTGTCCCGGCGGCACGCCGCGATCAGCGCCGGCCCGGACGGCACGCTGCTCGTGTCCGACCTCCGCTCCCGCAACGGCACCTGGGTCGGGGACACCGCGG
This sequence comes from Acidimicrobiales bacterium, assembly GCA_035263165.1. Lineage (GTDB taxonomy): Bacteria > Actinomycetota > Acidimicrobiia > Acidimicrobiales > VFJN01 > ZC4RG19. Next base: position 8,257 of record DATFRN010000444.1, on the reverse strand, counting down.
TGGGCAAGGCGAAGGTGGCGGTCGCCGAGGGGCTCACGATGCGCCTGGGGACCGTGGAGCTGGAGGCCCGGGCCGTGAACGACCGGGACCGCCCCGTCGCGGTCGATCCGCTCCGGCACGCCACGGCCGCCGGCACCATCCCGTTCAACCGCCCGCCGCGGCCGGCGCCGCCGCCTGCGCTGCAGCCGATCGAAGTGCCGGAGCCGCCCCGGCAGGAGAGCACCAACCGACCCCTGTCGGTGATCGGCATGGCGGGCCCGTTGGTGTTGGCGCTCGGGATGTTCGCCGTGCTGAAGTCGCCGTTCTACCTGATGTTCGCGGCCCTGTCCCCGGTCATGGCGATCTCGCAGTGGCTGAGCGGCCGCCGGGAGGGCCGCACGAGCAGGCGGCGGGAGCGGCAGCGCTACCGCAAGGACCTGGAGCGGTTCGTGGGCCGGCTGGCTGCGCTGAGCGAGGACGAACACGGCCGCCGCAGGGAGGCGTTCCCGGACCCGGCCGAGATCCTGCGGCGGGTGACGCTGCCCAGCCGTTGCCTGTGGGAACGGCGGCCCGGCCACGCCGACTTCCTCCGCCTGCGGGCCGGGGTGGGCGACGTCCCCTGGGAGCCGCCGGTGGCCCACCGTCCGGGCGGTCCCGGCCACCAGACCACGGAGGAGCTGAGCGAGGCCATCCGGGACGCCTCGATACTGCGGCACTCGGCGGTGCCGGTCGACCTGTCCGGCGGCGGGGTGGTCGGCGTCGTGGGGAATCGCCCGGCGGCGTTGGCGTTCGCTCGTTCGCTGCTGTGCCAGGCGGTGGTCCTGCACGGCCCGGCGGACCTGCCGGTCATGGTGCTGGTGCGGCCCGAGACCGCCCCGGCGTGGGACTGGGCCAAGTGGCTGCCCCACACCCGCGAGCCCTCGGGCCGCGGCCGGATGCTGTCGGCCGACGCCGAGGGCTCGACCAGGCTGGTGGAGGCCGTGCTGAAGGCCGGCAAGGCCAAGGACCCGGACCGACCCGCTTCCTCCCGGCCCGGGGACCCGCCGGCGGGGGCGACCCGGCTGGTGGTGGTGGACGACCACTCGCTACTGGAGGGCCGGCGGGCGCCCGCTCGGAAGCTGCTGCGGGGCGACGGCGGCCCGGTCGCCGGCATCGTGGTGGCCGGGACCATCGATCGGCTGCCGGCCATGTGCGACACGGTCGTCGAGGTGCACGACGCCGACGGTCAGGCCGAGCTGTTCCTGCCCCAGCAGGGCTGGCGGGTCGATCACTTCATGGCGTGCGGGCTGAGCGACGACACCGCCCGGGCGTGCGCCCGGTCGCTGGCCCGCTACGAGGACCCCGAGCTGGAGATCCTCGGGGCGGGGCTGCCCGCGTCGGTGCGGCTGTTGCCGCTGCTGGAGCTGGAGGAGTGCAGCGCCGAGGCGGTGTCGACCCGCTGGAAGGCCTGCGGGCCCGATCCGCGGCCGGTGGCGCCGATCGGGGTGACCGAGGACGACGTGTTCCGGGTCGACTTCGTGGCCGACGGCCCCCACGCCCTGGTCGGCGGCACCACCGGCGCCGGCAAGTCCGAGCTGCTGCGCACGATGGTCGCCGGGCTGGCCGCCAACGTCGACCCCGACCACCTCACGTTCGTACTGGTCGACTTCAAGGGCGGCAGCGCCTTCGACGAGTGCGCCAAGCTTCCCCACACGGTCGGGATGGTCACCGACCTCGACGAGCACCTGGCCGAGCGGGCCCTGCGCTGCCTGGAGGCCGAGCTGCGCCACCGCGAGCGGGTGCTCCGCCGGGCCGGAGCGACCGACCTGCCCGACTACCTGCGCAAGCACCCCGATCGCGAGCCGATGCCGCGGCTGCTGGTGATCGTCGACGAGTTCGCCACCCTCAAGGCCGAGCTCCCCGACTTCATCGACGCCCTCGTCGGGGTGGCCCAGCGGGGCCGGAGCCTGGGCGTCCACATGCTGCTGGCCACCCAGCGGCCCCAGGGCGCCATCAACGACAACATCCGGGCCAACACCAACCTGCGCATCGCCCTGCGCACCCAGGACAGCTCCGACTCCAGCGACATCCTCGGCACCGGCGAGGCCGCCGAGATCCCCCGGACCAGCCCGGGACGCGCCTACGTGCGCCTCGGGCCCGACGAGGTCGTCGCCATCCAATCGGCCCTGGCCACCGGGTCCCGCACCGGTGCCGCAGCGGCCGCTCTCGACCTGGCGCCATTCGTGTTCGGGCCCCTGCCCCGGCTCCCGGCGCCGCCCGCGCCGCCGACCCCGATGGCGGTGGACGAGGACGATGCCGCCCCCGTCTCGGACGAGACCGACCTGGCCTTGCTGGTGTCGGCCATCACCGCCGCCTTCGACCGGACCGGGAGGCCGCCGCCCCGCCGGCCCTGGCCCGAGCCCCTGCCCGCCGAGCTCGACCTGGACGCGCTCGTCGACCAGGCCCGGGCCGCTCGCGGCAGCGACGGGCCCCTCCCCTACGTGCCGGTCGCCCTGGGCGACGATCCCGACGCCCAGACCCAGTACCCCGTCGGCTGGCACCCCGGCGACGGCAACCTGCTGGTCTACGGGGTGGCGGGCAGCGGCACCACCACCACCCTGGCCAGCCTGGCGCTGGCCCTGGCCCGGATCCGCACGGTCCAACACCTGCACCTCTACGTCATGGACTTCGGGGCCGGCGAGCTCGCCCCGCTGGGCCGACTGCCCCACTGCGGCGGCTACGTCCAGCCCAACGAACGGGAGCGACAGCAGCGCCTGATCCGGGTCCTCCGCGACGAGTTGGATCGGCGCCGGCAGCTGAGGCCGGCCGACCGGGCCTGGCGCCCGCACGTGCTCACCCTGATCGACGGGTGGACCGCCTTCGTGGACGACCACCAGGACCTGGCCGGCCAGGACCTCGTCGACTCCCTCATCCGGATCTGCACCGACGGGCCCGAGGTCGGGCTCTACACCGTGATCGCCGCCGACCGGCCCAGCGGCGTCAGCCAGAAGCTCGTGGCGACCATCCGGCAGCGCTGGGCCCTGAAGCTGGCCGATCCCCACGACTACGCACTCGTGAACGTGGGGTCCCGGGCCGTGCCCAAGATGCTGCCCGGCCACGCCCTGATGTCCGAGAGCCACAGGCTCGCCCACGTGGCCCGCCCCCGCCAGGGGCTGGCCGCCGCGGTCGAACGCATCCGCTCCGCCAGCCCCCCGGCGCCGCCCGAGTGCGCCCCCCACCCGATCCGCTCGCTCCCCCCGCAGGTCCCGTGGCACCGGCTGGGTGCTACCGCCCAGCTCACCCGGCGACCCTGGGTGGTGCCCGTCGGCATGGCTGAGACCGACCTGCGCCCCGTGGCCCTGACGGCTTACGAGGGGGAGCACGCCCTGGTGGCCGGCCCGGCCCGCTCGGGCAAGAGCAGCACCCTGCTGACCGTCGCCGACGCCGTGCTGGCCGCCCGACCCGACGCCCACGTGGCCGCCGTCGCCGGCGCCCGCTCCCCGCTGGCGTCGGACCCCCGGATCCGCCGGGTCGTCGACCCCGACGACGTCCGACAGCTCCAGCACGTGTTGGAGACCGACGCCCCCCTGGTCCTCGTGCTCGTCGACGACGCCGAGACCATCGACGAACCGCTCCTCGACCCGCTCGGCACCAGCCGCCGGCCCAACCTGCTGGTGATCGCCGCGGGACGCAGCGACCTCCTCCGCTCCGCCTACCAGCACTGGACGCGGCCCCTGCGCCGCTCCAAGCTCGGCGTGCTGCTCCAGCCCGACGTCGACCTGGACGGCGAGCTGTTCGGCTGCCGCCTTCCCCGCCACCCCCCGGTCGCCATGACCGTCGGGCGGGGCTACGTCGTCACTGCCGCCGACCCGGTCCTCGCCCAGATCGCGCTGCCGGATCGAGCGTCGCTCACGAGCCCCGGTCGTCACACCTAGCGGACGAAGTCGATCTCGGGGTACTGGGGCGACGGCCCGTCGAGGAGGTGGCGGTGCCGGTGTCGTAGGTGGCGGTCGAAGAACGCGGCGAGGTAGGCGCGCTGGGCGGCGATCGATCGGTCGGGGTCGACGGTGCCGATGGTGGGTTCGAGTGACGCGGCGGGGAGCCCGAGCGAGCGGGCGAGCTGTGATCCGATGATCTGGAGGTCGCTGAAGCTGCCGTGCCGGCTGCCCCGGAGCGTGATGTCGAGCTTGGGGCCACGCTGGTGCGCCCAGAAGTCGGGCCAGCTCGTGTCGCCGGGAGGCTGCTGCGGTCCGACATGGTCGTGCCCCTCGCTCCCGAACAGCATGAACGGCCGGTCGAGGCCACGTCGCACCACCTGTCCGGGCAGGTAGGGCCAGTCCTCGCTGAGCCCGAACCCGTGGGCCATCGAGCCGTCCAGGTTGACGCCGGCGTCGATCCGCCGGTCGTGGACCATGGTCTCGCCCGCGGTGTAGCCGCCGTAGGAGTACCCGAACATGCCCACGCGGGAGAGGTCGAGGGCGCGACGCAGCCCGGCCGGCAGCCGGCGACGGTCGGCGTCGGGGTTGCGACCCCGGTCGAGTCCGGCGAGCTCGTCGAGCACGAAGCGCGTGTCGGCGACGCGCACGTCGATCGCCCGCCGGAACACGGCCTTCAGCACGCTCAGGTCGCCGCTCAGGGTGTCGGGAGCCGCCTCGACCACCCGCCCATGGGGAAACTCCACCACGGGGGCCTCGTAGGTGTGGTCGAGGGACACCACAACATAGCCGTGGCTGGCGAGGTCCTCGATCTGGGCGGTGTTCGCCTCCCGGAACGAGCCGAAGCCCGGAGAGAACAGCACCACGGGCCAGCCCGATCCTCGCCGGGTCGGCGGGCGGGCGACCGGGGCACCCGGGTGGGCGTGGGCCACCGCTCGGGCCAGGTCGAGGGACCCCGGCGGCACGCTGGTCGGCGCTTCGGCCAGGAGCGCCTCCGCGGACGCCGCGACGGCCGGCGAGAACCACCGACCCGTCGGGTAGCGATCGGCGTGCCGCGCCGGGTAGGTGACGGTCGCCATCAACTCGCGCGCCCGGTGCGGCACCCACGGATCCGCCCGCTCCCGATCGACCAGGTGCAAGGGCGTCCGACCGAGCTCATAGGGTCCCGTCGGCGCGGGCAGCACCGGCGTGAACGTCGTCGCCGGCACCCCGGGCGACGGCGCCGACGCACCGGCGGGCTGGCTCGCAGCGACGACGGGTACCCCGACGCCGGCGACGGCCGCCCCCAGCGCAACGGCCGCGACGGCACCACGGAGTCGAGCGATCGGATCCAGCACGGCCATCGGTCACGTCCCTTCGGGTCGGCCCGCATCACCAGTTCGGTGCCGTCACCCGCCCCGGACGACCCGCCCGGCTCGCGGCGATGCCGGGCCCCCCGGGAGGGGCCCGGCATCCCGGTGCCGCCGAGGCTCAGACCTTGCGGAACCTCACCACGGCCAGCGGGGCGAACACCGCCACCAGCCCGGCTGCCCACAGCAGGGACTCGACCACGTAGTGGGCGGTGGTGCCCGGCAGCCCGGCCAGGGACGGGTCGCCCAGGGCCAGCGACCGCACCGCGTTGGTCATGACCGTGACGGGCTGGTGCTCGGCCACCGGCTGCAGCCAGCCGGGCATGGAGCCCACCGGGACCATGGCGCTCGACACGAACGACAGCGGGAAGATCAGCAGCGACAGGCCCTGGGCCGCCTGGACGTTCCCGGCCACCAGGCCGACCGACACGAACAGCCACATGAAGGCGAACCCGAAGGTCACCGTCAGGCCGAAGGCGGCCAGCGCCTCGACCGGCGTGCCGAGCGGGCGGAACCCGACGACGAACCCGATGACGGTGGTGGCCGCCAGGCCCATGGTCAGCAGCGCGGTCTCGGCCACGACCCGGCCGGCCAGCACGGCCGTGCGGGACACCGGCAGCGACCGCAGCCGGTCGGTGAAGCCCTCCTCGAGGTCCTGCGCCACGCTGGAGGAGGCGTTGGACCCGGTGAACAGCACGCTGGTGACGATGTAGCCCGGCACCATGAAGCTGACGTAGGCGACCGGCCCCGTCTCGATGGCCCCGCCGAACACGTAGCGGAAGATCAGCAGGAACATCGCTCCGGTGACCGTGCTGATGACCAGGAGCTGGGGGGTGCGGACGAACTTGCGGACGGAACGGGCGGCCACGGTGGTGGCGGCGGTGATGGCCCCGGCGGGGCGGGTGGCGGGCGTGATGCGCCCGGCGTCGAAGGTGACTGCGGTCATCGGTCTCAGGCTCCTCAGGCGGCCTGGGCAGCGAACTGCCCGTCGTACGTGTCGGACTCGGTCGGGGTAGCGGCGCCGGCGTCGCCGGAGATGGGCGAGCCGGTCAGGGTCAGGAAGACCTCGTCGAGGGTCGGGCGGCGCAGCCCGATGTCGTCGACCTCGACGGCCAGGGCGTCGAGCGCCCGGATCGCCTCGGCCATGACGGCCCGCCCGCCGGACACCGGGATGATGACCCGGTGGGTGCCGGCGTCGATCCGGGGGGCCTCGACGCCGATCCGGCCGACCGAGGAGGCCACGATCGGGAGGTCCTCGGGCCGGTGGACCCGGATCTCGACCACGTCGCGACCGGCCCGGCTCTTCAGCTCGCCGGGGGTGCCGTCGGCGATGACCCGGCCCTTGTCGACGATCACGACCCGCTGGGCCAGCTGGTCGGCCTCGTCGAGGTACTGGGTCGTGAGCAGGACGTCGGTGCCGGCCCGCACCATCGAGCGGATGGCCTCCCACAGCTCGTTGCGGCTGCGGGGGTCGAGGCCGGTGGTGGGCTCGTCCAGCAGCAGGACCCGGGGGGCGCCGACCAGGCTGGCGCCCAGGTCGAGCCGGCGTCGCATGCCGCCGGAGTACGTGCCGACGGGCCGGTCGGCCGCCTCGCCGAGGCCGAGCTGGTCGAGGACGACGGCGGCGTTGGCCCTGGCCTGGCGCCGGGTCTGGCCGTAGAGCCGGGCGACCATGACGACGTTCTCCCGGCCGGTCATGGCCGGCTCGACCGCGGCGTACTGGCCGGCGAGGCCGATGACCCGGCGGACCTGCTGGGGCTGGCGGACGGCGTCGACGCCCGCCACGCGCAGCTCGCCACCGTCCGGGCGCACCAGCGTGGCCAGCGAGCGAACGAAGGTGGTCTTGCCGGCGCCGTTGGGCCCCAGCACGGCCACGACCTGGCCGCTCTCGGCCACCAGATCGAGCCCGGCGAGGGCCTGGACCTTGCCGAAGCTCTTGGTCAGGCCCCGGGCCTCGACGATCGGTGTGCTCATGTCCCCGTCTCCTCGATCGGAATGGATCGCTCTGTTCCAAACATTAACGGAACGGATCACTCCGTTCAAGTATTTTCTGGATCGGAACGCTCCGTTCACGTAAGGTGGAGCCGTGACAACCCCGACGTCCGCCCCGCTCAGCGGCCGGAAGGCTCAGGCCGCCCGCAACGACGAGGTCATCCTGAACGCCGCCCGGGAGGTGTTCCTCGCCGACCCGGGCGCGCCCATCTCGGCCGTGGCCCAGGCCGCGGGTGTCGGCATGAGCGCGCTCTACCGCCGCTACCCGAGCAAGGAGGACCTGATCCGCCGGCTGTGCGAGATCGGCCTCCAGACCTACACCGACCTGGCCGAGGCGTGCGTCGACGACGACGGCGACCCGTGGGAGGCCTTCGCCACCTTCATGCGGCGGGCGGTCGAGGCCCACACCCATGCGCTCACACTGCGCCTGGCGGGCACGTTCACCCCCGACCGGAAGCTCTACGACATGTCGGAGCACGCCGGCACGCTCAACGTCACCCTGTTCGAGCGGACGCGGGCGGCCGGGGTGATCCGCGCTGACGTCGAGGTCTCCGACCTCGGCCTGATCTTCGAGCAGATCGCCGGCATCGCCTACGGCGCCGACGCCGAGCGCGGTGCCACGCTCCGCCAGCGCAGCCTCGCGCTGATCCTGGAGGGCCTCCGCGCCGATCCCCCGACGATGGACCTGCCGGGCCCGGGCGTGACCGACGAGGAGTTCGGCGCCCGCTGGATCCGCCGCCCCTGATCCGGCCCGCGCCGTTCGGCGGCTGCGAACGGCGCTCGGTCGTGGTGACGGGGCGCGGCACCGTTGGGCGCCACCGCGTCCATCGGAGGTCAGTCTCGTGCGCATCATCGTGGTTGGCGGCGCCGGAACCATCGGCAGCGCCGTGGTCGAACTCCTCTCGGCCCGGCACGACGTGGTCGTGGCCGGACGGCAGTCCGGCGACGTCCGGGTCGACATCAGCTCGCCCGATTCCGTGCGGTGCATGTACCGCCGGATCGGGAGCTTCGACGCGCTCGCGT
>DATFRN010000443.1:0-18686 GCA_035263165.1 Acidimicrobiales bacterium | reverse complement strand
CGGCGCCACCGGCCTCGTCGGCGGTCTCCCAGCCCAGCGCCACGGCCCAGAAGCCCGCCAGGCCGGGCGGGTCGTGGGCAGCGAAGCAGAGGGCGGCGAGCCGCGACGGCATCGGCCTATGGTGGCGCACCCGTCCCGGCGCAGGGCGGCAAGGTAGCGACACTGCAGCGCGGGGACGACGGCGGGGGTGTCGACCACCCAGGCCGAGGTGCGGAAGACGACCCTGGCGGCCATCGATCGGGCTGGAAGATCGCCGTCTACCCCGGGAACCCCGCGGGGCTGGCGGACGAGGACGGCGACGGGCAGCTCGGGGGGATGCTGCTCGACAACCGGCCGCAGGGCAACACCCGGATCGACGGGGTCACGGTCACCTCGAACGTCACGGGGCTCGTGCGGACCTGGACCGCGGGCGGGCCCGTTCCCGTCGCGGGGCCTCACAGTCGATCAGGCCGAGCCGCTCGCCCTGGTCGTCCAGCCCCCGGTGGCGACCAGCCCCGAGACCTTCCGCCTGGCGATGACCGAGGCGGCCCCGCGATCGACCCGGCGATGACCGTCCCGGCCGAGGAAGGGCGCGGGCCTGGCCCGACGACCGGCGCCACGTCTGGCGCCCGGCCCGCATGCCCCTCGCCGGGCGGGTGCTCACCTGGCTGACGGCCGCTCGCTGACGGCCCGGCCAGTTAGCGTGCGCCGATGGCGACGAGCGAGCGCGAGAGCGAGACGGACACCGCGGCCACCTCCGGCACGGCGACCCCCGACGAGCGGGCCGGGGAGGTCGAGGCCCTGATGACCGACGACGAGCGGTTCTCGCTGGTCGTCAGCGTCGCCGGGGCCGGGCGCCGGGGCCGCGACCCCCGCTGGCCCGACGACGTGCCGCTCACCGCCGGCTACACGCCCGGCGTCCCCCGCCTCGGCGTGCCCGCCCTGCTGGCCAGCGACGCCAGCATGGGCGTGACCAACCCCGGCTTCCGGGCCGACGACGGCGCCACCGCCATGCCGGCGTCGATCGCGGTGGCCGCCGGCTTCGACCCCGACCTCGCCCGCCGGGGCGGCGCCGCCATCGGCCGGGAGGCCCGCAGCCGGGGGTTCAACGTCCTGCTGGCCGGGGGCATGAACCTGGCCCGCGACCCCCGCAACGGGCGCAACTTCGAGTACTACGGCGAGGACCCGCTGCTGGCCGGCACGATGGCGGCCGCGGCGGTCGAGGGCATCCAGGGCGAGGGCGTGATCTCGACCCTCAAGCACTTCTGCCTCAACGCCAACGAGACCAACCGGCACTGGCTCGACGCGGTCATCGACCCGGCCGCCCACCGCGAGTCCGACCTGCTGGCCTTCCAGATCGCCGTCGAGCGGGCCCACCCCGGTTCGATCATGGGCGCCTACAACAAGGTCAACGGCGCCTACGCCGGCGGCAGCGCCGACCTGCTGCTCGACGTGCTCAAGGGCGACTGGGGCTACCCCGGGTGGGTGATGTCCGACTGGGGCGCCACGCCCGAGTGGGAGTTCGCCCTCGCTGGCCTCGACCAGGAGTCCGGCCTCCAGATCGACGCCCTGCTGTGGCACGCCGAGCCGTTCACCGGGCCCCTCCGGGCCGCCCTGGACGACGGCCGCCTGTCCCGGGAGCGCCTGTCCGACATGGTCCGCCGCATCCTGCGGTCGGTCTACGCCGTCGGCGTCGACGCCTGGGGGCCGGCCCCCGCGGTCGACGCCGAGGCCCACGACGCCATCGCCCTCGCCACGGCCCGCCAGGGCATCGTGCTGCTGAAGAACCGCGACGGGGCGCTGCCGATCCCCACCGACGCGCCGCTCACGGTCGGGGTGATCGGCGGCTACGCCCACCGGGGCGTGCCCACGGGCACCGGCTCGGGCGCCGTCCGTCCGGCGGGCGGCTACGCCGACGTCGTGCCCATCGGCGGGGGCGGGACGATGAGCGGCAGCCGCAAGCTGTTCCTGCTGCCGTCGTCGCCGCTGCGCGAGCTGCGCCGGCTCCTGCCCGAGGCCCGGGTCGAGTTCGACCCCGGCCACACCCCCGCCGAGGCCGCCCTGCTGGCCCGGCGGTGCGACGTGGTGGTGGCGTTCGGCATCCGGGTCGAGGGCGAGGGCTACGACCTGCCCGACCTCTCGCTGCCCTGGGGGCAGGACGCCGTCATCGAGGCCGTGGCCGATGCCTGCCCGCGCACGGTCGTGGTCCTCGAGACCGGCAACCCGGTGGCGATGCCGTGGCGGTCCAAGGTCCGGGCCATCGTCCAGGCCTGGTACCCGGGGCAGGCGGGCGGACGGGCCATCGCCGAAGTGCTGACCGGGGAGGTCGAGCCGTCGGGGCGCCTGCCGGTCACCATGCCCGACGGGCTCGGCCAGACGCCCCGCCCCGACCTGCCCAACCTCGGCGACCCCTGGGGCACCCCGTCGACCATCGAGTACCAGGAGGGCGCCGAGGTCGGGTACCGCTGGTTCGCGCAGACCGGCGCCACACCGCTCTACCCCTTCGGCCACGGCCTGGGCTACACGACCTTCGCCCACGCCGACCCGGCCGTGACCGGGGGCGCCACGGTCACCGCGACGTTCACGGTCACCAACACCGGCGAGCGGGCCGGCGCCGACGTGCCCCAGCTCTACCTGACCTCGGCCGCCGGCGATCGCCGCATGCGGCTGCTCGGGTTCGAACGGGTGGCGCTGGCGCCGGGCGAGTCGCGGCCGGTCACGCTGGCCGCCGACCCCCGGCTGCTGGCCCGGTTCGACGCCGGGACGGGCCGCTGGCACGTGGCGGCGGGGACCTACGGGGTGGCGGTGGGCCGCTCGGCCGGCGACCTGACCCTGTCGGCCGAGGTCACGCTGGACGAGGCCACGATCGCGCCCTGACCGCCGGCCCCCGCCGGATGTGACGTTCGGCCCTGCCGCCGCCGGGCGGGTTCGGCCAGCGTGGCGCCATGGAGCTCGACCGGAACGGCCTGGAGGTGCTGCGGCGGGAGGAGAGCCTCCGGCTGCTGGCCACGGCCGTGCTGGGGCGGGTCGCCCTGAGCAGCGGGGCGCTGCCCACGGTGCTGCCGGTGAACTTCCGGTTCGACGGGCGCCGCATCCTGTTCCGCACCGGGGCCGGCACCAAGCTCGACGCGGCCACCGACCGCACGGTGGTGGCGTTCGAGGTCGACGAGATCGACGCCGAGACCGAGACCGGCTGGAGCGTGGTGGTGACCGGCGTGGCCGTCGAGGTGACCGACCCGGCGGACGTGGCCGCGGCCCGGGCGCTGCCCCTGGTCCGCTGGGCGGGTGGCGACGACCGGGTGGTGGCGATCTCGCCGGACCTGGTCTCCGGCCGCCGCATCCTGCCCGGGCCCGGGCCCCGGCCGGCACCTAGCCCGGCGGCGGCCCGACCCGGCGCCCGGTGATGCGGTCGGGCACCAGCCGCAGCCAGGTCGCCTTCTCCCCGCCGGCCCAGGGCTCGACGACCAGTGCCTGGACCCGGGCCCAGGCGTCCGGGAGGTAGGGCGTGACCTCCTCCAGCCGCCCGGTGGCGACCACGCTCCAGCCCGTGCGGGTGGCCGGGTCGAAGCGGTCGATCTCGAAGCTGGCCCGGGCCCTCGGGCCGTAGCGCAGCTTCGAGCCGGGGTCGGTGCGCATGACCACGACCTCGCCGTCGAGGGCGTAGTTGACCGGGACGATCGCCGCCCCCGAGCCGGACACGAACGCCAGGCGGCCCACCTCGTCGGCGGCCAGCAGGCGGAGGCACTCGTCCCTCGGCAGCGGGACGACGGTGGGGGCGGGTACCGCGGTCATGGCCCGAGCATGCGGGCCGCACGGCGGCCCGTCCCAGGGGCGAACGGGGCCGCGGTCCGGGACCTTCGACCCTGGGGGAAGCCGGCGGGCCGGTGGGAGCGTGAGCGCATGACGATCCACGAGGTCCTGGTGCCCCTCGACGGCAGCGACCGGGCCGGGCGGGCCCTGCCCGTGGCCCGGGCGGTCGCCGACCAGCTCGGCGCCCGCCTGGGCGCGGTGGTCGTGACCGACACGGACCCGGGCCCCGACGGCCGGGACGCCCAGCTGCGGGCGCGGCGGGCCGGGTGCGACCTCGACCGCCTGGTGGTCCGGGCCGACGAGGACGTGGCCGGGGGCCTGCTGGCCGCCGCGCCCTCGCCCTCGACCCTGCTGTGCCTGGCCACCCGGGCCGGCGAGGCGGGCGCCGAGCCGGTGCTGCGGTCGGTGGGCGAGGACGTGATGTGCCGGTCGGGCGCACCGGTCCTGGCCGTGGGCCCGGCGGTGGCGGCCGGCCCGGCCGCGCCGATCCAGCGGATCGTGGGATGCGCCGGCGGGGCGGAGGACAGGGTCACCGACCGGCTGCTCGACACGATGGCCGAGTGGGCGGCCGCACTCGGCTGCGAGGCCCACCTCGTCCGGGTCGTCGCCCGCGGCACCCTGGCCGCCCGGGCCCTCGCCGCCCGCGAGCGGCTCGACGACGTCACCCGGCGCCTGTGGGCGCGGGGCGAGCTGGCCACCTCCGCGCTGGTCGCCGACGACGACGCGGCCGCCGGCATCATCCGGGCGCTCGGCCGCCGCCGGGAGACCCTGGCGGTCATGGCCGCCCACAGCCGCACCGGCCACGGCGCCCGCACGCTGGGCGCCGTCACGCTCCGGGTCCTGCGCGGGTCCCCGGTCCCGGTGCTGGTCGTACCGACCCCGGTCGCGGCGGCGCCCGTCGCGCAGTCGCCGTCCCGATTCCTGGCGGCGGCGGGGTGAGCGGCCGCCCGGTCTAGCCGGCCGGGACGACGACCACCGGGCAGCGCACCCCCCGGACCACCGCCTCGGCCACCGGCCCGACTCCGTCGCCGTCGGGGCCGTCGCCTGCGCGGGTCCCCGGTCCCGGTGCTGGTCGTACCGACCCCGGTCGCGGCGGCGCCCGTCCCGCAGTCGCCGTCCCGCGTCCTGGCGGCGGCGGGGTGAGCGGCCGCCCGGTCTAGCCGGCCGGGACGACGACCACCGGGCAGCGCACCCCCCGGACCACCGCCTCGGCCACCGGCCCGACCCCGTCGCCGTCGGGGCCGTCGAGGCCGCGGCCGCCCACCACCAGCAGGTCGGCATCCTCGGCCGCCGCCACCAGTGCCGGGCCCGCGGCGCCGGGCACCAGGGTCCGGGCCACGGGGGCGGCGAGCCGGGACGTGTCGGCGGCGCCCACGACCAGCTCCAGCTCCCGGCCGGCCGCCTCCTCGCAGTCGCCCGTCCCGACCAGCGCCCGGCTCACCGTGTCGGGCCCCAGGTCCGGCGGCGCCCAGGCGTGGACGGCCTCGACGGTCGCGCCGGTCCGCCCGGCCTGGTCGACGGCCCAGGCCAGCGCCCGCCGGGACGCGGTCGACCCGTCCACCCCCACGACGATGTGCTCGGCTCGCATGGCATCCTCCTTCGCGCTCAGCGCCAGATGCGCCGGCCGGTGACCTCGACGGGCGCGATGCGCACCCAGTGGGCCTGGCCGCCCGGCACCCAGTGCGGCAGCGGCAGGCCGGCGACCCGGCGCAGCTCGTCCGGGTCCCGGATCTGGTCGGCCCGGCCCTTGACCAGCACGCTCCAGCCGGTGTTCTCGGCGGGGTCGAGGCCGTCGACCTCGTAGCACACGCTCGGGCTCCGCAGCAGGCCCCGGAGCTTGCTGCCCGGGTCGGTGCGGAACACGATCGTCCGGCCGTCCACGACGTGGTTGACCGGGTAGATCTCGGGGGCGCTGTCGTTGAGCACGCCGATGCGACCGATGGGGGTCGAGGCGATCAGCGACCAGCACGCCGGCACGCTGAGGAACTCCAGGGAGGTCCGACCGTCGATCGTCGCCATGCGTCCAGCGTGGGCCCGCCCGGGCGCCGGGGACAGGGCCGAACGGCCCTTCCCGTGGCGCCGCCGGGGGAGGACCATCGGGGCATGACCTCCGCCGACCTGCCCCCGCCCGGCATGCTGACCGTGCCACTCGACCCCCTGGCCCCGCCGACCCCCGCGCTGGCGGTGGCCGCCGCGCTGGCCGGCCAGGCCGGCCTGGCGGTGGAGGTGGTGGCCGTGCCGCCGGTGGGCCTGCCGGCGGGCGCCGAGCTGGACGCGGCGGTGGCCGCGGCCCGGGCGGCCGGCGCCCCGGCGGCGCTGGGCGTCGAGCTGGGCGGTCCGGGCGGGGTCGTGCCGGCGCTGATCGGGCACGTCGCCGACGGCGACCCGCTGCTCGTGTGCATGGCGGCCCGGGGGCGGGGCGCGCTGGACGACCTGCGGCTCGGCAGCGTCAGCGCCGGCGTCGTGCACCGCTCGCCGGTGCCGGTCCTGCTGGTCGGGCCGGGCGTGCGGCCGGGGTGGGGGCCGGCGCGCCTGGTGGTGGCCTGCGTGGACGGCTCCGAGCGGTCGGAACGGGCGCTCACCGCCGCCGCCCGGCTGGCCCAGCGCTTGGCGGCGGACGTGATGCTCCTGCGGGTGTACGGCGACGGCGACGTGGTCGACCGGGCCGAGCTCGCCGGCCTGCGGGACCTGGCCGCCCGCACCCCGGGCCGCCGGCCGCAGCTGGCGGTGATCCACGACGACGACCCGGCCGCCGGCATCGCCCGTGTCGCCGACCCCGGCCCCCACACGCTGGTGGCGGTGGGCACCCGGGGCCACGGCGTGCTGGCCACGGCGGTGCTGGGCAGCGTGGCCCGCCGGGTCACCCGCCTGGCGGCCTGCCCGGTCCTCGCCGTGCCACCGACCGCCGGCCGCCCCCTTCCGCCGCGCATCACCCGCCACGCGACCGCCTGGGCGTGACCTCCCGCCCCGTTCCGGGTCGGGGCCCACGCCCGCGCGACGACCCCGCAGTTGCCCGTGCCGGGCAAGCCTCAGCCCCGCCGGGTGCGGAGCCAGTCCCACGCCGTGCGGGTGAACGTGTGCAGCGTGGCGTCGGCGGTGGCGGTCGGGTCGACGGCGACGGCCACGAAGTCCATCACCGCCGCCACCGGGGCGTCGCAGCGGCCCTCGGCCGTCGCCCGGTCGAGCGTCGCCGCGGTGACGATGCCCGCCGGCCGGCCCTGGCTGTACACCACCCCCGACGCCTCGCCGGTCAGCCGCAGGTGGGCCCGGGCCTCGGCCACGCAGGTCGCCCGGGTGATGCCGGCTCCGTGGGGCACGCGCGCGACCACGGTGGGGTCGCTGTCGATCAGGGAGAGCGTCATACCGCCAGCGTGCGACCGCCGGCGCCCCGCCGACAGGGCCGAACGACCCGGGTCCGGCCCTAACATCCGATCGGGATGAGCGAGTTCGCCGGCCCCCGCAGCCTCAGGCGCCTGCTCGACGCCGTCCTCACCGTCGGCGGCGACCTCGACCTGCCCGCCATGCTCCAGCGCCTCACCCAGGCGGCCGTCGACCTCGTCGACGCCCGCTACGGAGCCCTCGGCGTGCTCGACGAGGGGGGCCGCCGGCTGACCGAGTTCATCACCGTCGGCGTCGACGACGACACGCGGGCGGCCATCGGCCCGTTGCCCGAGGGGCACGGCATCCTCGGCCTGCTCATCCTCGACGCCCGGCCGCTGCGCCTGCCCGACCTGCGCGAGCACCCCGACAGCTACGGCTTCCCGCCCCACCACCCGGCGATGCGGTCGTTCCTGGGGGTGCCGATCCGGGTGCGCGACGAGGTGTTCGGCAACCTCTACCTGACCGACAAGACCACGGCCGAGGTGTTCACCGACGTGGACGAGGAGCTGGTCGTGGGCCTGGCCGCCGCGGCCGGGGTGGCCATCGACAACGCCCGGCTCCACGCCCGGGTCCACGACCTGGTCCTGGCCGAGGACCGGGCCCGCATCGCCCGCGACCTGCACGACACGGTGATCCAGCGGCTGTTCGCCACCGGGCTCGGGCTCCAGGGGGCGGCGGCGCTCATCCGCCACGACCCCGAGGCGGCCGCGACCCGGGTCGAGACCGCGGTCGACGACCTGGACGTCACCGTGAAGGAGATCCGCTCGGCGATCTTCGCCCTGGAGGTCGAGCGGGCCGGCGCCCCCGCGCTGCGGACACGGGTGCTCGACCTGGTGGCCGAGCTGGCCCCGGCGCTCGGCACCGACCCGACCGTCGTGTTCGACGGGCCGGTCGACGCCGCCACGCCCGACGACCTGGCCGCCGAGGTGCTGGCCACCGTGCGGGAGGCGCTGAGCAACGTGGCCCGCCACGCCCACGCCGCCCGGGTCGACGTGGGTCTGACCGCAGCCGACGGCGAGCTGGTGCTGTGCGTGGCCGACGACGGCGTCGGACCCCCGCCGGCCGGCGCCCCCCGGGGCCGCGGGCTGGCCAACCTCACCGCCCGCGCCGACCGCCGGGGCGGGTCGCTCGACCTCCGCCCGGGGGAGGACGGCGGCACCGTGCTGGAGTGGCGGGTACCGCTGGACTGAGGTTGCGCCGGCCGGCGCAGCAAGAGCGGGAGAAACGTCGGGGCGGCTAGCCCGCCGAGCGCTGGCGGCGGTCGGCCAGGCGGGCGGCGTAGACCGCGGCCTCGGTGCGGCGGTGCATGCCCAGCTTCATCAGCACGTTGGACACGTAGTTCTTGACCGTCTTCTCGGCCAGGTACATGCGCTCGCCGATCTGGCGGTTGGTGAGCCCCTCGCCCAGCAGGTCGAGGATGCGGCGCTCCTGGTCGGTCAGGTGCACGCCGCCGGTCTCCTCGTCGGGCCCCCGCCGCAGCCGCTCCAGCACCCGGGCCGTCACCTTGGGGTCGAGCAGCGACTCGCCGGCCGCCACCCGCCGCACGCTGTCGACCAGGTCGGCCCCCTTGACCTGCTTGAGCACATAGCCGGATGCGCCGGCCATGATCGAGTCGAACAGCGCCTCGTCGTCGGCGAACGACGTCAGCATCAGGCACTGGATCTCGGGATGGCGGGACCGGATCTCCCGGCACACCTCCACGCCGTTGCCGTCGGGCAGCCGCACGTCGAGGATGGCGACGTCGGGCCGGGCGACCGGCATGCGGGCCAGCGCCTCCTCGGCGGTCCCCGCCTCGCCCACCACCTCCACGCCGAGCGAGGCGCCCTGCGCCTCCAGCAGTTCACGCACGCCGCGTCGCACGACCTCGTGGTCGTCGAGCAGGAAGACCCTGATGCCCACGACCGCATCATCGCGGACGACCGGCCCCCGCAACAGGGCCGAAGGACCCTGGGGGTGGCGGCGGGCCGTCCGTACCGTCGGGCCAGGCGGATGCCAGATCCGCCGCCAGACGGGAGGTAGTGACATGGGTGTCACGATGATCGAGCGCCCGTTCGCCGTCGCCAGCCGGCCTGCGGAGGTCGTGCGGGTGCGCAGGCGGTCGATCGACAAGGTCCTCGTGGGCATGGGCGTGATCGCCGCCCTGGTGTTCGCGGTGGCCGGCGGCCTGCTGATGTGGGGATCGAACTTCGCCACCGACTACGTGCACGACGAGCTGACGTCGCAGAAGGTGTTCTTCCCCGCGGCCGCCGAGCTGAAGGACGAGGGCCGGACCGACCTGGTGCACTACGCCGGCCAGCAGGTCACGACCGGCAGCCAGGCGCAGGCCTACGCCGGGTTCATCAACGGCCACCTGCAGCAGATCGGCGACGGCAAGACCTACTCGCAGATCGACGACCGGGGCGCCGCCCAGGCCGTCGAGGACGCCAAGGCCGACGGCGCCAGCAAGGCCGAGGTCGCCAAGCTGCAGTCCACCGCCGACGAGCTGCGGGCCCAGCGGGACACGCTGTTCAAGGGCGAGACGCTGCGCGGCCTGCTGCTCACCAGCTACGCCTGGGCCACGATCGGCCGGATCGCCGCCATCGCCGCCTGGGCCGTCTTCGCCGGCGCCGCCGTGATGGCGGGGCTGGTCGTGGCCGGGCTGTTCCACCTGCGGATCACCCCGAAGACCACCTGACCTCGTGGTTGCGCCCCCGCGGGGGAGGCGCAACCACGACGGCGACGACCGCCGGGCACCCCTCGCCCGGCGGTCGCCCGCGTCCGGCGCGAGGCTGCGGGCGTGACGACCGGCGGGGACGAGGCCGACCTGCGGCGGCTGCGGGACATCTGCGGGCGGCTGCCGGGGGTGGAGGAGGCCGAGCTCCAGGGCCGGCCGCTGTTCCGCGTCCGGCGCCGGCGCTTCGCCATCTACAACGGCGCCGGGGCGCCGCCCCGGCCGCGGTGGGCGGGGGCCGGGCGCTCGCTGCACCTGCTGACCGACCCGGAGGAGCGGGAGGCGCTGTGGCAGGACCCCCGGTTCCGGCCCTCGCCCCACCACGGCGACCGGGGGTGGGTGGCGCTGCGGCTCGACGGCGGGGCGGTCGACTGGGCGGAGGTGGCCGAGCTGGTGGAGGCCGGCTACCGCCAGGCCGCGCCCCGGGGCCTGGTGGTGCGGCTGGACCGTCCGCCGGCGGGCTGACGGCGCCGTGACGCGCCGGCGCCGCCGTGGCGGATCACCACGACGGCGCCGGCTACCGGGGCACCACCCGCCCCGCGGTCGCTCGTGCCCGGCGGCCGCGGGGCGGGGTGTGCCCCCGCTGCGGGGCTAGCGGGTGCCCTCGGCCAGGCGGCGGGCGATGGCCGGGATGACCAGCGCGGCGGCCACGACGTGGGTGGCCACCAGCGTGGCCTTGGTGGCGACGGCGGCGTCGGGCATCAGGTCGGGGACGACCGACAGGACGGTCAGGGCAACGGTCGCGGCGGTGAAGGTGCGGCGGGGCCGGGCGGCCCAGCGGCGGAGCGCCGTGGCCAGCAGCAGACCCAGGGTGGCGCCCATGAGGGTGAGCTGGGCGAAGCTGGCCACGGGGATCGGCTCGCCGCTGATCTCCAGCGGCACGCCGGCGGCCAGGGCGCCGGCGGCGACGGCCGTGGTGGCGACGGCGGCGGCGACGCCGGCGCGGGCGGTGCTGCGCCACAGCGGCGTGGCGGACACGGGGCTGGTGGTGTCGGTGGTCGGGATGGCGGTGGTGGCGGGGGTGATCGTGGTCATCGGTGGTGCTCCTGGTTCGGGGTCGGCCAGCCCGACCCTCACCCCCACCACGAACGCCCCCACGGCAAAACGACACGTCCCGCGGAAAATCTCCGGCCGGGTCAGGATGGGGCATGGTCGCCGACGATCCGACCGAGGGCGCGCTGGCCGTGACCAGCGCCTTCCTCGACACATTCAACGCCACCGATCCCGCCGGGCACGCCGACACGCTGGCCTACCCCCACGTGCGCCTGGCCAGCGGCGCCGTCCGCATCTGGCGGGACCGCGACGAGGCCGTCCCGGCCATGGAGCGGGCGATGGCCGCCCTGCGGGAGCGGGCCGGGTGGAGCCACAGCACGTGGGACCACCGCCGGGTCATCCACGCCGGGCCCGACAAGGTGCACCTCGACGTCCAGTTCACCCGCCACCGCGGCGACGGCTCGACCATCGGCGTCTACCCGGCGGTCTACGTGGTCGTGCGCCAGGACGGCCGCTGGCTGATCGCGGCCCGGTCCAGCTTCGCCCCCTAGACCCGGGCCCTAGTCCGGGGCCACGACGGCGTCGACCACCGCGTCGACCAGCGCGGGGTCGAGCGGACCGTCGTCCACCACGAGCGTCCGGTGGTACACGGGCCCGACCAGCAGGTCGATCGCGACCTCGACCGGCACGGTGAGCTGCGGGCCGTCGGCCCGGAGCCGGGCGGCGATCTCCCGCCGCCGGGGCTCGCCGACCCGCTGGCGCAGGGCGTGGGACAGCTCGGGGTCCCGGGACGCCTCGGCGATCAGCGCCCCGAGCACCTCGCGGGCCCGCGGGTCCGACAGCATGCGGCCGATGTCGCTCACGTAGTCGCACAGGTCCCGGCGCAGATCGCCCGTGTCGGGGACCGGGTGCGCCCGGAACACCTCGGCCATGGCGTCGGTGACGGCGTCGACCCGCGAGCCCCAGTAGTGCTCGAGCGTGGCGGTGCCGATGCCCGAGCGGGCGGCCACCGCGTTGTAGGTGAGGCTCGACATCCCGGCGTCGGCCAGCAGGCCGAGGGTGGCCCGGGCCAGGCCGAGCCGCCGCTCGGGGTCCTCGGGCAGGCGCCGGGCCGCGCCGTCCACCAGCGAGCCCACGGCGTCGCCGGCCCGGGCGCGGGCCGGCAGGAAGACCGCCGCGACCAGCGCGCCGAGCAGCGCCACCGCGGCGCCGACGACCACGGTGCGGTCCATGGCGTGGACGAAGGCGTCGTTCGACGCGGCCACGATCAGCCGCCCGGCCGCCTCCGGGACCCGGGCCGCCACCTCGGCCGCGGCGCCGACCGAGTCCTTGACCGCGGCGGCGGCCTCGGGCGACGCGGCCTTGAGCGTGGCGAACTGGGGGTCGGACACGATGCGGGCCGAGTACACCGCGGCCGTGATGCTGCCGAGGATCGCGACGCCCAGCGCGCCCCCGATCTCCCGGGTGGTGTCGTTCATCGCCGAGCCGACGCCGGCCTTCTCGGGGGGCAGCGAGCCCATGATCGAGTCGGTCGCCGGGGCCATGGCCAGGCCCATGCCCATCCCGATGATCACGAGCACGAGGGCCACCAGGGGGTAGCCGCTCGTCGTCGTGGCCAGCGAGAACGTGAGCAGGCCGACCGCCACCAGGACCAGCCCGATGGTGACGATGACCTTCGTTCCGAAACGGGCCACCAGCTTGGCGCTCAGCGGGGCGGTGATCATCAGCGTGGCCGCCACCGGGAGCAACGCCGCGCCCGAGCGGAGCGCCGTGTAGCCGAGGACGAACTGCAGGTACTGGCTGACGAAGAAGACCGAGCCGAACATGGCGAAGAACACGAGCGTCACCGCCACCGACGCCGCCGTGAACCGGGGGTTGGAGAAGAAGCCGATGTCGAGCAGCGGGTGGTCGGTGCGCCGCTCCCAGAGCACGAACGCGGCCAGCAGCACGACGGCGACGGTGAACGAGGCGACCACGACCGGGTCGGTCCAGCCCCGGGCGGGGCCCTCGATGATGCCGTAGAGCAGGGCGACGAGCCCGACCGTCGACAGCGCGCAGCCGAGCAGGTCGAGCGGGGGCGCCGCCGGGTCCCGGGACTCGGGCACGAGCACGAGGGCGGCGGCGACGGTGGCGATCACGACCGGCACGTTCACCAGGAAGATCGCCCCCCACCAGAAGTGCTCGAGCAGGTAGCCCCCGGCCAGCGGGCCGATGGCCACGCCGAGGCCCGACACCCCGGCCCAGAGGGCGATGGCCCGGGCCCGCTCGGCCTCGTCGGTGAACACGTTGGCGATGATCGACAGCGTGGCCGGCATGATGAACGCCGCCCCGAAGCCCTGCACCGCCCGGAATCCGATCAGCGCGGGCGGCGAGCCCACCTGCGAGCAGGCCAGCGAGCCGGCGCCGAAGATGATCAGCCCGAGGATGAAGCAGCGCTTGCGCCCGAGTCGGTCGCCGGTGTTGCCGGCGATGAGCAGGAACGCGGCGAACACGATCGTGTAGGCGTCGACGATCCACTGCAGCTGGCTCGACGTCGCCCCGAGCTCGCGCACGAGCGTCGGGAGCGCCACGTTGACGATCGTGCCGTCGATCCCGACGACGACGAGGGCGAGGCAGAGCACCCCCAGCACGATCCACCGCCGGCCGTCCGCGTCGGTCGCCCCGGCCGGCGGCGGGGGCTCGGCGCCGGCGTTGGCCTCGACCATGGGTGTCGCCATGGGCTGACCTCCGAGGGCCGGTCTACTACACGGGTGTCGCGACGATCTCGACCCGCACGGTCACCTCGGGGTGGACCCGCAGCATCAGGATCCGGGGCGGCTGCATGCCGAAGTCGCGGACGTCGAACGTCGAGCGCCCCTCGATCCGCACGCTGCCGTCGTCGGCCGCCTCGATGCGCACCTCGTCCTCGCACGGCCGCGACACACCGCGGAACACCAGGTCCCCGGCGACCCGGTAGCGGCCGGCGCCGTCGATCGGCTCGATGCGGGTAACCGTCCCGTCGATGGTGGGGAACCGCTTGGCGTCGACCCGGTTGCGCATCTCGCGGTCCTCCAGCGGGTTGCCGGACGACAGCCGGCCGACCGGCAGCGACACCTCCCCGGTGCCGGCGTCGAGGTCGATGACGCCCTCGAGCCCGTCGGTCGACGACCGGATCGGGTGCAGGCTCGACCGCCCGTCGACCCACACCCGCGACCGCTCGGGAACGATGCGAAACCGCGCCACGGCGCCCATGCCTACGCCATCCCCCGCTCGCTGTACACCGGGGCGGTGGCGCTAGGGTGGTAGCTCCCGCGAGGAGAGGTGACCGAGTACGG
The DNA here is from genome assembly GCA_035263165.1 of Acidimicrobiales bacterium. Lineage (GTDB taxonomy): Bacteria > Actinomycetota > Acidimicrobiia > Acidimicrobiales > VFJN01 > ZC4RG19. Next base: position 4,499 of record DATFRN010000443.1, on the reverse strand, counting down.
CCGATGGTGCTTCCCTGCTAAGGAAGTGAGGGTGCAAGCCCTCCGTGGGTTCAAATCCCACCCTCTCCGCTGAGGCCCGGAGCCCGCCCACGGGGCACTCCGGGCCTCGTCGCGTGCGGCTCAGAGTGCGACCCACTCGCTGCATCCGTGGTTGCCGCCCCCGAGGAGGCACTTCCGGAAGGCGTAAGCCCCTGCGGGAATGATCATGCCCTCGTCCTCACACGACGTCTGCGTGTTCCGGATGATCGGAGAGTCGGGGTTGACCTTCACGCCGCCTTGCACGGTGACGCCGTCGCTGCAGTTGAAGTCCCAGACGAGCATCTGGTCGGGAGCGCTGCTGAAGTCCACGATGTGGACGGCGCCGATGCCCTCGGCCCTCAACTCCTTGTCCTGCGCCGATGCAGGGATGGCCGTGAGCACCGTGGTGCCCATCATCGCCCCTGTCAGGACGCCGAAGCCCATGGCTCGGTTCATGGTGTGGCTCCTTGCGGGTCGGGGTCGGGGTCGGCGACGGCCCAGGCGGCCAGGAAGGCGTCGAGGCCGGCCCAGTGGCGGCGGTCGAAGCCGATGAGGTACATGTCGTGGTACTCGCCGTCGGCGTAGAGGTGGGCGCGGAGGCGGCCCTCGACGGCGAAGAGGTCCTGCACCGGGGCACCGGTGACGTTGGCCTCGACGCCGGAGAAGGTGAAGCCGGGGACCTCGGCGTAGATCTTGCGCACCGACCAGACCGCGAAGGCGTAACCGATGAGCACGCCCAACGCCTCCCGGCCCAGACCGCGGCCGACGCCCTCGGGGGCGACGGCGACGGCGACGTAGAGGTGGCCGTTGCGCTGGTCGACGTTGTAGATCAGGGCCTGGCCGATCCGCTCCCCCGACTCGCGGAGCCAGACGGTGAAGCCGTTGGCGAAGCTGGCCGCCTGCTGCTCGACGAACTGCTCGAACGACGGGATGGTCCCGCGCAGCACCCACCGGTAGGCGGTCTCGTCCGAGGTCGCCAGGTTGTAGAGGAAGGCGTGGTCCTCGGGACGGACCGGGGCGAGGCGCACCCGGGGCCCGTCCATGCGTTCGAGCTTCACCGCACCACCCCCGCCCCCGCCGGTCCCAGGGTCGCGGGCGCGCCGTCGACCGTCAGCGTCCAGGGGCCCCACCGTTCGGCCAGGCGGCCGGCCCGGCACCGGAAGATCCCCACGCCGGACAGGGTCACGGGCGCGGGCGGGGCCAGGTCCCGCTGGAACACCAGCGCGGGTGGCACCGTCCAGGTCCCGTAGACCCGGTAGGCCACCCGATCGCCCACCGCGAAGCAGTCCTCCAGATGGAACCGCACGTCCTCGCACTGGTCCGCGAGGGCCAGCAACCCGAGCCGCAGGCCCTCGACCCCCCGAGGCCCCGCGCCGAGCGGGTCGTGATCCACGAAGTCCTCGGCGAAGAGCCCGTCGACTGCGCTCGGGTCGCCACCGTTCAACAGGGCGACCCACGACACGACGAGCCCGGCCATCGAACCTGTCCCCGCCGACCCCATGGACGGAGAAGGCTACTCGCGCCCACACGCTATGTGCCTGCGCCACTCCCTTGAGTCGGTCTTCTCATCGTGACGCGCCACAGCCGGCGGGGTAGGTCGCCCTCCGCGAAGTCGGTGACGTCGAGCAGGTCGAAGCCCTCGGCCAGGTGGTCGACGAGCGCTCGGTCGAAGAAGTGGACCACGAAGCCGCCGTGTTCGTACCTGGCGTCGCCGTGGGGGGTGCCGACGCCGTAGTGGGCGTCGCCGACGTGGCGGACCGTGTAGACGACCAGGCCGCCCGGGCGGACCACCCGGTGGACCTCGCGGGCGAGGCGTTCGAGCTCGGCGGTCGTCAGCGCCATGCTGAACAGCATGTGGCTGTAGCTCGCGTCGAAGGCCCCGTCGGCGAACGGGAGCCCGTCCCTGGCGTCGTGGCGCAGGACCTGGACCCGGTCGCCGAGGCCGGCGGCCACCGCCTGTGCCGCGATGCTGGCGAGCCCGCTGGCGGCGTAGTCGAGGGCGACGACGTCGAATCCATCGCGGGCGAGGAACAGCGTGTCCCGGCCCTGGCCCGCTCCTAGTTCCAGCACCCGCGAGGCACCCGCGAAGACATGTGCAGCCTCGACCGCGGCCTCGCTCGGATCGGTGCCGTACATGAGCGGGTGCGCCACGAACGTCGACTCCCAGTGCTCCGCCTGGCCCTTGCGCCGTGCGACCAGGAGCACCCGCCGGGGGTACGGCCGCAGCTCCAGGGTCAGCGCCGCCTCGGTCATCACCGCTTCCGCGGCCTGCTCGCCCAGATCGGCCACGAGAGCGTCGCGGGCGTCGACGAGCGCGCCGAAGGCGCCCTCGACCCGCGCCCGCCAGCCGGGCGTCTCCTCGTACGCCTCGACGGTGAAGCCGGCCGCCTCGATCAGCGGGGCGTAGTCGGGGACCGGGTCGACGCCCAGGACGGGCACGCCGGCGACGGCCGCCGGGTCGACCTCGAAGCAGACGATGCCGACCCGACCGCCCGGCCGCAGGATGCGGGCGAGCTCGGCGATCGCGGCCCGCTTGTCCGGTGCGTACTGGAACGCCTCGACGCTCATGACCGCGTCGGCCGAGCGATCGGCCAGGCCGGTCGACACGAAGCTGCCCGCCGCGAACCGGGCGGTGCGCGCCGCGCCCAGCCGCCGCGCCCGGTTCCGGGCGGCGGCCACCCCCGCGTCCGACGGGTCGAGGCCGATCAGCGAGGCCCCGGTCTCGGCGCTCATCCACAGCCCCGGCCCGCCCGCACCGCAGGCGAGGTCGACCAGCACCTCGCCCGCCCGCAGCCCGAGCAGGGACCGCAGCCGCTCGGCCTCCGCCAGCGTCAGGAACCCGATGTGCGCATACCGCTCGGGGAACTCGCCGCCGTACGCATGGGTGCGCCACAACCGGGCGAACGTCTCGCTCGCCGCCAGGGCCCCGTAGACGGCGTCATAGCCCTCACGCACCGCGTCGAACACATCGCCGTGCTCCTGCGTCACGAGCCTCACCGTACGACCGCAGGCAGCCAGGGTCGCAGAAGCCCGGAGCCCGCCCAGGGGCGAACTCCGGACCTCGTTGCGTTCATCTCAGGCGGTCAGGTACCGAGCTTGGTGAGCCTCGTCGCCCAGTTGCCCAGGGCGGTGCGGGTGCCCCCACAGCTGCCGATGGAGCCCGTGAGCCACTCGCTCAGCGTGCACGTCTGGGCGATGTACTCCGACGCCATCCAGATGTCGTTGCCGTCCGTGACGGCGGCGCCGTAGTCGCCCCAGCGGGTGCGGGGCGGTTCGCCGACGAAGGCCTTGTAGCTGGTGAAGCCGTCGTCGACGCCGACGCCGAGCGCGGCGATCTGGATCGGGCCCACCTTGCCCCGTGAGTCGATGCGGGCGTAGGCGGCCGTCGGGTGGTGGTCCTCACCCATCACCGTGAAGGCGATCGCCCCCTTGCCCCCCGGCGTCATCGCGATCGCCGGCATCGACAGGTTGTTGTCGGCCAGCGCCAGGTAGCCCTGCTTCTCGACCGACCCCTTCACGCTCGAGCCGTCGACCACGGGCCTCACCCGGAACCACACGATCCCGGCCTTGACCTCGCCGTTGACGTTGACGGCGGTGCCGGCGGCGCCCCACAGGTCGCCGCCGACGAACCAGGTCTGCTGCATCCGCGTGTCGAGCGAGTCGGGCGACGAGATCACCTCGTCGTGCTCGGGCTCGTCCACGAACAGGAACTGCCAGCACCCCGGCCCGAACGGCGTGGTCACGGTCGTGTCGTTGACGCACTGGCCCAGCGGGAAGTCACCCGCCGCCTGGTCCGACAGCGGCGGGAACACGTACTTCGTGCTGTCGATCAGCCGGCTGCGCATCGTCAGCGCCGGCGTCGCGGTGTTCAACGACGCCGTGTTGGTCAGCGCCCACAGGCCGATCTTCTTGGCCGTGCCGGTCGGGTTGCCGGTCTCGCTCCCGTCGCCGGCGATGGTGCTGAGGAAGAACTCGGTCCCGCCGGCCGCGTTCGAGTACTGGCCCGCCGGCGAGGTCGCCGGCCAGGTCGTGAAGCCCGGCGTCCCGCCCACGCTCAGGTTCTGCACCAGCGTCACGTGCACGCTCGGCCCGTGCGCGGCCAGCTCGGCCTTCGGGAAGGCGAACACCTGGGCGGCGTTGAAGCCGTCGCCGAACAGGTCGTACTCGTTGGTCGAGATGTAGATCCCGTTCCTGTCGCCGCCGATGTGCGGGTAGTCCTGGAAGCAGGGCCCGTGCGTGACGCCGTCGTCCAGCACGCAGCCGTGGTCGGGCGTGCCGTCGGCGCCGTCGTTCTGGGCCGGGGTGCGGTAGACGGTCCAGGTCCCGGTCGGGTCGCCGGTGTTGGACACGGCGAGGTCGATGGTGTTCTTGCCGGTGAACGACCCGTCCGGGTTCGAGCCGAGCGTGGTGTCGGCCACCATGAACCGGTTGGAGTCGGGGTCGTAGTGGCAGATCACGTCGATGACCTGCGGGCCGATGAC
>DATFRN010000442.1:0-10292 GCA_035263165.1 Acidimicrobiales bacterium | reverse complement strand
TCGGTGGCGCCCTTGGCGGTGCCCTTCATGCGGCCCCGGTGGTGCTTGCGGTGCGCGACCTTGCGCGGCATCAACATGTCACTCGTCCCCCGGGCGGAAGTGAGGCGTCTCGTGGTGGTCGTGCACCCGGCGCTCGATCTCCTCCTCCTCGGCGAGGAGGCGCTCCAGCTCGGGGTCGGCCTCCTTGATGAGGGGCTCGTGCTCGGCGGCGGGGGTCTCCTCGCCGGCCTCGGGCGGCCGGCGGCGGCCGGCGGCCGAGGACACGACGCGCTTGGACCCGCCGCCCCCGGCGCCGGAGGTCTCGCCCACGGCCATGGCGGCCTCGCGGGCGATCTTCTCCTCGCTCTGGGACTTGTAGGGCAGCACGTCGCCCTTGTAGAGCCACACCTTCACGCCGATGCGGCCGGCGGTGGTGCGGGCCTCGCGGAAGCCGTAGTCGATGTCGGCCCGCAGGGTGTGGCGCGGGACGCGGCCCTCGCGGTAGCTCTCGGTGCGGGCCATCTCGGAGCCGCCGAGGCGGCCGGAGCACTGCACCTGGATGCCCTGGGCGCCGGCCTTCTGGGCGTTCTGGACGGCCCGCTTCATGGCCCGCCGGAAGGCGACCCGGGCGGCCAGCTGGTCGGCCACGCCCTGGGCGATGAGGGCGGCGTCGAGCTCGGGCTGCTTGATCTCCTGGATGTTGAGCTGCACCTTGGGGTTGCCGGTGATCTTGGCCAGCCCGCCCCGCAGGCGGTCGGCCTCGCTGCCCCGGCGCCCGATGACGATGCCCGGGCGGGCGGTGTGCACGTCGACCCGCAGGCGGTCGCGGGTGCGCTCGATCTCGACCCGGCTGATGGCGGCGTGGGGCAGCTCGCTCATCAGGTAGTCGCGGATCTTCCAGTCCTGGATGACGTTGTCGCTGTATTCCTCGCGGTCGGCGAACCAGCGCGACTTCCAGTCGGTGGTGACGCCGAGCCGGAAGCCGTAGGGGTTGACCTTCTGGCCCATCTACTTCTTCTCCTCGTCGGCGGACTCGTCGCCGTCGGTGTCGTCGTCGGCAACGGCCTCGTCAACGGGCTCGTCGTCGGTCTCCTCGGTCTCCTCGACCTCGGCCTCCTCGACCTCGGCCTCCTCGACCACCTCGTCGGTCGGCTCCTCGTCGAGGGCGGCCTCCTCGACCACCTCGTCGGTGGGCTCGGTGGTCTCCTCGGTGGTCTCCTCGGGCGCCACGTCCTCGCCGCGGCTGCGGGCCACGCGGGCCCGGCGGGACTCCTGGCCCCGGCGGGCGCGGCGGGCCGGGCCGGCGGGGGCGTGGGCCGCCCGCTTGGCCTCGACCTTGGCGGCCATCTCGGCCGGCATCGGGCTGACGATGATCGTGATGTGGCAAAGCCGCTTGCGGATGCGGGTGGCCCGGCCCCGGGCCCGGGGGCGCCAGCGCTTGAGCGTGGGGCCCTCGTCGGCGTAGCAGGCCGAGACGTAGAGCGTGTCGCCGTCGAGCTCGTCGTTGTGCTGGGCGTTGGCCACGGCCGACGCCAGGCACTTGCCGATGACCTCGCTGGCGGCCCGGTCGGTGAACTGGAGCACGTCGGCGGCCTCGGCGGCGGGCAGGTTCCGGATGAGGTCGAGGACCTCGCGGACCTTGTACGCCGACATGCGCACGTGGCGCACCTGGGCGCGGGTGCCCGGACGCTCGTTGGTCTTGGCGCCGGTCATCACCGCCTCCCCCGCACCGACTTCTCCTGGCCGGCGTGGTAGCGGAACGTGCGGGTGGGGGCGAACTCGCCGAGCTTGTGGCCGACCATCGCCTCGGTCACGTACACGGGTACGTGCTTGCGGCCGTCGTGGACGGCAACGGTGTGGCCGACCATGTCGGGGATGATGGTGGAGCGGCGGGACCAGGTCTTGATGACCTTCTTCTCGCCCTTGGCGTTGAGGGCGTCGACCTTGCGGAGCAGGTGGTCGTCGACGAAGGGGCCCTTCTTGAGCGAACGGGGCATGGCGGGTTACCTCCGCGAGCCGCGGGTACGGCGGCGACGCACGATGAGCTTGTCGGACGGCTTGGAGTCGGCACGGGTGCGGCCCTCGGGCTTGCCCCAGGGCGAGACGGGGTGGCGGCCGCCCGAGGACTTGCCCTCGCCGCCGCCGAGCGGGTGGTCGACGGGGTTCATGGCGACGCCCCGGGTCTGCGGGCGGACGCCCTTCCAGCGGTTGCGGCCGGCCTTCCCGATCTTGATGAGCTCGTGCTCGGAGTTGCCGACCTCGCCGACGGTGGCGCGGCAGTCGATCGACACCCGGCGCATCTCGGTCGACGGCAGGCGGAGGGTGGCGTAGCTGCCCTCCTTGGCCAGGAGCACGACCGACGAGCCGGCGGAGCGGGCCATCTTGCCGCCGCCGCCGGGCGCCAGCTCGATGTTGTGCACGGTGGTGCCGACGGGGATGTAGCGCAGCGGCAGGGCGTTGCCCGGCCGGATCTCCGAGCCGTGGCCCGACTGGAGCCGGTCGCCCACGCTGACGCCCCGGGGGGCGAGGATGTAGCGCTTCTCGCCGTCCAGGTAGTGGAGCAGGGCGATGCGGCACGACCGGTTGGGGTCGTACTCGATGGCGGCCACGACGGCGGGCACGCCGTCCTTGTTCCGCCGGAAGTCGATGACGCGGTAGCGCTGCTTGTGGCCGCCGCCGCGGTGGCGGGACGTCTTGTGGCCATGGACGTTGCGGCCGCCGCTCGAGCTCTTCTTGGCGACCAGCGAGCGCTCGGGGCGGTCGCGCGTGACCTCGGAGAAGTCGGCGACAGTCTGGAACCGGCGTCCCGGGCTGGTGGGCTTGCGCTTGCGGAGTGCCATCGGATCAATCCTGGAAGAGGTCGATCGTCTCGCCCTCGGCGAGGGTGACGATCGCCCGCTTGGTGTCGGGACGCTTGCCGTAGGTGAACGTCTTGCGGTTGCGCTTGCGCTTGCCCGGCCGGTTGAGCGTGTTCACCCGGGCGACCTTCACGCCGAAGATCGACTGCACGGCGTCGCGGATCTCGGGCTTGGACGCCTCGGGGTGGACCCGGAACGTGTAGACCCCGGCCTCCATGAGGGCGTAGGACTTCTCGCTCACGATCGGGGCGACGACGACGTCACGGGGGTCCTTCACTTGTCGCTCCCCTCGGTGCGCGTGGCGGGCAGCGAGGCCTGGGTGAAGACCACCCAGTCGCTGACCAGCACGTCGTAGGCGTTGAGCTCGTCGACGGTGATGACGTGGACGTGGGTGAGGTTGCGCAGGCTCTTCCACGTGGCCGTGTCGCCCTCGTCGCGCGTGAGCACGACGAGCACGCGACCCTCGGTGCCGATCGAGCCGAGCACCTCGAGCGCCGCCTTGGTGCTGGGCTCGTCGATGCCCCAGCCGTCGAGCACGACGACCTTGCCGTCGGCCTGCCGGTCGGACAGCGCCGAGGCCAGGGCGGCCCGGATCATCTTCTTGGGGGTGCGCTGGGCGTAGCTGCGCGGCTTGGGGGCGTGGGTGACGCCGCCGCCCCGCCAGTGGGGCGCCCGGATGGAGCCCTGGCGGGCCCGGCCGGTGCCCTTCTGGCGCCACGGCTTGGCGCCGCCGCCCCGCACCTCGGCCCGGGTCTTGGTGGACTGGGTTCCGGCCCGGCGGGCCGCGAGCTGGGCGGTCACGACCTGGTGCATCAGCGGCAGGTTGGGCTCGACGCCGAACCAGGCGTCGTCGAGGGTGATGCTCTTGCCGGCCTTGCCGGCGGCGCTGGTCAGCTTGACGGAGGCCATCAGGACTTCGCCCCCTTGGCGGCGTCGCGGACGAGGACGATGCCGCCCTTGGGCCCGGGCACGGAGCCCCGGACCAGCAGCAGGTCGCGCTCGGCGTCGGCCTGGACGACGGTGAGGTTCAGGGTGGTGGTCTTCTGGCCGCCGGTACGGCCGGCCATGCGGGTGCCCCGGAAGACCCGGGAGGGCGTGGCGCAGGCGCCGATGGCGCCGGGGGCCCGGTGGACCCGGTGGGCGCCGTGGCTGGCCCCCAGGCCGGAGAAGCCGTGGCGCTTCATCACGCCGGCGAAGCCCTTGCCCTTGCTGACCGAGGTGACGTCGACCAGCTCGCCCTGGGCGAGCACGTCGGCGCCGATCTCCTGGCCGACCTCGTACTCGCTCACGTCGTCGAGGCGCAGCTCGACGAGGCGGAGGCCGGGGTCGACGTCGACCTTGGCGTACTGCCCGGCGACGGGCTTGGACAGCTTGGAGGCCTTCTTGGACCCGAAGGTGACCTGGAGCGCGGTGTACCCGTCGCGCTCGTTCGTCTTGACCTGGACCACGCGGCAGGGGCGGACGCGCAGCACGGTGACGGGGACGACGCGGTTGTCGTCGTCCCACACCTGCGTCATGCCGACCTTCTCGCCGACGATCGCTCTTGTGGCCATGGCGGCTACGTCTTTCTTGCCTAGGGGCGGTCACGCGAACGCTCCGCTCGGGTAGGGCCCGGCGGAGCGTCGGTTAGGTTGTGCCACGTGGTTCCCGGGATGACGGGCCTGCGCGGACGTCGATTGAGAGCCAAGGAATGATAGCCACGGACCGTGCCGGAGTCCAACGTCGCTGCGGGTGGTGACACCGTCACAAAGTTGGCGCGAGGGTCCGGCGGGGTCCACTAGGGTCGCAGGCATGCGGTTGGGGCGCCGGAAGCGGGGAGAGGATCGTAAGGATCCCTTCGTCCACCTGGCCGACGAGCGACGCGCCGCCGAGGCCGAGGCCTGGTTCCTCCAGCCCGACGACACACCGCCGCTCGACGTCGAGGCGGGCATCTCCTCCAACATCAGCGACGACGACGTCGCAGGTCACGACGGTCGTTAGCACAATACGCACTGCCGTTCACTGACGCGGCGTACAGATCGCCCGACGATCAGTGGCAGAGGTACGCGACCTGTCCTAGGGTGACGCCTGCTCCTGGACCGCGTGGGGGGAGCCGCCCGGGGGGGCGGCTGCATGGACGCACGACCGGGGCCCGTGCCAACAACCGTCCAACTGAGGAGTCACGCATGCGCAAGGCGATCGCAGGCCTGACCGTGCTCGGGCTGGGGCTGTCCCTGGCCGTCACCGCGGTCCAACCGGCAGGGGCGGCGCCACCCCCGGGTGCGCCGCCACAGAGCGAGACACGCCAGACCGCCGGCCCGCACGAGATGCCCAACCCGCTCGAAGACAAGCGGCGCGAGCTGCGGCAGGAGGCGCTCACCGAGGTCATCAACGGCGAGGCCACGCCCCAGCAGATCGACGGGTCGACCGTCGTGAAGGTGGGCCGCCAGGCCGGGGCCGGCGCGCACCAGACCCGCAAGCCGCCGAAGGACCAGTACGTGGAGCTGGCCCGTGAGCGCACCGACCGGGTGTTCGTGCTGCTGGTCGAGTTCGGCAACCAACGCCACCCCGACTATCCCGACCAGGACACCGATCCCGACACGCCCGGGCCCGCCCGCTTCGACGGCCCGGTGCACAACCAGATCCCCGAGCCCGACCGCACGCAGGACAACTCGACGATCTGGCAGCCCGACTTCAGCCGCGACTACTTCCAGCACCTCTACTTCGGCACCGGCGACGGCGTCGAGTCGATGAAGACGTTCTACGAGAAGCAGTCGTCGGGCCGCTACAGCATCGACGGCGCCGCCACCGCGTACGTCACGGTGCCGTTCAACGAGGCCCGCTACGGGCGCTCCAACGGGTTCCCGTGCGCCGACATCGTCTGCAACAACACGTGGGACCTCGTGCGCGACGGCATGAACCAGTGGGTCGCCGACCAGCACGCGGCCGGCCGCAGCGATGCCGACATCAAGGCCGAGCTGGCCAGCTACGACGTCTGGGACCGCTACGACTTCGACGGCGACGGCGACTTCAACGAGCCCGACGGCTACATCGACCACATGCAGATCGTCCACGCCGGCGGCGATCAGGCCGACGGCGATCCCTTCCAGGGCGAGGACGCCATCTGGAGCCACCGCTGGTACGCCTTCGTGTCCGACGAGGGCCTCACCGGCCCGGCCGACAACGAGCTCGGCGGCACCCAGGTCGGCGACACCGGCATCTGGGCCGGCGACTACACGGTGCAGCCCGAGAACGGCGGCCTGTCGACGATCGCCCACGAGTACGGCCACGACCTCGGCCTCCCCGACCACTACGACACGGCCGGGGGCGACAACGGGGTCGAGTGGTGGACGCTGATGGCCCAGAGCCGCCTGTCCGGCGCGGGCGAGCCGATCGGCTCCCGGGCCGGCGACCTGTCGGCCTGGGACAAGCTCCAGCTCGGCTGGCTCGACTACGACATCATGCGCGCCGGGCAGAACAAGACGTTCAACCTCGGGCCCCACGAGTTCAACACGGCCAAGCCTCAGGGCGTGGTGGTGGTCTTGCCCAAGAAGCACGTCGAGCGGGACTACGGCCAACCGTTCGCCGGGTCCCGGTTCTGGTGGTCGACCAAGGCCAACGACCTCCGGTCCACGATGAGCCGCAACGTCGACCTGACCACGGCGTCGACGTCGGCGCTCGACCTCAAGGGCCGCTACGAGATCGAGGAGGGCTTCGACTACCTCTACGTCCAGGTCTCGACCGACGGCGGCCGCCGCTGGACCAGCGTGGACGGCACCGTGAACGGCACGCCGTTCGTCCGGGACGGCAGCGGCACACCGTCGATCACCGGCTCTTCCGCCGGCGAGTGGCGCGACGTGCACGTGCCGCTCGACGCCTACGCCGGCCAGGCCATCGGCCTGCGGTTCCTGTACCGCACCGACGGCGGGGTCGCCGAGGACGGGTTCTTCGCCGACGACATCACCGTGACGGCCGACGGCCAGGCGGTGGTGACCAGCGGCGCCGAGAACGGCGACGAGGGCTGGACCTTCGGCGGCTTCCGCTCGACGACCGGCCACGAGGTCGGCGACTTCGACAACTACTACGTCGCGTCCCACCGCAGCTACACGTCGTTCGACAAGTACCTGCAGACGGGGCCGTACAACTTCGGGTTCCTCAACACCAAGCCCGACTTCGTCGAGCACTTCAGCTACCAGCAGGGGCTCCTGATCTCCTACTGGGACACGAGCGAGACGGACAACAACACCAGCGAGCACCCGGGCTCCGGGCTGATCCTGCCGATCGACGCCCATCCCGAGCCGATCGTCCGGATCGACGGTGCCCTCTGGCGGTCCCGGGTGCAGGTGTACGACGCACCGTTCTCGCTGACGAGGCCCGAGACGTTCACCCTGCACGTCAACGGGCGGGCCAGCCTCATCCGGGGCGCCCCCGCCCAGCCCACCTTCGACGACAGCCGGCCGTACTTCTTCGCCGAGTCGCCGCTGTGGGGCGTCAAGGTGCCCAACGCCGGTGTCCGCATGAAGGTCACCAAGGTCAACGGGACGTCGCTGACGGTCCGCGTGACCTCAGGCTGAGCACGCCATCGCCGGGGACGGTGTCCGCCCGGGCCGGCAGGTCCGGTCCGGGCGGCACCGTCGCCCCCGAGGAGGTCCCACCCCGATGATCCGACCCGTCTCCCTCGCCCTCGCCGCGGGCCTCGCCCTGGCGGCGTGCGGCGGCGGAGGCGGCGACGGCGACCGTGACCACGCCGGCCGCGACGGGCCGGCCGGCGTGGGCGCCGGCGAGGAGGCCGGGACGACCGCGCCGGCCGCGCCAACGACCGGCACCCCGCCGGCGACGACCGACAGCACCGCGCCGCCCTCGACCACGCCCCCGCCGACGGCCGGCCGACCCGGCGGCCCGCCCCGCTCCCCGACCGACCAGGTCAAGGCCCGGAGGCTGACCGGCACGGTGGCGACGGCGGCCGGGTGCCTGGTGCTCGACACCGGCGCCGGGCGTTGGGCCCTGGTGGGCGGGGCGCTGCCGGCCGGACTGGCCGCCGGGTCCCGGGTCGAGGTCACCGCCCGCCCGATGCCCCAGGCCGAGAGCCCCTGCGGCAGCCCGGTGCTGTCGGTCCTGACGCTGACCCGGCTCTGAGCACGCCGGGGCGCTGCGACGCACCGGGTCGGGCAGGCGGTGGGCCTGCCCGACCCGGGCGCACGAGCGTCAGGGAGCCGGGGGCACGATGCGGTTCAGCGGCGGGACCGCGACGCCGACCGGCTCGGCGGCGGCGAACGCCGCCACCAGGGCGTCGATGTCCTGGGCGCCGCCGAGGGGGTCGGTGCCCTCGTTGAACACCGTGAACCCGTCGCCGCCGGTGGCCAGGAAGTTGTTCATCGTGATCCGGAACGAGTCGCCCGGGGCGACCTCGGTCCCGTTGATGAACATCCTGCCGACCTTGGCCTCGCAGGTCGCCGCCGCCGCGTCCGACTCGTACCGGAAGCTGGCGGAGACCTGGAGGACCCGGGTGGTCGTGGCGCCGCCGCAGCCCGGGAACTGCTGCTGCAGCAGCCGCCGCAGCATGTCGCCGTTCATCGTCTTGGTCACCAGGCTGTTGCCGAACGGCTGCACGGTGAACGCCTCGCCGTAGGTGACCTCGCCCGGCGCCTCACCGCCCGACGAGATGTCCGTCGTGCGCATGTCGGCCCGGATGCCGCCGGGGTTCATCAACGCCACGACCGCGCCACCGAGGTTGGCCGGTGCCGTGGCCGCCAGCTGGCTGTCGGCGATCACGTCGCCGAGGGCCGACTCGCCCTGCGGTGAGCCGGTGCGGGTCAGGTCGCCCTGGATCCGGCCGATCACCCGGTTGGACAGCGGGGCCGAGGCGGTCACGTACTGGTTGACCACCGCCTGGACCTGGGGGTCCTCCTTGGACGTGTCGGGGATGCGGACGACGCCCGGCCCCGGCGTGTTGAGGGCGTTGGTGACCAGCACGTTCTCGGCGCTGGCCGCGGCCAGCTCGCCCGAGCGGTCGTCGATCGTCAACGTGATGTCGCTCAGCACCCGGCCGAACGACGAGGCGCTGGTGATCAGCCGGGTCACACCGCCCGTGGTGATCGTGCACCGGTACTCGGCGTGGGTGTGGGCCGAGACGATGACCTTGATCGACGGGTCGAGCCGTGACGCGATGTCGGCGATCGCGCTGCCGGCCAGGTTGCCGGCGCAGCCGTTGAGGGCCGCCCCCGAGGTCTGGAACCCGCCCTGGTGGATGACCAGGATCGACGTGTCGACGCCCTTGCTCTGGAGCTTCTTGACCGTCGCGTTGGCGGCGTCGGCCTCGTCCTGGAAGGTGAGGCCGGCCACGCCGGTCGGGGTCACGATCGTCGGCGTGTCCTTCAGCACCTCGCCGATGAAGCCGACCTTGAGCTTGCGGTTGCCGTGGTCGGTGCGGAAGGTCTTGATCCCGTAGGAGGGGAACAGCGTCTTGCCGGTGGCGTCCACGACCACGTTGGCCGACAGATACTGGAAGTCGGCGCCGGGGAAGACGTTCGTCGTACCGCCCTTGGGCAGGGCGTACGGGGCGGCCGTGCACCCGTCGGGCGGCGGCTTGCATCCGCCGTTCTGGATCCGCAGCAACTCCTGGCTGCCCTTGTCGAACTCGTGGTTGCCCACCGACGCGAAGTCGACCTTCATCAGGTTCGAGGCGACCGTGATCGGCTCCTCGAAGAACAGGCCGTTGGCCAGGGGGCTGGCGCCGATGTTGTCGCCGGCGAACACGGTCGCCTCCTGCTGCCCGTAGAGGGCCTGGCGGTCCTTGACCACCTTGGCCAGGTAGGCGGCGCCCCCGGCGAACTGACCGTAGAGGTTGTTGCCGGCGGCCTCGAGGGTGCCGTGGAGGTCGTTGAACGCCAGCACGTGGACGTCGGTCGTACGTTCCTTGGCCTTGTCCGCGTCGAAGGTCACCGCCACCCGGTCGGACAGCGACCGGGCCCCCGAGATCGTCACCGCCCCCGCGGCGTCGTTCCCGCCCGAGCGGGCGAGCGGGGCGGTGAGCACCACCCCCAGCGCCAGAGCCGCCACCACCGCCTGGACCGTCCAGTTCCGCACCGATCTGCTCACGAGCTTCCCCCTCTGCGCGATCGCCGATTGGCACACAGCCTGCCTCATCCCGGTTGACGGCGCGCCGACGATGCGGTTAACGGCGGGTGGGCGGCGGGCGAAGACACCGTGGACCACCCCCGGATCCGCCCCCGGACGGCCGCTACGCTCGCCCCGGATGGTGCGCTCGGCCGCCGACCAGAGCCCGGCGCCGGGGGCGCCCGGGGCACGCGCCGCCGCCCGAGACGGGGCCGGCGGGCCGGTCCCCGCGGACGCCGCCGGGCGGCGCGACGCCGGCGTCATCGTGGTCGCCGCCGTCGTCGTCGGGGCGGCGGTCGCCCGCCCGCTGCTCGCCGGCCTGCTCGACCACGCGGCGGTCGCCAACTGGGCGACGATCTT
>DATFRN010000441.1:0-5655 GCA_035263165.1 Acidimicrobiales bacterium | reverse complement strand
GTTGCCGACGTGGCTGATCTCGTGGGCCAGGACGCCCCGCAGCTCGTCCCAGTCGAGGATCTGGAGGATGCCGGCGGTCACGGCCACCGCGGCGTGCTCGGGGTTGCGGCCGGTGGCGAAGGCGTTGGGCTGCTGGTCGGGGGTGACGTACAGCTTGGGCATGGGCATGCCCGCCTTCTGGGTGAGCTCGCGGACGACCGCGTAGTACTCGGGCATCTCCTGCTCGGTGACGGGCTTGGCGCGGGCGGCCTTGATGGCGAGCGTGTCGCTCTTCCAGTACGAGAAGCCGACGAAGAGGATGCCGATGCCGAACCCGATCAGGGCGCCCTGGGGGCCGCCGATGAGTCCGCCGACGATGACCAGGATCCCGCCGAGGCCGGCCAGCAGGACGAAGGTCTTGAACGTGTTCTTCACGACAGGAACGGTACCGGCGGTTTCTGAGAGTTGGCTGTTAGGCGCCTGGTCGTCGGCTCAGTCGTAGTAGCCGCTGTGGATGTAGACGCACGGGATGTCCTCGGCGTGGAACATGGCGACGTTGCGGCGGTCGTCCTCGAAGGCCAGGCGCAGGTCGAAGCCGTAGTCGCGGAGCTCGCCCACCGCCATGCGCTTGAAGCTGCGGGAGGCGGAGTAGTCGCCCCACTCCCGCATGATGAGCAGGTCCCAGCGCAGCTTGTAGCGGTCGAGCCAGGCCAGGGTCTGGGGGCGGACCCGCAGCGGCCGGGCCGTCAGCAGGACGACCCGGTGGCTGGGGTCGATGACCTCCAGCAGGCGGGCGACCTCGTCGATCAGCGTGTCCTCGCCGCAGGCCTCGAAGAACGCCTCCCAGTCCCGCTGGGGGTACTCGAGGAAGTGCTGGCGCGTGGTGGCGTCGGACAGCACCCCGTCGACGTCGAACACGACGGCGGTGCCGGGCCCGACCGGCCCGTCCCGCCAACGCCAGTGCTCGGGGACGACGACGGTGGCCACGGGGGGTGACGCTACCCGGCCGCCGCCCGGACGCCGCCCGGACGCCGCCAGCCGGGGTCACAGCATCAGCAGGTAGCACACCTCGGTCACGCCGGGGTGCTGGGTGTGGCGGGCCGGGGTGAGGCGCCAGCCCCACCGCTCGTAGGCGGCGCGGGCCCGGACGTTGTTCTCCAGCACCCACAGGATCACCACCCGGAACCCCGCGCCCTGGAGCTGGGCCAGCACGCGGTCGTGCAGGTCACGGCCGATGCCGCGGCCCCAGTAGCCCGGATCGACGTACAGCCGCTGGAGCCGGGCCCGGGTCGCCTCGTGGGGATCGACCACCGCCGACACGGTGCCCACGATCTTGCGCTCGGGCGACGGCTCGCACGCCACCAGCACCAGCCCCCTGTTGCCCTGGCGGCAGATCGCCTCCCGGGTGCGCAGGGCCAGCGCGTCGACCGTCGGCTCGGGGACGGTGGGCGGGAACAGCCCCTCGTAGCCGACGAGCGCGGCGCGCTGCCACACCGTGGCGATGGCGACGGCGTCGGCCTCGATTGCGGTGCGGATCAGGACGTCCAGATCCGCCCTCCGGCCCAGTCCGCCACGCCGTCACTCCTCCCGGGGTTGCGCCTCGGCCCGCCGGCGGATCTCGTCCACGACCGTCGGGTCGGCCAGCGTCGTCGTGTCGCCGAGGGCCCGGCCCTCGGCCACGTCCCGCAGCAGCCGCCGCATGATCTTGCCCGAGCGGGTCTTGGGCAGCTCGTCTGTGAAGATGATGAGCTTGGGCCGGGCCGTGGGCCCGATCTTCGTGGCCACGTGGGTCCGCAGCTCCTCGCCCAGCTCGGGCGTGTGGTCGACGTGGCCCCGCACGGTCACGAAGGCGACGATCGCCTGCCCGGTGAGCGGGTCGTTGGCCCCGCACACCGCCGACTCGGCCACCGACGGGTGGTCGACCAGCGCCGACTCGACCTCGGTGGTCGAGATGCGGTGGCCCGACACGTTCATCACGTCGTCGACCCGGCCCAGCAACCACAGATAGCCGTCCTCGTCGACCTTGGCCCCGTCGCCGGCGAAGTAGCGGCCCTCGTAGCGCGACCAGTAGGTGTCCTGGTAGCGCTCGGGGTCGCCGTAGATGCCCCGCAGCATCGACGGCCACGGGCGGGTGAGCGTGAGGTAGCCGCCGCCCTTGTCGACCCGGTTGCCGCCCTCGTCGACCACCTCGGCCCCGATGGCCGGCAGCGGGAACGTCGCCGACCCCGGCTTGAGCGTGGTCGCCCCGGGCAGCGGGGCGATCATGATGGCGCCGGTCTCGGTCTGCCACCAGGTGTCGACGATGGGGCAGCGGCCGCCGCCGATGTGGGTGTGGTACCAGATCCACGCCTCGGGGTTGATCGGCTCGCCCACCGAGCCGAGCAGCCGCAGCGACGACAGGTCGTGGCGCTCGGGCTCCTGGGTGCCCCACTTCATGAACGTGCGGATGGCGGTGGGCGCCGTGTAGAGGATGGTGACGCCGTAGCGCTCGGCGATGTCCCACAGCCGGTCCTTGCCCGGCGTGTCGGGCGTGCCCTCGTAGATGACGCTGGTGGCGCCGTTGGTGAGCGGCCCGTACACGATGTAGCTGTGGCCGGTCACCCAGCCGATGTCGGCCGCGCACCAGTAGACGTCGCTGTCGGGCTCGAGGTCGAAGACGTAGCGGTGGGTGAACGCGACCTGGGTGAGGTAGCCGCCCGTCGTGTGCATGATGCCCTTGGGCTTGGCCGTGGTGCCCGAGGTGTAGAGCAGGTAGAGCAGGTCCTCGCTGTCCATGGGCTCGGGCTCGCAGGTGGCGTCGGCCCCCGCCATGAGCTCGTGGTACCAGTGGTCGCGGCCCTCGCTCATCGGGGTGTCGCCGCCGCCGGCCTCGTGGCTGGTCACCCGGTCGACCACCACGACGTGCTGGATCGACGGCGTGTCGGCCAGGGCCACGTCGACGGTGGGCTTGAGGGCGTTGGCCGCGCCCTTCCGGAAGCCGCCGTCGGCCGTGACGAGCACCGTGCACTCGGCGTCGTTGATGCGGTCGGACAGCGAGTCGGCCGAGAACCCGCCGAACACCACCGAGTGGGGGGCGCCGATGCGGGCGCAGGCCAGCATGGCCACCGGCAGCTCGGGGATCATCGGCATGTAGATGGCCACCCGGTCGCCCTTGGCGACGCCGAGGCCCTTGAGCACGTTGGCGAACCGCTGCACCTCGGCCAGCAGGTCGGCGTAGGTGATGGTGCGGGCGTCGCCGGGCTCGCCCTCCCAGTGGTAGGCGACCTTGTCGCCCCGGCCCGCCTCGACGTGGCGGTCGAGGCAGTTGTAGGAGACGTTGAGCTTGCCGCCCACGAACCACTTGGCGAAGGGCAGGTCCCACTCGAGGATCGTGTGCCACTCGTCGTACCAGGTCACGAGGTCGGCGGCCTGGCGGGCCCAGAAGCCCTGCCAGTCGGCCTCGGCCTCCTGGTAGAGCTCGGGCCCGGTCACGAGCGCGTCGGCCTTGAACCCGTCGGGCGGCGGGAATGTGCGATCCTCGATGAAGTAGTCCTCGATCGCCGGCTCGTCGGCCATGGCGTCCCCCTCCGTTGCGAGTGCCCAGAACCCGCGGCGAGCCTATCGGGACGACCCGTTGCCCGGATGCGGTGCCTCCGGCCTGGCACTTC
Source organism: Acidimicrobiales bacterium (assembly GCA_035263165.1). Lineage (GTDB taxonomy): Bacteria > Actinomycetota > Acidimicrobiia > Acidimicrobiales > VFJN01 > ZC4RG19. The sequence continues at coordinate 2,029 of DATFRN010000441.1, read as the reverse complement.
GTTGGCGATGCGAGCCCGTACGTGACATCGTGACTGTTGTATGAGCGAACGGCGGACGCCCCTGTCGCGCGACCGGGTCCTGCGCGCGGCGCTCGACCTCGTCGACGGGGAGGGCGTCGAGGCGCTGACGATGCGGCGGCTCGGGCGCGAGCTCGGCGTCGAGGCCATGTCGCTCTACGGCTACGTCGAGAACAAGCACGACCTGATCGAGGGCGTGGTCGAGCAGGTGTTCCGGGAGATGCCGCTGATCGGCCCCGGGCCGGGGCTGTGGCAGGACCGCATCCGCCGCCACGCCGCCACCTACCGGGCCGTGCTGCTGGCCCACCCGAACGTCGTGCGGCTGGTGGGCGGGCGGCCGCTGGTGACCGAGGGGACGGCCCGGTTCGTCGAGTCGGCGCTGGCCGAGCTGTGCGGGGTGGGCCTCGACCTGGCCACCGCCGACCGGGTGCTGGGCGTCGTCGCCGCCTTCACGCTCGGCCAGGTGGCCGAGCAGGTGGGCGACTCGGCCCGGGCCGCCGCCGGCGGGCCGCCGCCGGGCGGCCGGGACGACGGGGCCATCGACGCCGCCCGCTTCCCCCGGCTGGCCGCCATCGGGGCGATGAAGCCGGCCGACTACGACCGCCAGTTCGACCTCGGGATGGACTTCATCGTGGGCGGGATGGAGCGGCTGCTGGGCGAGCACTCGCCCGGCCCCGCCGACCCGTCCGGGTGGGACCGGATCGTCGGCTGATCGCCCTTGCCTTTATATGCGATGTCGCATACTTTATGCGACATCGTGGATGATCTGGACGCTCTCCTGGGGGCGCTGGCCGATCCCACCCGGCGGCGGGTGGTCGAGCTGCTGGGCGCCGGCCCGCGGCGGGCGGGCGACCTGGCGGCGGGCGTCGGCGTGCCGGCCACGGCGCTGAGCCGGCACCTCCAGGTGCTGCGGTCGTCGGGGCTGGTGACGGTCGAGCCGGTGGCGGGCGACGCCCGGGGGCGGGAGTACCGGCTGGCCCCCGAGCGCCTGGTGGCGGTACGGGCGTGGATCGACCAGGTCGAGGCGTTCTGGTCCGAGCAGCTGGGCTCGTTCAAGGCCCACGCCGAGCGGACCCGGGGGCGGGGCCGGAGCCGGGGTCCCGGGTGACAACCCCGGGGTATGTGCGGGTGACGGTGATGGTCGAGGTGCCTCCCGACGATGCGTTCGAGGTGTTCACCGAGGAGACGGCGGCCTGGTACCGGCCCCGCATCACCCGCCCCGGGGGCGGGCACCTGCGCTTCGACGGCGAGGAGCGCCGGGTGCTGACCGCCGGCCGCGAGGGCGACGCCGAGGTCGAGGTGGGCCGCATCACCGTGTGGGAGCCGGGGCGGCGGTTGGCGTTCGTCGACCGTCACGAGACCGAGGTCGAGGTCCGGTTCGAGGCCGAGGGCGGCGCCACCAAGGTGACGCTGGAGCATCGGGGCCTCGACCGCCTGCCGCCCGAGCAGGCCGAGTCGATCGTCCAGTACGGCTGGCGGCGGCTGGCGTTCCAGTTCGAGGCGTATCTGCAGAGAGGAGACAGCGGATGACGTTCGAGGGGCTGACCCCCTACCTGGACTACGAGGACGCCGGGGCGGCGCTCGACTGGCTGTCGAGGGTGTTCGGCTTCCGGGAGCGGTCGCGCTACGTCGACAAGGACGGCATCGTGCGCCAGGCCGAGATGTTGGTAGGCACGACCGAGCTGTGGCTCGGCGGCCGCGACCCCGGCCACTGGGAGAGCAAGGGCCACCGGCCCGAGGCGTTCATCGGCGTGTGGGTGGACGACGTCGACGCCATGTACGAGCGCGTCGTCGCCGAGGGCGCCGAGGTCACGCGTCCCCCGCGGGACGAGACCTACGACGTCCGCACCATGCAGGTGAAGGACCCGGAGGGCTACTCCTGGGGCTTCATGCGCCGCCTGGGCACGGGCTACATCCAGACCAAGTCGCTGGAGGAGGGCGGCCTCGAGGAGATCCTCCCGTCCTGACGGTTTCTAGGGCGATGGCGCGGGTGAGCCGAGCAGATCGGCGA
>DATFRN010000440.1:0-9532 GCA_035263165.1 Acidimicrobiales bacterium | reverse complement strand
GCGCGTCGGCGCGGCCGCCACCCCGCCGCCTTATGCGCCGGAGCTGGAGCGGGCCTGGCTGCCGGGCCGCGACGAGATCGCCGCCGCTATCCGGCGCCTGGTCACAGCTTGAGTTAGCAGCCCAGCGCCCGGGCGATGACGAGGTGCTGGATCTCGTTGGTGCCCTCGCCGATCTCGAGGACCTTGGCGTCGCAGTAGAAGCGGGCCACCGGGGAGTCCAGCATGTAGCCCAGCCCGCCGTGGACCTGGACCGCCTCGGAGGCCGCCCACGTCGCCGTGCGGCTGGCCTTGAGCTTGGCCATCGCCGCCTCCTTGCGGAACGGCTGACCCGTATCCCGCAGGTGGGCGGCCCGGTACGTCAGCCAGCGGGCGGCCTCCAGCTCCGTGGCGATGTCGGCCAGCTTGAACTGGATCGCCTGGTGCTTGGCGATGGGCCGGCCGAACTGCACCCGCTGGCGGGCGTGGTCGGTGGCCAGGTCGAGGACCGCCTGGGTCAGGCTGAGCGACAGGGCGGCGATCGAGATGCGGCCGACCTCCAGCGTGCGCAGGAACTGGGCCAGCCCCATCTCCGGGTCGCCGACGAGATGGTCGTCGGGCACCCACACGTCGTCGAACCACAGCTCCCGGGTGTCGAGGCCCCGCCAGCCGATGCCCCGCATCTTCGGGCCCATGGTGAAGCCGGCGGTGCCCTTCTCGACCACGAAGCTGCCGTAGCGGGGCGCCTGGGCCTCGCCCGTGGCCGTGCGGGCCAGCAGGGTCACGCCGAAGGACATGTCGGTGCCGGCGTTGGAGATGAACGTCTTGCGCCCGTTGATCAGCCAGCCGCCGTCGCGGCGCTCGGCCCGGGTGGTGATGCCCCGGGCGTCGGAGCCGGCGTCGGGCTCGGTCAGGCCGAAGGCGCCGAGCGCCCGGCCCTCGGCCAGCGGCCGCAGCCAGCGCTCCCGCTGGTCGTCGGTGCCGAACAGCAGCAGCGGCAGCGACCCGATCGTGACGTGGGCCTGCCAGGCGGCGGCGACCGACTGGTCGGCCAGCCCGATCTGCTCCATGGCGGCGACGAACCCGACGGTGGACATGCCGATCCCGCCCCACTCCTCGGGGACCAGCATGCCGAGCAGGCCGAGCCCGCCCATCTCGCGCAGCAGGTCGGTGGGGCAGCGGGCCTCCTCCCAGGCCGCGGGCGCCCGGGCGGCGATCTCCTTCTGGGCGAAGTCGCGGCACAGCCCGGCCAGGGCGCGCTCGTCGTCGGTGAGCGAGAGGTCCATCGCCCCGATGATATTGGAACGGTCGGTACAGTACACTCGCCGCCATGGCGAGCGACCGCACCCCGCACGCGTGGCCCCGGTTCGAGCGGGTGGAGGACGAGCGACGGCACCGCAAGCAGCGGCTGGCCGCCGCCTTCCGGATCTTCGGGGCGTTCGGGTTCGACGAGGGCACGGCCGGGCACATCACCGCCCGCGACCCCGAGCTGACCGACCACTTCTGGGTCAACCCGCTGGGGATGAACTTCAAGCACGTGCGGGTGCGGGACCTGCTGCTGGTGAACGCCGAGGGCGACGTGGTCGAGGGCACCTGGCCGCTCAACGCCGCCGCCTTCGCCATCCACAGCCAGATCCACGCCGCCCGGCCCGACGTCGTCTCGGCCGCCCACTCCCACTCGGTCCACGGCAAGGCGTGGTCGTCGCTGCGCCGGCCGCTCGACCCGCTGACCCAGGACGCCTGCGCCTTCTACGGCGACCACGCCCTGTTCGACGACTACACGGGCGCGGTGCTCGACCCGGCCGAGGGCCGGCGCATCGCCGAGGCCCTGGGCGGCCACAAGGCGGCCATCCTCGCCAACCACGGGCTGCTCACGGTGGGCCGCAGCGTCGACGAGGCGGCGTGGTGGTTCGTCACCATGGAGCGCACGTGCCAGGCCCAGCTCCTGGCCGAGGCGGCCGGCACCCCGGTCCCCATCGACCCGGCCCAGGCGGAGAAGACGGCGGCCCAGGTCGGCGGCCACCGGGCGGGCTGGTACCAGTTCCAGCCGCTCTACGACTGGATCGTCGAGGAGCAGCCCGGCCTGCTGGAGGAGTGACCCCCGCGCCGCTAGGCGGGCGGCAGGTGCGACGTGAACAGCGCCGACCAGGCGGGCAGGTCGGCCGGGACCCCGTAGCCGGCCTCGTCGTTGATCTCGGCCCAGTGGGCGGCCACGTCCTCGATCGTCGGGGGCGGGCCCTCGTGGACGTAGCCGGGGGTCATGGCGATGAAGATGCGGGCGAAGCGCCCGAAGCCGGCGGCGTAGATCTCGCCGGTGACCGGGCAGTCCTCGTGGGCGAGCAGGGCGGCCATGGGCGCCACCAGGTCGGGCGACATCTCCGGGCCGGCGTCCTCGGCGCCCGGGCCGGCCATGCGGGTCATCGCCGCCGGGGCGATGAGGTTGGCCAGGATGCCGTGGCCGGCGCCGGCCACGGCCAGGCTGCGGGTGAGCCCGACCACCGCCCCCTTGGCGGTGGCGTACGACGTGTTGTTGGGCAGCCCGAACAGGCCGGCCGACGTGGTCATCACGATGCGGCCGTACCCCGCCGCCACCATGTGGGGCCAGGCGGCCCGGGCGGCGTGGAACGACCCGCCCACGTGCACGGCCAGGTGGCGGGCCAGGTTGTCCTCGTCGGCGTCGGGGAAGCCCGCCCAGCGGATGATCCCGGCGTTGCACACCAGCGCGTCGATCCGCCCGTAGCGCTCGACCGCCCCGTCGACCAGCGCCTGGGCGCCGGCCGGGGTGGCCACGTCGCCGGCGTCGGCGACCGCGGTGCCCCCGGCGGCCACGATCTCCTCGGCCACCGCCGCGGCGGGCCCCGGGTCGGCGCCGCGCCCGCCGGCCGAGCCGCCGAGGTCGTTGACCACCACCTTGGCGCCCCGGGCGCCCAGCAGGCGCGCGTGGGCGCGCCCGATGCCCCGCCCCGCGCCGGTGACGACCGCGACGCGCCCGTCGAAGCGGTGGTCGCTCAGACCGCCACCGCGGCGTCGTACCCGAGCAGCCCGCCGAGCGTGCCGCCCACCAGCGCCCGGCGTTCGTCGTCGGGGACGCCGACCATCTGCCGGGCCAGCAGCTCGCGGCTGCCGCGGAAGGTCCCCTCGGCGTGGGGATAGTCGTTGCCCCACACGATGGTCGACAGCCCGGTGATGTGCCGGCAGGCGACGGCCACCGGGTCGTCCTGGAACGACACGTGGAACTGGCGCCGCACGTACTCGCTCGGCATCAGCGGGAAGGGCCACTTCTCGTTGAGCCGGAACAGCTGGGCCATCCCGGGCTGGTCGTCGGCCGGCCGGTCGTCGTCCCACACCCCGAGCCACCAGTCGGCGTCCTGGCCGATGCCGGTGACCCAGCACTTGTCCATCGAGCCGACGAGCGACGACAGCCAGTGGGCGTTGAACTCGATCAGGGCGAAGTGCAGGTCGGGGAAGCGCTCGGGCACCCCGCCGCCGATCAGCTGGCACATGACCTGCTGGGGGACGATCGGCTGGTAGACGGCCTGGGTGATCATCCGCTTGGCCGCGGCCTTCTCGGTCATCGGCTGGTTGACCTGCTGGGCGTTCTCCATGACGACCTTCAGCGTGGTCGCCTCGGGGTCGTGGACCTTCACCCCGCCGGTCTGGGTGTGGATGAAGACGTGCATGCCGCCGGCCTGGATCGCCGCCCACACCGGGTCGTAGTCCCGCAGGTAGTAGGGCCGGGGCGGGGTGGCCGGCAGCAGCACGGCCCGGAACCCGCCGGCGGCGATGCGCTCGATCTCCGCCACGGCGTCGCCGACGTCGCTGATCGGCACCGGCGCCGTGGGGGCCAGCCGGGAGAAGTAGGGCGAGAACCGCTCGAGGACGTAGTCGTTGTAGACCCGGGCGTGGGCCATCGACAGCTCGTGGTCGTCGGAGTAGAGGCCGAACAGCGACAGGTTGGGGTGCATCACCTGCACGTCGACGCCGTCGAGGTCCATGTCCTCGAGGATGGCGTCGGGGTCGCCCTCGGGCATGCGGCCGCCGGTCTGGCGGTAGCGGGAGATCGTCCAGCCCTCGAACCCGGGGGTGTGCAGCCGCCGGAAGATGCGGGCGCCGCCCTCCACCAGCGGCTCGATCTCGAAGTCCTCCTCCCACACGCCCCGGTCGCGCAGGTGCCGGGGCAGGCGGGTGCGGAACAGGTCGGTGGGCTCGAGCAGGTGCCCGTCGGCGGAGACGACGAAGTCCTTGTCCGGCATCAGTGAGACCCTCCCGAGTGGGCGCGCGACGCGGCCCCGACAGGCCCAAAAAATAGACCAACCGGTCGGTACATGCAATGCTGGCGGCCGTGACGACGCGCCGCTGGACGCAGCGCCCGGACGGCTCGACCTGGGGCGACTGGGGCGACGACGACGAGCTGGGCCGCATCAACCTGCTGACCCCCGAGAAGGTGCTCCAGGGCGTGCGGGAGGTCGAGGCGGGCATCAGCTTCTGCCTCAGCCTGCCGCTCGACTTCCCGGGCGGGACGGCCCTGAACCAGCGCCGCCACCCGCCGGTCCTGGCCCCGACCGAGGACATGGGCGGCGTCCCCTCCACCTTCTACAACGTCCACATGAGCGAGATGCCCGACTGGGGCGACGCCAAGTACGTCGACGTCTGGGCCGACGACGTGGTCACGCTGTCCCTGCAGTACTCGACCCAGTGGGACTCGCTCGCCCACGTCGGCGCCGAGTTCGACGCCGACGGCGACGGGGTGGAGGAGGCCGTCTACTACAACGGCTACCGCGCCGGGGTCGACCTGGTCGGCCCGCAGGACGACGCCCGGGGCGACGGCGGGCCGCACCGCAGCTTCGCCCACCACCTCGGCCTCGAGCACATGGCGTTCCACGGCGTCCAGGGCCGGGGCGTGCTGGTCGACCTCGCCCATCACCTCGGCGACGAGTGGCGGGGGGTCGACCGGGCGGCGCTGGAGGAGGTCATGGCGGCCGACGGCGTGGTCGTCGAGCCGGGGGACGTGCTGCTGCTCCACACCGGCTTCGCCACCCGGGTGCTCGAGTGGGACCGCGATCCGGACCCGGCGAAGCTCTTCACGACAGCCAGCTACCTCGACGCCCGCGACCCGTCGCTGCTGGAGTGGATCGCCGACTCGCAGATCGCCGGGCTGGTGGCCGACAACTACGCGGTCGAGGGCCTGCTGGGCAAGGACCGCGACCCGGGCCGCCACTCGTTCCTGCCGCTCCACCACCTGTGCCTGTTCCGCCTGGGCGTCCCGCTGGGGGAGATGTGGTACCTCCACGAGCTGGCGACGTGGCTGCGCGAGCACGGTCGCAGCCGCTTCCTGCTGACGGCCCCGCCCCTGCGCCTCCCGGGCGCGGTGGGCTCGCCGGTCACGCCGGTTGCGACCGTGTGATCTCTCGGAGGGGGGAGGGAGACCCTCCCCCCTCTGGCTCCCCCCGCCTCTTTGGCCGCCGCCTTCCGGCGGCGTCGGTTTCCTGTCGCTCGACCGGCGGAGCCGGATCGAGCGACGGTGGGGGGCTCCGGCCGGAGCCTCTGCCCCCCCACGCCCCCCGCCCGCTGGCGACGGGTTCGGCGGCCGCGGGCGACCGGGTCGGCCGCCGCGGGCGCCCGGGTCACGCCGGTTGCGACCGTGTGATGCGGAAGGCCGCGTAGTCCGTGTCGCGGACCCGGGCGAACTCCTTGAACAGCTTGGGGCGGCCGCCCGAGTTGAGGAGGTACTTGCGGGGCTTGCCGGGGATGTTGGTGCCGAAGTAGTAGCTGCTCTCCCCGAACGGCGAGGACGACGCGCCCCGGTCGACCATGTCGGTCCAGCGGTCCTCGGCCTCGGGGGTGACCTCGATGACGTCGTCGCCCCGGTCCCGTAGGCGGACCAGCGTCTCGTGGACGAAGTCGACCTGGTCGCCGTTGTAGCGGGGGTTGTTGCCGGCGGCGGCGTGGGGGCCGCCGGGGAAGAACAGGTTGGGGAACCCGGCCGTCTGCAGGCCGAGGAACGTCTTCGGCCCGTCGGCCCAGTGGTCGGCCAGCGCCACGCCGTCGCGGCCCCGGATCCCCATGCGCAGCAGCGCCCCGGTGCCGAAGTCGAAGCCGGTGGCCCACACGAGGACGTCGTGGGGCCGCACCCCGGCGGTCGTCTCGATGCCGTCGGGCACGACCCGCACCATCGGCGTCTCCCGCAGGTCGACCAGCGTCACCCGGGGGTCGTTGAACGCCTCGTAGTAGCCGGTCACGAAGGGCGGGCGCTTCTCGGCGTACCGGTGGTCGTGGGGGACCAGCCGCTCGGCGACCTCGGGGTCGTCGACGATGCTGCGGATCTTGGCGGCGATGAACTCGCACCACGCCCGGTTGGCGGCCCCGTCGGTCGTCAGGTCCGTGTAGTTGCTGGTGAGCTTGGAGAAGCCCGGGCTGTTCCACATCTTCTCGAAGAACGCCCAGCGCTCCTCGGCCGAGTCGTCGCCGGCGGCCCGGTCGTGGGCGGGGTGGAGGAACCCGGCCACCGAGGTGTCGAGGATCCGCCGCATCTCCTCGAAGCCGGACCGCAGCCGGGCCTGCTCGTCGGGCGTGATCGGGGCGTTGTTGAGCGGCGTGCACCAGTTGGCGCTGCGCTGGTAGACGGTCAGATCCGCCACCTCGTCGAGGATGGCGGGCACGATCTGGACGCCGCTCGACCCGGTGCCGATCACGGCCACCCGCCTGCCGGCCATGTCGACCGGCGCCTCGGGCCACAGCCCGGTGTGGTGCGACGGGCCTCGGAACGTCTCCCGACCGGGCACGGCGGGGAAGTGGGGCACCGACAGCACGCCGGTGGCGGCCACCAGGAAGCGGGCCCGGACCTGGCCGCCGCCGCCCAGCCCCACCCGCCAGGCGCCGGCGGGCTCGTCCCAGGCGGCGGCCTCGACCCGGGCGCCGAAGCGCATGTGGCGGCGCAGGCCGAACCGGTCGACCACGTGGTTGAGGTAGCGCTCGGTCTCGGGCTGCCCGGCGAAGTGCTCCCGCCACTCCCACTCGTCGAACAGCTCGCGGTCGAACAGGTAGGCGTAGGTGTAGCTCTCGGAGTCGAACCGGGCGCCGGGGTAGCGGTTCCAGTACCAGGTGCCGCCGACGCCGCCGCCGGCCTCGACCAGCAGCGCCGAGAACCCGGCCTCGAGGGCACGATGGAGCTGGTAGATGCCCGTCACGCCCGCACCCACGACCAGCACGTCGACCAGCACGTCGACGTCGGCGCCGGGGGCGGTGGTGGGGGGTTCGGAGAACGACATTGTACCGACCGGTTAGTATACTTCTCGCCGTCGGAGAGCCGGAAAAGCGGACCGGAAAGCGAGGTGTGGCGTGGCGATCGTGGACCAGAAGCGGCCGGCGCAGCCCGTGCCGTACGCCATCGAGGTGCCCGACCGGGCGCCCAAGCAGCGCTACTACGACCCCGGCTTCTACCGGCTGGAGGCCGAGCGGCTGTGGGGCCGCACGTGGCAGATGGCGTGCCGGCTGGAGGAGATCCCCCAGCCGTTCGACTTCGTCACCTACGAGATCCTCGACCAGTCGGTGATCGTGGTGCGCTCCGAGGACGGCGGCGTCGCGGCGTTCGGCAACGCCTGCCGCCACCGGGGCGTCCAGGTGGCCGAGGGACGGGGCACGTGCGAGTCGGGCTTCACCTGCCCGTTCCACGGCTGGTGCTACGGGCCCGACGGCCGTAACACCTTCGTGTCCAAGGCCCGCTCGTTCGCCGAGCACAACCTCCGCCCGGGCGACATCGACCTCCCCAGTGTCCGTTCCGAGACCTGGGGCGGGTGCGCCTGGATCAACCTCGACGCCGACGCGCCGCCGCTGCGGGAGTGCATCGAGCCGTTCGCCACCGTGCACGACGCCTGGCGGGTCGAGTCGCTGCGCACCGAGTGGTGGGTGGCGGTGCGGCTGCCGGTGAACTGGAAGCTGGCCGAGGCGGCGTTCCTCGAGCAGTACCACGTCGTCCAGAGCCACCCCCAGTTGGTGATCCCCGGCCGTTACCCGCCCCGCGATCCCGCGGCGTTCGACCCCCGCACCTTCGTCGACGCCGAGCTCCACTACCTGCGCACGATGAGCGAGGGCATGGCCGGCATGGTCCACGCCAGCGACGTCCGCGTCGCCGAGGGCCTGCGGGACATCGAGCTGCCGGCCGATGCCGAGCTGGCCGTCGCCACCTGGAACCGCACGCTCAACGACGCGGTCACGGCCTGGCACCGGGGCGAGGGCCACGACATGCCCGACATCAACGAGCTGGAGGAGCACGGGCTCAACCAGCCGATGGGCTACTGCTTCCCCCACTACTTCCTGCTGCCGATGTACAGCAGCGCGTCGTCCTACCGGTTCCGCCCGCTCGGGCCGGAGGAGACGCTGATGGAGATCTGGTCGCTCACCCGCTACCCCGAGGGCGAGGAGCGGCCCCGGCCCGAGCCGCCCGAGCCGATGGCGTGCGACGACCCCCGGCTGCCGCCGATCCCCACCCAGGACTTCTCCAACCTGCCCCGCCAGCAACGGGGGATCCACTCGCAGGGCTTCGAGTACCTGCGGCTGTCGGCCGGGATCGAGGGCGGCGTCGCCAACGTCGAGCGCACCGTCGACGGCTTCCTGGCCGCCCTGCCCTACGACCGGCTGCTGCCCGCCCTGCGGTCGGTCAACGTCAACCCGCTGGAGATGCCGATCGTGGACCTGGGCCTGTGACCACCCTCGCCGACGTGGACGCCGGCGTGCGGGCCGCCATCGCCGCCTACACCCAGGCCCTCGACGACGGCCGCACCGACGACGTCGTGGCCACCTACTGCCCCGACGGCGTGTGCGAGATCCCCGGCATGGGCACCCACGAGGGCCACGACGCCCTGCGGGCCGCCTACGCCCGCTGGGCGCCCCGCCGGCCCCAGCGCCACCTCGTCCTCAACACCCACATCACCGGCTGGGGCGACGACGAGGCGCAGGCGACCAGCGACGTGGTCTTCCTGCTCCACGGCGAGAGCGGCTGGTCGGTCCAGCTGGTCGGCCGCTACATGGACACCCTGCACCGCGACCGCGACGGCGGCGCCTGGCGGTTCCACCGCCGGGAGGCCAGCTTCGTCGCCAGTTAGGCGAACTCGGGCATGACCTCGCTCGCGAACTCCTCGACCTGGGACGCGCCGGCGCTCGGCCAGTTGCAGACCAGGTACCCGTACCCGGCGTCGCGCCACTTGGCCACGTGGCGCCGGGCGGTGTCGACGTCGTCGAGCGACACCGACCCGGCCCGCAGGATGTCGGCGGGGTCGCGGCCCGCCTCCTCGGCCAGCCGGTCGAGCCGCTCGGACGCCTCCCGCAGCGAGTTGGGGGTGCCGAAGGAGTGCCAGGCGTCGGCGTACCGGGCCACCAGCGGCAGCGTCCGCCGGGGGCCGCTGCCGCCGATCCAGATGGGCGGCCGGGGCCGCTGCACCGGCACCGGCCGCAGCCGGGCGTCGCGCAGCGACACGGCCCGGCCGTCGTACGACACGGTCTCGCCGGTGAACAGTCGGGTGGCGATCTCCAGCGCGTCCTCCAGCAGGGCGTACCGCTC
>DATFRN010000439.1:0-6037 GCA_035263165.1 Acidimicrobiales bacterium | reverse complement strand
GCCGGGCACGACGCTGCGGCAGCGGACGGCCGACGCCGTGGCCGACGAGCGGCTGCGGACCAACGTGGCCCGGGCGGTCGACCGCTTCGCCGCCCACCGCCGGACCGGCCTGGCCGAGCTGGACGACGCCGACGCCCTGCGCGCCGCGGCCCGGGCGGCCAAGGCCCAGGTGCTGGCCGACCTGCCGGCCCAGCTGGAGCGGTTCGCCGACCAGGTGCTGGCCCGGGGCGGACAGGTGTGCTGGGCGCCGACGGCCGACGACGCCCGCCGTTACATCGTCGACGTGGTGCGGGGCCACGGCGCCACCCGGGTGGCCAAGTCCAAGTCGATGGCCACCGAGGAGATCGCCCTCAACCCCGCGCTGGAGGCGGCCGGGGCCGAGGTGGTCGAGACCGACCTCGGCGAGTGGATCATCCAGCTGGCCGGCGAGACGCCCAGCCACATCATCGCCCCCGCCCTCCACCGGGACCGCCACCAGATCAAGGACCTGTTCGTCTCGGAGGTGGCGGCGCCGCCGTCGCTGGCCACCGAGCCGACCGACCTGGTGCGCTTCGCCCGGGGGCGGCTGCGGGAGGTGTTCCTGGCCGCCGAGGTGGGCATCACCGGCGCCAACATCGGCGTGGCCGACACGGGCTCGATCGTGCTGGTGACCAACGAGGGCAACGGGCGGCTGGTGACGGCGCTGCCCCGGGTCCACGTCGCGGTGCTGGGCATGGAGCGCCTGGCCGCCGACTGGGCCCAGGCCGACCTGCTGCTGGCGCTGCTGGCCCGGTCGGCCACCGGCCAGCGGCTGTCGTCGTACACCAGCGTCGTGACCGGGGTGCGGGGGCCGGGCGAGGCCGACGGGCCCGACGAGCTGCACGTGGTGATCCTGGACAACGGGCGCAGCGAGCTGCTGGCCGGCGAGTTCCACGAGATGCTCGGGTGCATCCGCTGCGGGGCGTGCCTCAACGTGTGCCCGGTGTACCGCCAGACCGGGGGCCACGCCTACGGCTGGGTCTACCCGGGGCCGATGGGGGCGGTGCTGACCCCGCTGCTGGCGGCCGACCAGCCCGAGGCGGCCGAGGTGGCGGGAGCGTCGACGCTGTGCGGGGCGTGCATGGACGCCTGCCCGGTCCAGATCCCGCTCCAGGACCTGCTCTTGTCGCTGCGCCGCCGCAAGGCCGAGGCGGCGGGCCGCCCCGAGCGGGCGGCCTGGCAGGCGTGGGCGACGGCCTGGGGCGACCCGCGTGCCTACCGCGCCACGACCCGCGCCGCAGGCTGGACCCGCTGGGCCACCAGCCTGGCCGGCCGCCTCCCCCTGGGCCGGGCCTGGGCCGCCGGCCGCACCGTGCCGGTCCCGGCCCCCGAGCGCTTTCGCGACCGCTGGCAGGCGGGGCTGTGACGGCGCCGCCATCCTGCAGGGCCCCAGCGAGCCGGCCGTCCGAGCCGGCGCCGCCGACCGGTCCCCGACCGCCCGGGCGCCGCGCCGTGACCGCGCCACGGGCCCCGCGCCAGGGCCGGGCCACCCGGCCCACCGAGCCGACATCTCGACCGGCGACCAGCGACCGGCCAGGCGAGCCGGCCCGGGTCCCCGACCGCCCGAAGGCTGCGCCGTGACCGCGCCGGCGTCCCCCCTCCCGGGGAGGGAGACCGGCGACCGGGCCGCGTTCCTGGCCCCGGCCCGGTCCCGGCTGGCCGGCGACATCCTCGTCAACCCCGTGCACGTCCCCCCGCCGCCGCTGGGGGCGGGCGAGCCGGTCCGCCTGCCGGGCTACCGCAACCTCGACCCCGACGACCTGGTCGCCACCTTCGCCGACGCCGTCGCCCACGCCGAGGGCACGTGCCACGTCGTGGCCGGCGGGGTCCCCGACGACCTGCTCGACCGCCTGGCCGACGAGCTCGACGGCCGGCCCGTCGTCACCTCGGCCGAGCCGCCCGCGGTCGCCGTCGGCGCCCGCCTGGCCGAGCGGGGGGCGCCGGTCTCGCCGGCCACCCCCGAGACCTCGGCGGCGGCCGGCCTCGGGGTCACCGGGGCGGTGGCGGCGGTCGCCGCCACGGGCAGCCTGGTGCTCGACAGCCGGGCCGCGGGCGGGCGCACGGCCTCCCTGCTGCCTGCCGTCCACCTGTGTGTCGTCGAGGTGAATGTTCTCGTTCCCACGCCCGCGGACGTCCTGCGCCGCCTAGGCTCCGCGGGTGATGCGCCGCCCCCGTCGTTGGTGCTGGTCACAGGTCCGTCCCGGACCGGTGACATCGAGCAGCTCCTCACGCTGGGCGCCCACGGCCCGACCGCCCTCCACGTGGTGCTCGTGACCGATGCGGCCGGCGCGTCCTCCATCAGCGTGTGACCGGCCCCCAGGCGACCATCCGCGCCCCCCACGGGGGCGTGGGCTTGACTGGCCGTCGGTGACACACCCGCCTGCGCAGCGCCCGTGCGGCCGGCCGCCTGCCGGCCCGGGCGGGCGTCCTGCCCCGACTCACTGGGGGTCCTGTGACCGATTCCGGCCGCACGTTCGTTCTCGACACGTCGGTGCTCCTCGCCGACCCGCGGGCGCTGGAGCGCTTCGCCGAGCACGAGGTGGTGGTCCCACTGGTGGTGCTGACCGAGTTGGAGGGCAAGCGGCACCACCCGGAACTCGGTTGGGCCGCCCGTGAGACGCTGCGGCAGCTGGAGAGCCTGCGGCTGGCGCACGGTTCGCTCCTGCGGCCGATGCCGGCCAACGACGAGGGCGGGACGCTGCGGGTCGAGGTCAACCACACGGAGATGGCCGGCTTCCCCGCGGCCTTCGGCCGGGACACCAACGACCACCGCATCCTCGCGGTCGGGCGCAACCTGGCCAGCGAGGGGCGCGACGTCACCATCGTCACCAAGGACCTGCCGCTGCGCCTGAAGGCGTCGGTGGTCGGCCTGGCGGCCGACGAGTACCGCAACGAGCTGGCCAGCGACTCGAGCTGGACGGGCGTGGTCGAGCTGGACGTCGAGCGGTCGGTCATCGACACGCTGTTCGAGGAGCACGCGGTCGAGTCGGCCGAGGCCCGGCTGCTGCCGTGCAACTCGGGCGTGGTGCTGCACGCGGGCAGCCAGTCGGCGCTGGGGCGGGTGCGGGACGACAAGCGCATCCACCTCGCCCGCAGCGACCGGGCGCTGTTCGACGTCCGGGGCCGGTCGGCCGAGCAGCGCATCGCGGTCGACCTGCTGGCCGACGACCACGTGGGGATCGTGTCGCTCGGCGGGCCGGCGGGCACCGGCAAGAGCGTGCTGGCGCTGGCGGCCGGGCTCGACGCCGTGATGGAGGAGCGCACCCACCACCGGGTGATCGTGTTCCGGCCGATCTTCCCGGTCGGCGGCCAGGACCTGGGCTACCTGCCGGGGTCGGAGGCCGAGAAGATGATGCCGTGGGGCACGGCGGTCACCGACGCCCTGGAGGCGATCGCCGGCCAGGAGGTGATCGACGAGGTGCTGGGCCGGGGGCTGCTGGAGGTGCAGCCGCTGACCCACATCCGGGGGCGGAGCCTGACCGACAGCTTCGTGATCATCGACGAGGCCCAGAACCTGGAGCGCACGGTCCTGCTCACGGCGCTCAGCCGCCTGGGCCAGGGCAGCCGCGTGGTGCTGACCCACGACGTGGCCCAGCGGGACAACCTCCGGGTGGGCCGCCACGACGGCATCGCGTCGGTGATCGAGACGCTCAAGGGCCACCCCCTGTTCGGCCACGTGTCGCTGACCCGGGCCGAGCGCAGCCCGGTGGCCGCCCTCGTCACCCAGGTCCTCGACGGCACGATCCCGGCCTGAGTCGCCACCGGCCGTCCGTCACACCGGCCTGACGGCCGTCCCTCCCCTGGATAGGTTGGGACGGATGTCGTCGGTCGACGCCGCCGCGGCCCGGATCTCCCCCTCGCCCCCCAAGCCCCGGATGCGGGGCATGCTGCACATGCTGGCCTTCCCGGTGTCGCTGGTCACCGGCCTGATCCTGGTCGTCTTCGTGGCCGACACCCCCACCGAGCGCTGGGGCTGCCTCGTGTTCGCCCTCGCCACCGCCGAGCTGTTCGGCGTGAGCGCCCTCTACCACCGCGGCCACTGGTCGCCTCGCACCCACGCACTGCTGCGGCGGCTCGACCATTCCAACATCTTCCTGATGATCGCCGGCACCTACACGCCGATCTGCCTGGCGCTCCTGGACGGCACGGCCCGCACGGTGGTCCTCACCGTCGTGTGGGTCGGCGCCCTGGCCGGCATCGTGTTCCGGGTGGCGTGGCTGTCGGCGCCGCCCTGGCTGTACACGCCGTTCTACGTGGCGCTCGGCTGGGTGGCGGTGTCGGTCCTGCCGGCGCTGGCCCGCAACGGCGGGGCGGGCACGGTGGCCCTGATCATCGCCGGCGGCCTGGCCTACAGCGTGGGCGGGCTGGTCTACGCCCTCAAGCGCCCCGACCCGGCGCCGGCCACGTTCGGCTACCACGAGATCTTCCACACCTGCACGCTGATCGGGTTCGCCTGCCACTACGCCGCCGTGGTCCTGGCGGTGAGCTGAGGCCGGGGTTGGGCGGGTCGGTCCCCATCTACGGCCTCGACATCGAGACCGACACGCTGATCGACGGCCTCGACCCCGCGGTGTCGCCGGTGCTGCTGGCGGCGCTGTCGACGCCGGAGGGCGACGAGGTCTACGACGGCCTCGAGCCCGACCTGCTGCGCTCGCTGGACGACCGGCTGCGGGCGCTGGCGCCGGGGGTGCTGGCCACGTGGAACGGGGCGGCGTTCGACCTGCCGTTCCTGTCCGACCGGGCGGCGGCGCTGGGGGTGCCGCTCGGCCTGGCGCTGGTGCCCGACGGGACGGTGGTGCTGGGCCGGGGGCCGCTGCGGGGGCACGCGGGCGCCTACCGGGCCAGCTGGCACGGGCACCGCCACCTGGACGCCTACCGCATGTACCGGGGCGACGTGGGCCGGGTGCTGCGCATCTCGTGCGGGCTGAAGTCGATCGCCCGGCTGGTGGGCCTGACGCCGGTCGAGGTCGACCGGGAGCGCATCCACGAGCTGCCCCGCACGGTGCTCGACGCCTACGTGTGCAGCGACGCCCGCCTGGCCCGCCAGCTGTCCGAGCGCCGCCGCCCCGGCCTCGACCGCTTCGTCGACGCCTGAGCGTCACACCCGGTCGGTACTGTTCCGTTCGACGGGCTCGTGGTCCCCCGGCCGGCACCTGCCGGCAGCGCGACCGCCTCTCAACACGGTTCCTCGCTTCGTGTCCGGAGGCTGTCATGCGCCCGCGCGCCCATCTCATCCCGCTCCAAGCCCTCGTCGAGGCGGCGGAGGTCGAGCTGTCGACCGCCGGTGTCGAGAGCGCCCTCCTGCGGGTGTCGTCCGACCCGGCCGCCGGCGGTCCCGAGCTGTCCTGGATGGACCTCGACGGCGCCCACCCGCTCGAGCTCCTGCTCCGCCTGGAGGCACCGCCGCACTGGCGTGCTGTCGGCGTGTCCTGCCAGGGCTGGGCCCACCCCCTGGACGCCCGCGGCCGCACCCGGCGCGGTCCCGGCTCACCGCCGGTCACGGTCACGCTGCTGGTCGAGAGCACGGGCGAGACGGCAGGCGTACTCCGCCAGGGCGACGAGGTGACGCCGCTACCGGACCGCCCCGAGGGCGTGATCGCCGACGCCTGCCGCCGCGTCCTCGGCCTACCCACGGCCCCACCGCCACCGTCGACCGCCGAACTGTGGACGCTCTACTGGCTCGACCGCATCGTCGAGGAGGCAACCCGAACGGACGCGCAGCTACGCACGTGGTCGTCGGTCGCGGCCCTCCACCCGGCGACCGAGACCGCGCCCACCGAGCACCACGCACCGCACCCGGACCCCGACACCACACCCTCCGACACCGACGCCACGGTCCGCGCGCCCACGACCGCACACCGCCTGGGCCGGGACGCCACGCCCGAGCGCCGGCCCAGGCCATGCCGCGATCCCACCCCCGGCGAGACCGCCGCCCCAGCCCAAGCAGCAGCCGACCCCACACCCCCACCCCACCGCGACCCCACCCCCGCTGAGACCCACGCCCCACCCCCAGCGGCCG
>DATFRN010000438.1:0-5024 GCA_035263165.1 Acidimicrobiales bacterium | reverse complement strand
CCGGGGGCGCGGGGTGGCCGCCTCGCCGGGGGTCGCCGGGGCGGGTGCCGGTGGCGTGTGCGGTGTGGCGGCGTCGCCGGGGGTCGCCGGGGCGGGGGCTGGTGGCGTGGGCGCGGTGGCGTCGGGGGTCGCTCGTGCGGGTGCTGCCGGGGTCGGCGGGGCTTGGTGTGCCGCAGTGGCGCCGGGGGCCGGCGTGGGCTCGGTGGTGCCCGGCGGTGCCGGCTGGTCGCCCTGGGTGGCCGTGTCGTCGGGGGGCGCTGGTGCGGCGGCGGGCGCAGCCGTCAGCGGCGGGTCGGGCTCGATCGGGAGGGCGGCCAGGCCCTGGGCCAGGCGGGTGAGCGTCGCCACCGTCGGCGGGTCGGCCGGGAGTGGCGCCTGGCGGTGAGCGGGGGTCGGGCGGCGGGAGCGGAGGGGGAGGACCGGGGCGATCGGCTCCGGCTCGGACGCGGCCGTTGGCGGCGGCTGGGGGGCCGTGCCGCCCGCGCCGGCCGTGCGGGTCGTCGGGCGGCGGGTGGCGAGGAACGCAGCGGCGGCTGCCGCCGCGCCGGCGGCGGCCACCGCGACGGCCGCGGCCGCGGGGGCGACGCGGCGCCGCCACGGCTTCGTCCCCATGCTCGACCCTCCCTCGGCCCCAGTCGACGGACCCGTCACGGTAGCCCGCCCCGCCACCCCGGGCGGTCAGCCGGCCGGGGTGGTCAGCCGGCCGGGGGCGCCGGCTCGGCGACCGGCAGGCACGTCGGGCCCGACCCGGCGGCGTCGGCCACCCGGTGCAGCACGCCCGAGGCGGGCTCGAGCGCCACCGTGCCGTCGTCGCCCGGCAGCACGCGGGCGGTCCCGTCGACCAGCAGGCTGTAGGCCCCCCCGGGCAGGGCCGGCCACAGCAGCGTGACGGCCGGCCGGGCGGCCACGTTGGCCCGGGTGCTCCTGCCGGCGGTCATCAGCAGGGCGGTCTCGCCCGTGGCCACCCGCACGGACACCACGTGGGGGCCGTCGTCACCCACGCTCACGAGGAACGCCGCGGGGCCGAACTCGGCGATCCGCTCGGTCAGCCCTGCCAGGTCGACGGCCACGCTCATGGACGCCAGGCTACGCCCCTGGGCGGCGATCACCGCCGGGCGGCGACGCCCTCGTACATGTAGCCGCTGGGCCGCGGGGCCTGCAGGTAGTAGTGCCGCATCTGGGTGACCTCGAAGCCGGCGTCGGCCAGCAGCCGGTCGATCGGCCGGTTGAGGTGGCAGCCGCCGACGAACCGGCGTTGCAGCGGGGTGAGCCGGTCCTGCCACTTGGCCACCCGCTGCTCGGGCGAGCGGCCGTGCTCCAGGAAGTGGAGCCGCCCCCCGGGCCGCAGCACCCGCCGCACCTCGCCGAGCGTGACCGACGGGTCGGCCACGCTGCACAGCGTGAACGTCGACAGCGCGTGGTCGACGCTGGCGTCGTCGAGGCGCAGGGTTTCGCCCTCGTCCAGCTCGACGTAGCTGATCGGCGCCCGGGACCGGGCCACCCGCGGTGCGGCCATGCGCCGGGCCTGGGGCTGAGGATCGACCGCCAGCACCCGGCGCACCTCGTCGGGATAGGCGTCGACGTTGCGGCCGCTGCCGAACCCGAGCTCCAGCACGTCGCCGCTCAGGCCCGCGGCGGTCCGCTCCCGCAGCGGCAGGAAGGCCTTGCCGCCCAGGCAGGCGTCGATGAGGCGGGGCGCGACGCGGTCGCTGTAGAAGCCCATGCCCCACCAGCATGGCGGATCCGGACCGCTACACCGGCGGCGGGGGAGGCTGCGGCGCCGGCGCCCGCCACATCGCCCACAGCGGCGGGCAGTCGGCGGTGCGCAGCTCGGCGTGGGTGACGAAGCCGTGGCGCTCGTACAGCTCCCGGCTGCGGGGCGAGGTGGCCTCCAGGTAGGCGGGGACGCCCTGCCGGTCGGCGCTGCCGAGCACGGCCCGCAGCAGCGCCCCGCCGATCCCGGACCCCTGGCGGTCGGGGATCACGCCCATGAGCGCCAGGTAGTAGTGGGGCTGGACCGGGTGGTGGGCCTCCAACAGGCCGACCAGCTCGCCCAGCCGGTCGAGGTAGCCGCCGGCCGCCACGACCAGGGAGGCCTCGAACCGGGCGTCGTCCTCGGGCGAGAAGGTGGCGCCGGGCGGGGCCCACACGGCGGCGCCGGTGCCCGCTTCGTTGAGCCGGTTCTCGCCGTGGGGGTGGAAGCGGGCGGCCAGCAGCTCCATCAGGGCCGGCAGGCGGACCCGTCGGCGGTCGTCGTCGGGGATCACCCAGCGCAGCACGGGGTCGTCGTGGAAGGCGGTCCCCAGCACGTAGCCGAAGGTCGGCAGGTCGGACAGGGCGGTGCGGCGGACGTGGCGGTCGAAGGCGGGGCTGATGGGCAGCGGGGTCAGCGTCGGCACGGGGCTTCCTTGCTCGCGGGAGGTCGGAGGGACCGGTCGATCCTCCCCGCCGCGCGTCTCCGGCGCATCGGGAGAACGCCTTACTTGTGCCTCAGATCACGTTTGGGACCGGAGAGGTTACTTTCGGTAGCATTTCGGGCGAGGGGGCCAGGGGGGTCGCGATGGGAGACGTCGTGGTCGAGCAGCTCGGTGCCGGCGTGCCGTGACCTCGGGGGCCAGCGCTCGGGTGACGGCGGCCTCGCCGCTCGACGACCAGCCCGCGTCGCGCCTGCTCATGGGCCTGCTGGGCGACTACTGGCACGGCAGCCCGGCCTACGTCCCCTCCTGGGCGCTGATGGCGCTGCTCGGCGAGTTCGGGATCAACGAGCCGGCGGGGCGGGCCGCGCTCAGCCGGCTGTCCCGCCGCGGCTGGCTCCAGGGGCGGCGCGACGGCCGCCGCACCGCCTACCGGGTCGCACCCGAGCGCCTGACCGCGGCGATGGCCGCCGGCCGGGCGCTGGTCGCCTTCGGCACCGAGCCGGCGGCCTGGGACGGCGAGTGGACGTGCGTGGCGTTCTCGATCCCCGAGGCCTCCCGCCGCCGGCGGCCGGCGCTGCGCCGCCGCCTACGGGCGCTGCGGCTCGGCCCGCTGTTCGACGGGCTGTGGATCACGCCCCGGGCCCCGCTGGCGGCGCTCGACCGGTCGCTGATCGAGCTGGGCGTCGCCGACGCCGCCGTGTTCCGGGCCCGGGAGGTGCCCCGTGCCGGCGGGGCCGAGCTGCTCGGCGCCTGGGACCTCGCCGCCGTGCGGGCCGGCTACCAGGGCCTGGTCGTCACCCTCGACCGGCTGGTGGCGCTCGTACGACGGGACGGGGTGCCCGAGGCCGACGCGCTGGTGGCCCGCACCGACGTCATGGCCCGGTGGGCCGCCCTGGTGGCGTCGGACCCGGGTCTGCCGGCCGAGCTGCTGCCGCCCGACTGGCCGCTGGGCGCGGCCCGGGCCCTGGTGATCGAGGCCTACGACGCCCTCGGCCCCCGGGCCGAGGCGAGGGTCCGGACGCTCGTCGGCGACGTCGGCGAGGCGGCCGCGCCCCGCTGCCACCGGGCCGCGGACCGGCTGCGGGCCGCCGCGACGGCCGATCCGGAGTCCGGAAGATGACCACGCATGACGGTGGCGTGACGACTTCTTGTCACAGCAAAGACAGGGCGATCATGTAGGCGTATGATCACTCAGGGGGCCAGTGTCGGAGGGGAACATGGCACGCCGCGAGTCACGGTCCAATCGCGCGCCGCAGACGAGGGATGAAGGGGGCATGCACGCGCCCGCTGTCAGACGTACGCACATGTCTGTCGGAGGGCCCCGGATATCCGTCGTGGTGGTCGACGGCGCGCTGTCCGAGGGCGGCGAGGGCGGGGCGGTCGTCGGGCCGCCGATCCACGTCGTCGGCCACGCCGCGGCCGGGCCCGACGCCATGGCCCTGGTCGATCGCGTCCGGCCGGATGTGGTGCTGCTGCACCTCGACCCGGCCGGCGAGGTGGCGAGCGAGACGATCGAGGCGCTGCGCGCCACACACCCGCTGACGCGCATCGTTGTCGCGGACACCCAGCGCGAAACCGAGCTGCGTCACCCCGAGTCGAACGACAACGGGTGCGTCGTCACCGATACGGCCTTCGTGGAGGTGGTGGCCGGCATCCAGCGGGCCGCCGGGGTCGAGCGCCCCGAGCACGGCCGCAACGGTCTCACCGGCGGCCGCCGGCCGGGATCGGTGCCGGCGCTGACCCGCCGCGAGCACCAGATCCTCCGCCTGGTGGCCATGGGCAACACCAACAACGAGATCGCCCAGCGGCTGGGCCTGGCCGCCAACACGGTCAAGACCTATTGGCAGCGCGCCCTGCACAAGTTGTCGGCCCGCAACCGGGCCGAGGCCATCGCCCGGGCCCACGACCTCGACCTCATCTGACCGTTACCCGAGCTTTTGTTAACGGCGTAAAGGGTTTCGGTGACTGAACCTAATTCGATCGACCATCCGGTCGTCATATAGCGCCGCTGGCGACGCTCACCAGCGCGTCGACGACCGCCGCCTCGTAGGCCGGGCGGTAGGTGGGGGCGCCGGTGCCGGGCCGCACCCGGGGCGGCAGCTCGAGTTGGACGCCCGCGGCCCGGGGGAGGTTGACCGGGTTGCGGGGGTGCTGGCCCCGCAGCGGGGCCGGGATCTGGTCGAGGTCGTCGAGGATGGTGAAGCCGGGCCCGAGGCCGCCCTCCAGCACCGTCCGCAGCCGGGCGGCCACGCCCCGGTTGCGGCCGCCGAGCAGGAGGGTCGTCCACATCTCCTGGCGGCCGTAGCCGTGCACGGCCACCACGGTGTCGACGTGGGCCAGGAACCCGGCCAGCGCGGGCGAGTGCGCCGGGTCGACGGCGACGGAGGGGATGTGCCAGTTCAGGTCCTCGGGCTGGCGGATGGCGTAGAACGACGCCCCCGCCCGGGAGGCGGCACGCTCGGCGATGACGTCCGTCCCCCGCTCCAGGCTCCCGCCGTGGAACGCCATGATCCCGAACGGGCCGGCCAGCTCACACACCTCCTCGACACCGGGGTGGGCGAGCAGGTCGGCGAGCATCCGGCGGATCGTACCGGCGGCGTCCAGGCC